>NZ_JBEXSJ010000004.1:0-290086 GCF_040613535.1 Kribbella sp. NPDC006257
GTCGCGATCGCGCGCACCGCGGCGCAGTACGGCGCTCGCGTGCTGACCCGGTGCGCCGCTGCCGAGGCCACCGCCGCCCCGCGCGCCGCTTCTTCGTCCAGCACGACCCGCACGTCGGCCAGCGGCAGGTCGATCTCGCGGAGATCCCGCAGGAGCGTTGCGCGCGGTTCCTGCGACGGGGAGTAGTAGCGGTACCCGTTCTGCTCGTCCACCTCCGCCGGGCGCAGCAGCCCGCAATCGTCGTAGAAGCGGAGCGCACTCGGGGCCAGCCCGACCCGGCGCGCGAAGGCACTGATGGTCAGCAGTTCGTCGGTCATGACGCCGATCCTCCGACTTCGACCAACTCGAAGGTCAACCGCCGGAAAGGGTTGCGCGGACGGGTGAAAATATCAGCGTGACGAGGTTGTTCGTGGTGACCGGAGCGCCTGGCGCGGGCAAGTCGACCGTCGTGCCCGAGCTCCTGCGGCTGCGCGGGAGCAGCAGCAAGCTGGTCGTGATGGACATGGACGAACTGCTCGACGCGAAGGGCCGGCTGCTCGGGATCGACATCGCCGACTCGTCCGCGGCGGCCAACTGGCCGGCGTACAACGCGCTCTGGCTGCGCATCACCGAGCTGGTACGCCGATCCGGTACTCCCGTGCTGCTGCTGACGCCGGCGGTGCCCCGCGAGCTGCCCGAGGGCCGGTGGTTGCACCTGGACTGCCCGGACCCCGTACGCCGGAAGCGGCTGGCCGCGCGCGGGTGGTCCGAGGAACAGATCACCGCCGCCCTCGCCGATGCCGCCGAGCTCCGCAAGCTGGTCCCGCGCTCGGTCTCCGGCGACGGGACGCCGGAGCAGTCGGCCGCGAAGATCCTTGCCTGGGTCAACGAGTGAACCAGTTCCGCAGGATCTCGGTGTAGTCCGCGCTGATCCCCTCCAGCGAGCGATCGGCCGACCCCGGCCAGTGCCCGACGCCGGGGATCCGGACGCTCTCGACCTGCGTGTTCCCGGAGGTTGCCGCGGCTCGCCGCCAGACCTCCAGCGTCTCCGGCACCGGCAGGTTCGCCTCGTCCTCGCCATGCATCAGCAGGACCGGACACGTGACCGTCGCATAGAGCGGTTCGGACGCGAAGTCGATCCCGTGCCACACCGGCAGCTCGTCCCCGAGATCGACGGGGATGCCGGCGAGATCGAACCAGGGCTTGTCTTCCTGCCGCTTGAGCAACGCGTCCACCGAAGCCCGATCCACCTTGCCCCGCAGGAGATCCGCCACCTGGTCCCGGATCTCCACGGCTCCGGCGACCGCCTCCTCGTCGTACCCGGCTCGTCGCACGGACTCGATCGTCGCGTGCCGCATCTGCTCGGCCGGGCTGACTCCGGCGCAGCCGAGCAACAGCAGGAACGCCGTCTCCGGCAACCGCTGAGCAGCCAGCGCGGCGACCCAGGTCCCCTGGCTCACACCCCAGAACCCGATCGGCACGTCGTGGTACGACTTCAGTACCTCGTACGCCGCGACCGCGCCCGCCGCCTGCACGTCGTACGGGATGTCCACGTCGTCGCGCGGCCAGGGTGCCCGCTCGAAGCTGAGCACGGCGACGCCGAGCGGGGCGAGCGTGTTCGCGAGATGCTCGAAGATCACCTGCCGGTACGACGAATTGCTGGAACCGTGCAACGCGACGACACCGGTCGTGACGGGTCCGTCGGTAGGCACGGTCAGCAACGCCGGCCGGCCGTCGACCTGGATTTCCTTGGCGGTGATCACCGCTGGATCGTCACACGCGAGCCGGGTCAGTTCAATCGCATCCTCACCGGATCCACAGCGGGCCGTTCCGGCAACGGAAGCGGACCGGCACCGGGCGTGATCGAGCCGAGGACACTCGCGTGCCGCGCGCCGGTGCAGCTCGGCACGGTGCCACCCAGTCCGTGCACGGTGAGGAATCCCAGTACTGCGAACGCGTACGCCTCCTTGGCGACCGACGGCAGCCCGAGTTCATCCGTACTCCGGAGCGGAACTCCTTTGAGCTCCTCGGCGAGCCGATGCATCAGGGCCGGATTCCGGATCCCGCCTCCCGCGGCGATCACCTCGGTCCCGCCGTGCGCGTGCACCGCGTCGGCGACGGTCCGCGCGGTCAGGGCGGTCACGGTCGCGACCAGGTCGTCCGGCGCGATCTCGGGCAGGCCTTCCATTGCCTTCGCGAGGTAGCCGAGGTGGAAGAGTTCCTTGCCGGTGCTCTTGGGCGCCGGACGAGCGTAGTACGGCTCGGCCAGGAGTCTGGCGAACAGCTCGGGGTGGATCTTGCCGCGCCAGGCCATCACGCCGTCCGCGTCGAAGGTCGCGCGGCCGCCGGTGAGTTCGTTGACGACGGCGTCGGCGAGGGCGTTGGCCGGTCCGGTGTCGAAGGCGATCGGCTCGTCGGTGACGACCGTGATGTTGGCGATGCCGCCGAGGTTGAGGGCGATCGGCGTACCGGGACGGCCGCGCAGCCAGAGCACGTCGACGATGCTGACCAGCGGGGCACCTTGCCCGCCTGCCGCGACGTCGCGGGAGCGGAGGTCGGAGACCACGGTGGTGCCGGTTGCTTCGGCGATCCAGGCCGGCTGGCCTAGCTGGAGCGTGCCGCGGACCTCGTCGCCGTCAACCCAGTGGAAGGCGGTCTGGCCGTGGGACACGATCAGGTCGGCCTGGCCGCCGCAGAGTTGCTCGACTGCTTGGGCTGCGGCTGCGGCGAACGCCTGGCCGATCCCGGTGTCGAGGCGGCAGACCTGCTCCAGCGAGGTGGCTGCCGGGGGCAATGAACTGGCCAGGTCGCGGCGCAGCTCATCGGGGTAGGGGCGACTGAGCAGCCCGAGCGGGGTGAGGACGATGGTGTCGCCCTCGATCCGGAGATCCGCCGCAGCCGCGTCGATCGCGTCGTACGACGTCCCCGACATCAAACCGATAACTCTCAATCCTTGAGCTCCCGTCGGTGGTCGTCGCCTCGTAGCGTGAGCAGGGCGAGCACGCTGATGGCGGAGGTGACCGCCACGTAGTACGCCGGTATGTCGACGTTACCCGTTCGCTTGATCAGCTCGGTGATGATCAGTCCGGCGCTGCCCGAGAAGACCGCGTTCGACAGCGAGTAGGCGAGGCCGAGGCCGGTGTAGCGCGCTCTGGTCGGGAACATCTCCGCCAGCATGGCCGGCCCGGGACCCGCCATCAACCCGACGACGAGCCCGGCCACGAACACGGCCGCACCCTTCGCCGCATTCGAACTCCCCTTGTCCTGCAGGAGATTCATCAACGGAAACGCCAGTACTACGACCAGCGCCGCGCCGGTCACCATCACCGGGCGGCGGCCGATCCGGTCGCTCAACCAGCCCGCCGGCATGATCGACACGGCGAACCCGAGGTTGGCCAGGACCGTCGCCACCAACGCCTGCTGGAACGTGGCATGCAGTGTCGCCTGCAGGTAGGACGGCATTACCACGAGGAACGTGTAGCCGGCGGCCGACCAACCCATCAGCCGGCCGATCCCGAGCGCGATCGCCTTCGCCACCTCGGCCTTGTCCGCGGGCGGTTGTGGCGACTCTTTGACCCGGTCAAAGTTGGGGGTCTCCGACAATCGGAGACGCAACCACAGTGCGACCAGGCCGAGCGGAAGCGCCGCGAGGAACGGCACCCGCCAGCCCCAGTCGTTCAGCGCCTCTTTGCTGAGGGTCGTCGCCAGGATCGCGGCGAGCCCAGCACCGGCGAGCAGCCCGAGCGCGACGGTGAACGACTGCCAGGCGCCGTACAGACCGCGCTTCGTCTTCGGCGCGAACTCGGTCATGATCGACACCGCGCCGCCGAACTCACCACCCGCGGACAACCCCTGCAGCGCCCGCACCGCCGTGAGCAACCAGGGCGCCGCAGCACCGACAGTCGCGTACGTCGGCAGCACGCCGATCAGCGTGGTCGACCCCGTCATCAGCAACAGCACCAGGATCAGCGTCGGCCGCCGCCCGATCCGGTCACCCAGCCGCCCGAACACCGCCGCCCCGATCGGCCGGAAGAAGAAGGCCAGCGCGAACGAGGCGTACGTCTTGATCAGACTCTCGGCATCACTCGCCGAGTTCCCGCTGAAGAAGTTCGCCGCGATCACCGTCGCGAAGAACCCATAGGCCCCGAACTCGTACCACTCGACAAAGTTCCCCACCGTCCCAGCCACCAACGACCGCCGGTTCCGGGTGATCTCGAGCTGTCCGGTGCTGCTCATGGGTCTCCTCAGGTCAGCCCCCGTAACTTTCCTCCCGCCCTGGTCCCATCTTGGTCTATCAGTGCCGTGCCCGCGACTCGTACCGCCTCAGACCTCGTACTCCCAGCCGGGTTGCCAGTTGAAGGGAGCGTCGACCAGGGCTTCGAGCGGAGTGCCGTCGACGAGGTGCTGGATCGCCCAGCGGTTGGCTGAATGGGCGACGAGGAGAACCGTGCGGCCGGCGTACAGGGGTTTGAGGTCGTTGAGGAAGGATCGGGTGAGGTCGAGGACCTGGCGGTAGCTCTGGCCGCCGGGAAACGGGGCGTCGACGTACCGGCGGCGCGGTTCGAGGCGTTCTCTCGGGGCGCCGTTGAGGTCGCCGTAGTTGCACTCACGGAGGCGCCAGTCCTGGAACCTGGGCGCGTCGATCGCGGCCAGCTCGACGGTGTGGATTGCGCGGCGCAGGTCGGAGCTGAAGACGGCGTCGACTTCTCGGCGGCGTTGCCCCAGCTCCACCGACTCGCGCTCCCCCGCGGCCGACAACTCCCCGGGCAGCCACCCGGTCGCCACTCCCCGCTCGTTGTCGAGCGTCGTCGAATGGGTTTCGTAGATCAGCTTCACAGCCCCGCCTTTCTTCGCTCGCCTCAGTCAACTTGCTTTGCGTCTGTTACTGGCGGGTATATACTTAAGTTACTCGTGAGTAAAGGTAGCGAAGAGGCAGGGGAATCCGTGTGAGCCACTACATGTCGAATCTGCGGGACATCGAGTTCAATCTGCTCGAGGTCCTGGGCCGTGGCGAGGTGCTCGGGAACGGGCCGTACGCCGACATGGACGTCGACACCGCGCGTGAGGTGCTCGGCGAGATCGACCGGCTGGCGAAGAACGAGCTGGCCGAGTCGTTCGAGGACGCCGACCGGCACCCGCCGGTGTTCGACCCCGAGACGCACTCCGTCACCATGCCCGAGGCGTTCAAGAAGAGCTACCACGCCTACATGGACGCCGAGTGGTACAAGCTCGAGCTGCCGCCGGAACTCGGTGGCCAGCCGACCCCGCCGTCGCTGCGCTGGGCCGCCGCCGAGATGGTCCTCGGCGCGAACCCGGCCGTCCACATCTACGCCGCCGGCCCGAACTTCGCGCACGTGGTCTGGCGCAACGGCACCGAGCGGGACAAGAAGATCGCGCACCACATGATCGAGCGCGGCTGGGGCGCGACGATGGTGCTGACCGAGCCGGACGCCGGCTCCGACGTCGGCGCCGGGCGCACCAAGGCCACCCTGCAGGACGACGGCAGCTGGCACATCGAGGGCGTCAAGCGGTTCATCACCTCCGGCGACCACGACATGACCGAGAACATCGTGCACCTGGTGCTCGCCCGGCCGCAGGGCATCGAAGGCGTCGGCGGTCCCGGTACGAAGGGGCTCAGCCTGTTCGTCGTACCGAAGTACGACTTCGATCTGGAGACCGGCGAGCTGACCGGGGAGCGCAACGGCGCCTTCGTCACCAACGTCGAGAAGAAGATGGGCATCAAGGTCTCCACCACCTGCGAGATCACCTTCGGCGAGACCGTCCCGGCCAAGGGCTACCTGCTCGGCGAGGTACACGACGGCATCGCCCAGATGTTCCAGGTCATCGAGTACGCCCGGATGATGGTCGGCACGAAGGCGATCGCGACCTTGTCGAGCGGCTACCTGAACGCGCTCGAGTACGCCAAGTCCCGGATCCAGGGGGCCGACCTGACCAACCCGGCGAAGAGCGCCCCGCGGGTGACGATCACCCACCACCCCGACGTACGCCGCTCGCTGATGACCCAGAAGTCGTACTCCGAGGCGCTGCGGGCCCTGGTGCTCTTCACCGCGACCTACCAGGATCGCGCGGAGCAGGCCCGGTACGCCGGGGAGCACGACCTCGAGGCGGAGCGGGTGAACGATCTGCTGCTTCCCCTGGTGAAGGGGTACGGCTCGGAGAAGTCGTGGACGCTACTCGGCACCGAGTCGCTGCAGACGTTCGGTGGATCCGGCTTCCTGCAGGACTACCCGATCGAGCAGTACGTACGGGACGCGAAGATCGACACGCTCTACGAGGGCACGACCGCGATCCAGGGTCAGGACCTGTTCTTCCGCAAGATCATCAAGGACCAGGGCAAGGCGCTGGGACACCTGTCGGAGCAGATCCAGGAGTTCGTCGCCTCCGAGGCCGGGAACGGCCGGCTGAAGGAAGAGCGCGGGCTGCTGGCGAAGGGGCTCGAGGACACCCAGAAGCTGCTCGGCGTAATGGGCCAGGCGCTGATGTCGAGCAACCCGCAGGCCGAGAACGGCGATCCGCGGAACGTGTACAAGGTCGGCCTGAACACCTCTCGGCTGCTGTACGTGCTCGGCGACGTGGTCTGCTCCTGGCTGATGCTGCGGCAGGCCGAGGTAGCGCTGGAGAAGCTCGGCGGCGAGCTGTCCGACGCGGACAAGGACTTCTACACCGGCAAGGTCGCGGCGGCCCAGTGGTTCGTCCGCTCGACGATGCCGTCGGTGCGCGCGGAGCGGATCAAGGCCGAGATGACCGACCTCGACGTGATGGACCTGCCCGAGTCCGCGTTCTGACGGACTCCTCCGGCTCGGCCGTTTGCGCGGGCCGAGCCGGAGGCCCCAGGTTCGGCGGGGCAGATCGGGGCAGATCAGCTGCCCCGCGATCTGCCCTGGTGAGTTTCCGCCTGGTGTAGCAACGTTTCTGCCCGTATCACCGTCGCGACCCTGGCTTGGTCTCCCCTGTCCAGGCCAGGGCCGCGTCCGGGCAGTTCTGAGGGTTGCGCCTGATCCGGCCCTCGTCGGCCCGGACAGCCTCAACGAACGCAGGCCCCGTCGTCGTAGGCTGACTGCCCGTACTGGCACGGCTATGACTTCTAGGCCTGAACCTTCTTAGGCGCCCTCGGCGACAATCTCCTCGCCACCGTCAACCGCGACGAATACGACCGCCACCCCCTCACCGCACCCTCAGGTGTTTTTTGGGCCGCATGACCTCGAATTCCCTCAGCTCAGCCTCAGCTGTTCTTGGGGTTTGGGTCAGGGCGGAGGTGGGGTTCTGCCTGATCCGTTCGTGCCGACCTGCGACCTACTGTCGAGCGACAGGCTGGGCGGGGACGAGTAGAGGCGGATGACGATGGCGGAGACGCGAAGGCTGGGTGCGCTGCTACTGGCGGCAGGGGCGGTGTGTGCGGTTTGGGCGCTGGGCGACAAGGACTCCAACGGCGAACATGTGCTGACCAGCAAGATCTCGGAGGTCCGGCTCGACTCGTCGAACGCCGACATCACCATCAAGGTCGGCGACGGCGACCAGACCACCGTCAAGGAGAAGCGCTCCTACTTCCTGGTGAAGCACGGCGATGCGTACAAGGTCGACGGCGAGACGCTCCGGCTGACCAGCGACTGCGGCTGGCGGTGCCACGTCGACTTCGAGGTGACCGTGCCGCGCGGTACGAAGGTCACCGGCCACAACACCAGTGGCGACCTCTCGATCGCGGGCGTCAGCGGGGTCGACGCCAAGTCCGAGTCCGGCCGGGTCGAACTCACCAACGTCACCGGCGACGTGAAGCTGCACCTCACCTCCGGCCACGTCGCGATCGACGGACTCGCCGGCAAGCTCGACTTCGACGCGACCTCGGGTGACCTGCGGGCGGAGCACCTCAAGGGTGGTGCCCCGGTGAACGCGAAGACGGTCTCCGGCGACCTGCACGTCTCCCTCGACGAGCCCGCTGACGTGGATGCCCGCGGTACCAGCGGTGACGTCGAGGTCGAGGCTCCGGCCGGCGACTACCAGATCCATACCGACACCCGGAACGGTGACGTCGACAACGAGCTCACCGACAACGCGACCGCGGTCCGCAAGATCAGCGCCACGACGGTCTCCGGTGATGTGGATCTCAGCTCGCGCTGAGACGTTTGAGACGCGGGTACGAGGAGGGCGTCAGAGCCTGTTCCGTCGCGAAGGGTGACCATCGACACGCGTCGGTGATGGACCCCGGCGTCGGGACAGGCGTAGCGTCGTCAGTGTCTGGATCGTTTCGAGGAGGGCTCGGCATGAGCATCGGTGTGGGGATCTTCTTGATGGTGGTTGGCGCGATCCTCGCGTTCGCGGTCCGCGACTCCTGGGACGCCGTCAACCTGACCGCGGTCGGCTACATCCTGATGCTCGCGGGCCTGGCCGGCATCGCCCTCTCCTTCTACATCACCAACCGCCGCCGCCGCGTCCCCAACGAGGCCCTCGACCCAGCAGTAGAAGAGGAATACCGAGTAGTAGAAGAACACCACCGCGACATCACCGAGTAGCTGCTCCGGAGAGTATGAGTTCTACGCGGGTGGTGGCTCCGGGGGTTACTACTACGGGGACGCCCCAGTCTTGGCGGTGGAGGTGGCAGGCGGGGAACTCTACTTCGGTGGAATCGTCGCAGGAGGCTGCTTGTACTGCGACGTGGAGGACGCCGTCGCCTACGCGCTCGTCGATGACGAGGCGACGGGTCAGGTCTGTGGTGTCGCCTGCCCCTTCGCGAAGGAGGGCTTCGGGGGTGGACGAGACCAGCAGGCGGGTGGACGGGCCGTAGCGGTCGTCGAGTTTCTGGCCCGGGGGTGGGGTGAAGACGACCTCGAGGGTCACCTCGCCGACGGCGATCTCCATCGGCGGGCGTTGAGTCCGGGTGGAGAACTCATCCGGCTTCGCGGAGGCGCCGAGCGGGATCCGGGTCAGCCGGTGGGCAGCAGACTCGACGACCAGCAGCTCGTTGCCTGAGACAACGGCTCCGCTCGGCTCCGCGAGACCGGTCGCCATCGTCTCCACCAGGCCGGCGCGCGGGTCGTACCGGCGTACGGCGCCGTTGTAGGTGTCCGCGATCGCGATCGACCCATCCGGAAGCACCGTGACGCCCAGCGGGTGCTGCAGGAGCGCCTCCTCGGCCTTGCCATCGCGCAGGCCGAAATCGAAGAGCCCGGTGCCGACGGCGGTGTGCACCTCGGTGTCGATCCAGCGCAGCGCCGAGATCTCGGAGTCCGCGAGCCAGAGGCGCTCACCGTCGACCGCGAGACCGCTCGTCTGCGCGAACCAGGCCTGCTCCAAGGCGCCGTCGCGGAGACCCTCGTTCGTCGTACCGGCTGCTACCTCCGTCGTTCTGGTGAACGGGTCGAAGGTCCAGAGCTGGTGTACGCCGGCCATCGCGATCCAGATCTTGTCCTGCCACCAGGCCACATCCCACGGCGAACTCAGTACGCCGGTGCCGTCGCCGTCCATCCACTGCTTGCCCGTACCGACCAGGGTCTGGGTCTCGCCGGTCGTCAGGTTGATCCCCCGGAGCGCGTGGTTGACGGTGTCGGCCACCACCACGTCGTACCCGACCTGCTGGGCAACCTCCTCCGGCAACAGGGTCAACCCGTTCGGCTCCGAGAACGAGGCAGCCGCGCCGTCTTCAAACCCGCGCCGCTTGGTGCCGAATCGCCGAACGACCGTCGTCGCATCCTCCGCGAGCTCGACGATGCTGTGGTTCCCGGCGTCGGCCACCAGGAATCCCTTGCCGTATGCAACCACCTTCGCCGGGAAGCGCAACTCGGTCGGCTCCGGCGTAGGCGCGACGTACGGCGATTTGCCGCGAGTCAGCGTGCCCGCCTTCTCGTGCTCAGCGATCAACTCGGCAAGCTGCGCGTCCAGGGCGTGCTCGTGCCCTTCACCCGAGTACTGCGCGACGATGTACCCGTTCGGATCCACGAGCACCAACGTCGGCCACGCCCGAGCGGTGTAGTTCTCCCACGTGATCAGCTCCGGATCATCCAGCACCGGATGCCCCACCTCATACCGCTCCACAGCCGCCCGAACAGCCGCCTCTTCCCCCTCATGCGCGAACTTCGGCGAATGCACCCCCACAATCACCAGCGCATCGCCGTACTTCTCCTCCAACGGCCGCAACTCATCCAGCACATGCAGACAGTTGACACAGCAAAAGGTCCAAAAATCGATCAAAAGAAAACGTCCACGGAAGTCGGCGAGCTTCAACTCCCGCCCCCCGGTGTTCAACCATCCCCGACCCCTGAGCTCCGGCGCGCGCACATGCATACCCCCATCATCCGCCCCACCCCAACCACCCCCACCACCTGCCCACCATCCGACCTCCTAGCCTGGAGGTGGCGGCACCCATGACCTCCACGTAGCTCTAGCATCTGAGCTGTACGCTCGCCCAGTCCTGTGGCTAGACCTCTCGCCTTCCTGATCGCCGGGTTCATCGTCTACGGGCGCTACCAGTGGCGGCGGCCTCAATCTCCCACGACATTGGTGTACTTTGCCTGCCTGCTTACGAAAGCATTCCTAGTCCCCTCGAGCACGTCGATTGCGGTTCCGCCCACATTGATTGCGGCAAGGGAACCGGAATGATAGGTGAATGACCCGTCGAACTCCGCAACGATGATCTGGTCGGCATCGCCAACCACCGCAAAGTTCGGATTGTGAGTCACCGCGATAACCTGCCGTCGCCGCGCCGCGTCCCGCAATGCGGGGACTAAAGAATTCTTGACCGTTTGATTGTCAAGATTGTCTTCCGGTTGATCTAGAAGCAGTGGTCGTTCCGACTTGTCCACGAGGAGATAGAACAACAACAAAACTAGCCCCCGCTGACCCGGAGAAAGCTCGGAGAGTTCGGAGCCGTTCGAACGGATTACGTATTGACTCTCCATCCATTCCAGGCCATAGAAACTGAAAAGTAGGCTCTCGGGTGTGTATCCACTTCGCATTATCGAAACCAACGACCTCGAAGCACCGCCTTCGACACCACCTTCGGAGGCAAGTCTCGAAATCAGGGCCTTAAGCCTGGCAAAGAGAGCTTCAGGATCCTCCAGCGGAGCCCCATCCAGAATCACCTTGTCTCGTTCTCGCCCACTGACGTCATAGAATCCGCCCGGCTTTTGACGGTTTACCGTGGTGAGCCACCGGTCGACAAAGCCACGTACACGGAAATCGACGTCGAACTCAAGATGAACACTTCGGACCAATTCATTTGCCTCGACAAACTTCATCGCCGGCTGGTGGGCGTCCTTCTGAGTCTCCATCATCACGCGAAGAAGCTCGTGAGTTCTCTTGAACCAGTTTTCGAGAGAATCGTATGCTTGCGCTAGCATGCTCGGGATGTGGGCTACCTCTGCCATGAGGTTCCGGACGCCCGCCAGCGAGTCGGGCTCCGATGGCTCGCCACTTAGTCGAGCTAACTGCGCACGTAGGTCCGTCTGGCGGCGTACAGCAACCTGGATCTCAGCGCTCGCAGCAAACTGGTCTTCCATAAGTTCGGTCACTGCACGAGACGCCACCGCGAGGCGATCCTGAAGCCCACCAGATGAGGCCAGATCATCACTAAGTCGAGCTATTTCTTCGGTCTGCTTCACCTGCCATGCCACAATCGATGAATCATCGAAGTCAATTTCGAGAAAGTTTCCTGACCTAATTTCGGTGACTTCACTTAATCGATTCGATGCTTGATAGATCGAGTCAATCTGCGAAGTGATTGCTGATAAGAGCTCGGCAGCTTCGACCGTCATGGAATGCAAGATGTTCTGTCGGTTCTTGACAGCATCTATCTCAGCTATTACACCCGCTTCAGCGGACCGAGCAAGGTCTACATTCCTGGTTAGCTCCTGCTGCTCAGGTGAACCGCCGGTCCTGAGCAGGTCCGTCACAACATCTAATTCATCATGGACGCTCCTAATGCGTTCGAGAAGAGATGCCTCTCGCGAATTTAGGTCCATCGCCAATAGTTCTGCTTGGCGCGCCTCAAGATCGGTCACCTCCAGGCACTGGGCAGCAACCTCTCTGCGTGCCTCCGCCAACCTAGACTGGACGACTTCGTTCTGCTGCGTTAGGTACTGGGACAAGCTGGTTGCTGTGCCCCGCTTTGATTCATCAAGATGGCGGAATAGAACGCGCTCTATTTCAGTCTCAAACTCGCGCCTGGCGATACTATCAGGGTCAGCAGAGCAGACCTTCTCGATAAGCGATTGAGGAAGATAATCAACAGTGACCGAACGGCTGCGGTCGTGTCTTTCATGCAGCCCGCGGACGGCAAGCGCACCATCCCGCCAAGCCAATGTCGCCTGATACCGCCCTGCTTCCCTGCCATTGTTCGACAGAAATCTCCCATCGGCCAGGAAAGAAAAGTCCGCATCCCGGTCACTGTTGGCCGCCATAGCGATTACGTCGAGGAGTGCCGACTTCCCTTGCCCCTTATTGCCGATAACGACACTGAAACCTGAGTTAATAGGGATATGGCTATCGAAGACGGCCTCAATACCCTCCGAATTAGTTCTTGGCCTTATTGATACTTCCGCGATCGTCGATTGCGGAGACTGGGCGACTCGAGCAAGAGCAGGCGGTCGTTCCTCAACCGTCACGCGATACGCGTACTCCTGGAGCGCTTGATGGAGTCCTTTGAATGTTGGATCCGCATTTATCCACGTTAAGCAATTCCCTAGGCGGTTATCTTGGCTGGAGTCTTGCCAACTGTGCGCATCACTGCAGTGTAATAAGCGGTGGTTGACGTTCGCTTCGGCGAGAGACGCTAGCGATTTCGCAAAGGAAGCTCTGTCAGGTGAGGCAGTGAATACTAGATCCACACTATTAACCAAATGTTTCTTATTCGCTGCAGCTTGCGGCGTCCATTTTATCTTCGACCACTCAGCTTTACCTACACCGAGCAGCAGATGATCCCGGAGCGATGTATTCCCAAGAATCGCTTTCCGCACCTCTTCGAAGGATACGTTGAGGTTATTGAACCCGGTCTCGAGCGGCCCAGGATAAGTGTTCCGATGTTCAAGAGGTGCCGCCTCTATGACTTTGTTACCGAGGCGAATTAGAGATTCTCGGGTGACTATCTCTGACCATTCAGACGGAGCATCACCGGCGGTCAACCGATATGTCGCACTGAGGAGCGGAAGCAACTGGGCCTCTAAATTGTCGATCACAACCAACGGATCACAAATCAAGTGAAGATTCAGGCGACTCAAGTGGCCATCCGTCCCGGCGAAACTGTCGCAGCGAACCTCTAGGACCGGAAAGATATTTTCGAGATTCGGCAGGTTCCCGGCTTTGAATTCAGCCAAAACTTTCCTGTATCCATCAAAAAACCAATAGTCATTGATCCCTAGAACCTTGATGTCCGAAGGGAGGTTTCGCAGCTCACTTAGATAGTGATCCCACTTATCATCGCCTGTGTACTTGTTGATGATGGATTCCGGCGTGTGGACGTGAAGGTCCCACTTTCGCCACTCCGAACCCCGCGGATAATCCATGCCAGCCCCCTGATATCTGAATCGCCCAACTCGACGATAGAGGTTGATCTACAAGTTGACTACGGTCCGTAGCAGATCGTTTTACAGTGTTCGGTCGGGCAGGATCCACATGCCCACCTGTTGAGTCAGCGGGGCAGGATCAGGGTGTCGGTGAGGAGTTTGGCGGTTTTGCGGAGGGTGGGTGGGGAGGAGGCTAGTTCGGCGGCCAGGGCCAGGGGGGTGAGGGGTTCGCCGGGGCCTACCAGGCGGTGGCGGTGGGCCAGGAGCCAGACGATGGCTCGCGGCCAGGTGGAGAGGCGGGCCTTGGTGAGGAGGTCGGGGGCGTCGCGGACCAGGCGGTCGGCGATCTCGTAGGCCTCGGCGGCGTAGTCGGTGCCGAGGGTTTCGCCGGCCAGCAGCCAGGCGTGCGGGGCGAGGACGGAGAGGGTCGCCGCGTGAGACTTGTCGAGACCGTGCAGGTCAGGACGCGGCGGTGAACCAAGGCCGGCCAGCGTGCGATAGGCATCCTCGAGGTCATCCGACGTGTCGTCCAAAAACACCGCTCGCGATCCGATCGGATCCGCCAGCGCCGCCGCCTCGAGAGCCGGCGTCCAGACATCGACCGCGTCGACAGCTTCCTCGATCGCGTCCAGATCGAGCGCCGTCCGCTCACCGGCGAACTGGAGCCAAGCCTTCACCACCACCGGCACCGCCGCGAAGTAGGTGCTATCGGCAAGCACCTTCCGCGGCAGCCAGTACGACAGGAACAACTCGACCAGCACGGCACTGACCCGCAACGGCCCACCCACCGTCCGGTCGACAGCATGATCGATCCACAACCGCGCAATGTCCGCCGCATCCTCCGGCAGATCGGTCGAAGCGGCCAGGAACTCAGCAACCAGTTCATCGCGTTGCCGACCGGAGAGCTGCGGTCGCACCGGCGGCCGGATCGGTCGCTCCGGCAACTGGGTCAGGCGATTCACCAGCAACCCCGAGAAGAACTCGAAGTCCTCGGTCACCGGCGGATCGTCGTGATCGTGCGTCTCCCCCAGCGCCTGCAGAATGATCCCGGCCGCCACCGCCGGCCGAACCGTGCGCACGGTCACCCGCCCACCACGCTGATACGCCTCGACCACCCGATCAACCGGCGGGCCGACAAAGACGTCCTTCGCGATAGCACCCTGATTGTTGTCCACAAACACAACAACCGTGTGCGGATGCTGATCGTCGTCATAGTCCAGTACGACGCTCAGCCCGTCCCCGGTGACGTCCTCGGACACGATCGCGCTGGTCAGCCGGAACCCGGCGATCCGCGAAACCCAGTCAGGCGTCCCGTACTGCGTACGCCCGCGCGACAGCTGCGCTCGTTGCAGCGGCAACCGCCCCGCCGGACCGACCGTGCGGGCCAGACTCGTCAACAGGACAAAGGAATCCAGGTCGCGCCGCTCACCGAGCACCCGGGCCGCATCGGCCCAGAAGAACCGCTCCACCTCACCGATCTCATCGGGCTGCCCGGCCGGCCACAACTGATCGGCGAGCAACGCGGCAGAGCGCGCGACCGAGGCCTCCGCGATCACCGGATGCAGCGCGGGTGGAGCCGCGGCCAGGTCGAGCAGAAGCGTTTCCTGCAAGGTGTCCAGCACAGCCACACTCGGCGTGGTGTCGAGGTCGGTACCCCCGGCACCCGCCGGCGGCTGCCCTGGGGTGGAACCAGGAACGGAGTCGACCAGCCGCAAATGGCTGCCGCGTCCGTCCCGGTCTCGTGACTTGGTCACCCTGGCGAGATTACCGCCGATCGCCTGCTCCCCGCAGGGCGGTGCGCGCGTCCTGTGGATGAAGCCCTCGACACGCCGTGACGACGCCCACACAAATAGTGCTTCCTGTACGCCGAAGGTACGGCGTACAGGAAGCACCTAGGAGCGAGCTAGCCCTTGAGGGCGCCGGCCATCAGGCCGCCGATGAACCAGCGGCCGAGCAGGATGTAGACCAGCAGCGTCGGGAACGACGTGATCAGCGCGCCCGCCATCGAGGCGGCGTAGTCGACCTTCTGACCACCGGCCAGCGCCGCGAGGCCCAGCGTGACCGGCCCGTTGTTCTGCTGGGTGAGGAACAGCGCGAACAGGAAGTCGTTCCAGACCGAGGTGAACTGCCAGATCAGCGTGACCACGAAGCCGGAGATGGAGATCGGCAGGATGATCCGGACATAGGTCTGGATCAGGCCGGCGCCGTCCACCCGGGCCGACTCGATGATCTCGTTCGGCACCACGGTCGCGTAGTAGTTGCGGAAGATCAGCGTGCAGATCGGCAGGCCGTAGATGACGTGCGTGATCAGCAGCGTCGGGATGCCGCGGGTGACGTCCAGGTCCTGGTAGGTCTGCCGCAGCGGCAGCATCACGGCCTGGTACGGGATGAACATCCCGAACAGGATGAACGCGAACACCAGGTTCGCGCCGGGGAAGCGCCAGCGGGCCAGCACGAACCCGTTCGCGGAGCCGATCAGCGACGCGATGATCGCGGCCGGTACCGCCAGCGACAGCGAGCGGACCATGTACGGCTGCAGGACTTCCCAGGACTTGCGCCAGGGCTCCAGCGTCCAGGTCTGCGGCAGCGACCACTGCGCGGCGGCGGTGGTGTCGCTCGAGGTCTTGAAGCTGGTGATGATGACGACGTACACCGGCGTCAGGACGAAGAGCAGGAACAACAGCAGCAGGACGTAGCGGACGGTCCGGCTCTTCCTGGTCGAACCGTCGCTGATCGTACTGCGCTGCGGCTTCCGGCTGATCGCCGCAGCGGCCTTACCGGTTGCAGCCGTTGCGTCGACGACGGTCATTCTTCGCTCTCCTGCCGGACGGTGTAGGCCACATAGGGGATGACAAGGACGGCGACGACCGCGAGCAGCACGATCGCGATCCCCGCGGCCTTGGCCATGTCGCTGCGGAGCAAGGTGTTCCACATGTAGACCGAGGGCACCTCGGTACGGAACTGGTTCGGTCCGGTGATCGCGTAGATCAGGTCGAACAGCTTCAGCGACATGTGCCCGAGGATGATCAGCGCCGACAGCGCGATCGGGGACAACTGCGGGAACAGTACGTACCGGTACAGCTTGAACTCCGACGCCCCGTCCACCCGGGCCGCCTCGCGGAGCTCGGACGGAATGCCCCGGAAGCCGGCCAGGAACAGCGCCATGATGTAGCCCGACAACTGCCAGACCGCGGGCAGCGCGATGGACGCCATCGTCGTCCACCGACTCCCCGCGGTCCACCACGGATTTTCCAGGAAGTTCAGGTGCAGCAGGTCGAACAGCCGGTTCAGGCCGCGCGCGTCGTCGCCCTGGGACGGGTTCAGCAACCAGCCCCAGACGACGCCGGACGCGATCATCGACACCGCCATCGGGAACAAGAAGATCGACCGGAAGATACCTTCGCCGGTGACCCCCTTCTCCAGCAGCAACGCCCACAGCACGCCGAAGATCAGCGTGCCCACGATGAACGCCACCGTGAGCACGCCGAGGTTCTTCAGCGAGTTGAGGAACCGGTCCTCACCGAACAGGTTGACGTAGTTCTCGAACCCGACATGCTTCGTCGGGACCGGCCGGGCGTTGTGCTTGTCCGTCAACGAGGTGTTGAACGTCCAGGCGATCAACCCGTAGACGAAGTACCCGAGCAACAACACCGTCGGCAACAACACCAACGCTCCTGGACCCCAGGTACGGATCCTTCCATGCATGCTCAGGACTCCAGATCTCTAGCAACCGGTGAGGACAACGCGGATCAGGACGACTTGATCGCGGCGGCCAGGGCCTTCTGCAGCGTCGCGACGTCCGGCTTGCCACTGAACTGGCTGATGGCGGACAGGATGCTGTCGTTCTGACCCAGGCTGCAGGCCGCACCGTGGGCACACGACGGCACGATCTTGTTCGACTTCCAGTCGGCCATCGCGGACTGCTGGTACTTCGGGTAGTCGGCCGCGACCGCGTCGGAACGGGCCGGGATCGAGCCCTTCTTGGTGTTGAAGGCCTTCTGGCCCTCGGCGCTACCGACCACCTTCAGCCAGCACTTCGCACCCTCAGGGTCCTGACCACCGGTCGGCAGCGTGAACGAGTCCGCCAGGAACTGGAAGTTCCCCGCGGTACCCGGCGCCGGCCAGTAGGTGTACGCCGAGTCCGGCACCTTGTCGGACAGCTGCTGCGCGGCGACCCAGTCACCCATCACCGTGTAGCCGGCCTGGCCCTTGTTGACGTAGCCGAGCGCGTCCGACCAGTCGATCGCGTCCCGGTCGACGTTGCTGAAGCTGAGCAGCTTCTGGTACTTCGTGAGTGCGGCGGTCACGTCGGCGCCGTTGGGGTCGGTGTCGCCCTTCCACAGCCCGGTGAACTTGTCCGGACCGAGCTCGGCGAGCAGCACGACCTCCATCACCATCTCCTGGGCGAAGCCCTTGGAGGTGGCCAGCGGGGCCTTGACCCCGGCCGCCTTCAGCTTCTCCAGGTCGGCGATCCAGGCGTCGACCGTGGCCGGGGCCTTGGTGGCGTCGAGGTTCGCCTTCTTCAGCACGGTCGGGTTGGCCCAGACGACGTTGGCCCGGTGCACGTTCGCGGGCACCGAGTAGATCTTGCCGTCGACGGTCAGGTTGTCCAGCAGGCTCTGCGGGAAAGCCTTGTCCAGGCCGAACTCCTTGTACAGGTCGCTGACGTCGTCGACCTGGCCGTTCTTGATGTAATCGCCCAGCTCGGCGCCGGCGTGCGCCTGGAAGGTCGACGGCGGCTTCTTGGCCGCCAGGTCGTTCGCCAGCACCTGCTTGGCGTTCGAACCGGCGCCACCGGCGACGGCGGAGTTGACGAACTTGTAGTCCTTGCACTCGGTCCCGAACGTCGAGACCAGACCGTCCAGGCCGGCCTTCTCGCCACCGTCGGCCCACCAGGTGAAGACGGTGACATCCTTGCTGGCCGTGCCGCCCCCACCGGAGCTGTCGTCGCTGTTCCCGCAGGCACTGGCCGCGAGAAGACCCACGGCACCCATGACCGCGAAGGTCTTGCTCAAACCACCACGCATTTTTTCACTCTCCGATCAGCTCATGGAGCTGTCTGGACATCATGAATGCCCCCTTGACGGGCCAACTCTGGGCACGCGCCCGGGCAGGTGTCAACGCTCCACCCACGCACGTTGTGTAGATGTGACACCTTAATGTGCGCAAATGTTGGGGGCCTTCACGCCCTGAAGTCAAACCGCCCGGCCGCCTGGTTCCGGACTTGGTTCAGGGTCGCAGCAGGACCTTGATACTGCGGCGTTCGTGCATCGCCAGGTAGCCGTCGGCAACCGCTTTCAGCGGCAGCTCCGCGTCGAAGACGAGGCCCGGATTGATCGCTCCCGACAGCACGTCCGCCATCAGCTCCGGCAGATACTGACGCACCGGGGCGACCCCGCCGGCCAGCCCGACGTTGCGCTGGAACATGGTCCGAACGGGCACCTCGACACCGTGCGGAACACCCACGAACCCGACCGTCGCGCCCGGCCGGGCTACCTCGAAGGCGGTCTTGAACGACTGGTCGGTGCCGACACACTCCAGTACTGCGTCCGCTCCCACCCCGTCGGTCAGCTCCAGTACTGCTGCCTTCGCCTCGTCACCACGCGCCGCGATGATATGCGTCGCGCCGAACTCCTTCGCGATCTTCTGCCGGTCCTCATGCCGCGACAGAGCGACGACCCGCCCCGCACCCATCCGGGTGGCGGCGAGGACTCCGCAGAGCCCGACTGCGCCGTCGCCGACGACCACGACGGTGTCGCCCTGCTTCACCCGTGCCGAGCGGGCCGCGTGCCAGCCCGTGCCCATCACGTCGGACAACGTCAGTAACGAGGGGACCAAGGCGTCATCCGGCAGCCCCGGGGTCGCGACCAGCGTGCCGTCGGCCCACGGCACCTTCGCGTATTCACCCTGACCGCCATCGGCCCGCGCGCTGCCGATCCCGACGATGTTCTGGCAGACCGACTGCAACCCCGCCTTGCAGTTCGGGCAGGTCCCGTCGCTCGCGACGAACGGCGTGACGACGAAGTCACCCGGCTTCACGGTCCGTACGTCGGCGCCCACCTCCTGCACGATCCCGACGTACTCATGCCCGATCCTGCTGCCCGGAGTGATCTTGTTCTCGCCCCGGTACGACCACAGGTCCGACCCACAGATGCATCCGGCAACGATCTTCACCACCGCATCCGTGGGCGCCTCGATCACCGGGTCCGGCACGTCACTCAACCGGACATCGAACGGAGCATGAATCGTCGTCGCCTTCATGCTCGGCACTCTAGTCGTCCCAGGCCGGGGCCCAGATCTCGCCGGAGCTGCTGACCTGGCAGGTCCGGAGGCGGGTGAGGAAGGCGGCGAGAGCCGGGTGGGGGTTGTCCTGGTGCCAGAACGCCGAGTTCGCGTTCCAGCGCGGCGAGGCGCTTCGAGACGGCCTGCTGGGTGACGCCGAGTTCGTCGGCCGCGGCCTGGAACTGACCGGAATCGACGACCGCCGCAAACGTCCGGACGGCCTCGAGATCCACCTGACCAGCCTAGACAACCAACAGTTGTGGCACGCCGACGTTGCTGTTGTTTGTCGGGCCTGATCTCTCGGTGTTTGCATCGCACGATGGTGAAGATGCGAACCCCGGCAGGGGTGACAGAGGTGACTGGCTTCCGGGAACGGGTCGAGCAGGCGATCCGGACGACCGAACGGCTCAACAAACTCCCGTACGACGACGGCCCGGCGATCCGCGCGACCTGGACCGACCTGACCGGGCAGGTCGTCGACGAAACCTTCCGGCTGATCCCACCGGTGTACTGCGATCACGGCGTCAACCTCCGCGTCGGCCGCAACGTCTTCATCAACCAGCGCTGCCAGCTCAACGACATCGGGGGCATCGAGATCGGCGACGACGTGATGCTCGGCCCCGGCGTCAACCTGATCACCTCCGGCCACCCCGTGGACCCGGCCGCCCGCTACGACGGCATCACCGCCGCCCCGATCCGGATCGGGAACAACGTCTGGATCGGCGCCGGCGTAACGATCCTCCAGGGCGTCACCATCGGCCAGAACTCGGTCATCGCCGCCGGCTCAGTCGTCACCCGCGATGTCCCCCCGAACACCCTCGCCGCCGGCGTTCCGGCCAGGGTCATCCGAGAGCTCGGCTAGCCACCGAGGCGGATCGCGCTGGCAAGATCGGCACTATGGGTGAACGGCTGGACGGTGGGTTCGACGGCGGCGCCTCCTTGGTCAACGGTGTCGTACGGCGTACCGCGGGGCCTTGGACGCCGTCGGTCCATGCGCTGCTCGATCATCTGCAGGCCGGTGGGTTCTCCGGTGCGCCGCAGGCGCTGGGCGTGGACGCCGACGGACGGGAGATGGTCAGCTTCCTGGCCGGCCAGACGGTAGGAAACGCCCGGCCCTGGCCCTCGTGGACGCATAGCTCATCGGCTTTGACGGACGTCGCGCGGTGGCTCCGGCGCTATCACGCGGCCGTCGCCGACTTCGTTCCACCAGACGGTGCGCGCTGGCGCGAAGGAGAAACCTGGCAGCCGGGCATGATCGTCGCGCACAACGACGCGGCGCCGTACAACGCGGTGTGGAACGGTGATGGCCTGGTCGGCTTCGTCGACTGGGACATGGCCGGTCCGGTACGCCGGGAGTTGGATGTCGCTTGGGTCGCGTTCTCCTGGACGCCGCTGCACGCTCCTCATGTCGTGGCCGCCGAAGGCTTCACCGACCTCGACTCGCGTCTGCCCCGGCTGGCCGATTTCCTCCGCGCCTACGGCTGGCAAGGCACCACCGGCGACATCCTCGACCTGATCGCGGAACGGCTGACGCTTCAGCTGACCGTGATGAACCAGAACGCTGCCGACGATCCGACCTACCAGCGGATGCTGGCCGTCGGCCGCGATCGCGACCTGGCGATCGCCCTCGACCAACTCGCCACCCTCCGCTGATCCCGCTTACAGGACTGTGTAGCGGCCGCGGCGGTGGACGATGGGTGGGAGGGTGTCTGCGGCTAGTTCTACGTGCGCGATCTCGAGGGTGACCTGGAGGGCCCAGCCGAGTTCGGGTGGGTTGTCGGAAACCAGTCGGCAGCCGGCCCAGGTGGTGACACCGACGGGGGCGGGGCCCCATTCGGTGTCGATCCACTCGAGCATCCGGAAGGGGCCGCCGGGGGCGGGGGCTACGTAGCCGAAGGCGTCGGCGAGTTGCTGGTGGCCTTCGCCGAGCAGGCTGACGACGGCGGTCTTTGCCGAGCGCAACGTTTCCCACAGGTCGGAGTCGGGGTCGATGAGCCCGAGGACGAAGCCGGGCTCACCGTCCGCGATCAGCATCGAGGAGACGGTCAGCCCGGCCCGCTCACCGGCGTACGAGGTGGTCCACAGGCCGACCGGGGACGGCAGCCGGCCGCGCAACCGGCGGACCGGGCTTCGTTCCGACTCCGGGGGGAGAAACGGGTGATCCCCGTGAATCGTCATGCCTGCACGGTAAGGCATGAACCCAACTAGGCGTTCCGCACCCGATCTGGAAGTGCGAACCCGTCGAGGGGACGGGACAGCAGCCCGCTCGAGCCGCGCACCGACTCGACAGCTCCGTCCGGACCGAAGGTGAACCGGTACGACTCGCCGTACGAGCCGTAGCCGGACCCACCGACCACCCGCAGCGAGTCGCCGACGACCTCGAGCGGTTGCGGTTCGGCCGCGGGATCACCCAAGGTCGGGTCGATCGCATAGAGCCGCCCGCCGAGGATCACGAAGTCCTCGACGCCCCAGAGGTTCGCAAAGCGACCGGTGAACCGCTGCAGCTCGGCCGAGGATCCACGCTCCTTGGATTCCGCCAGGTCGAGCAGCTTGAAGAAGGCTTCCGCGAGAACACTGGCCGCGCCGTCGATCGCGTTCGTCAGCACCGACACGGCAATCCCCTGCTCAGCGTCGGCCAGGGACCGCGTGATGTGCCCCGGGTATCCACCGCCGTGGCCGATCACCTTCCGCTTGCCGATCTTCGTCACCGACAACCCCAGCCCGTAACGCGGCCACTCCTCTTCCGAGGTCTGCCAGATCGGGTGCTGCATCTCCCGCTTCGACCCGTCGGTCAGCAACCGGTCGTCGCCGAGGAAATGCGCGGAGAAATAGGTGACCAGATCGTGCGCGTTCCCGAAGAACCCGGTCGCCGAGGCCAGCGCGCGCGTGTCGACGTGATCGATCGGCACCCGCACGTCGGAGTAGCTGTACGAGCTGTACCCAGCGGCGTACTCCGAAGCGCGCTGGGGATCCAGCTCCGGCCCGAGCCCGGCCAGCCCGAGCTTGTCGACGATCGAGGTCTGTACATAGGTGTTGTACGACGTACCGGCCGCTGCCTCGATCACCAGGCCGAGCAAGCCGTAACCGATGTTCGAGTACTTGAAGCGATCGTTTTCGGGAACCACGGCCGAGCCATCGGAGCGCAGTACGGCGAGTAGTTCCTCGCGGTCCGGGAAGGCGACCGCGAGCTGCCACCAATCGGCCTCGAGGCTGTCCCGGGTGACCCCGCCGGCGTGGGCCAGCAGTTCGCGCAGGGTCAGCTCGCCCAGCCGCGCCCCGACCAGCTCGGTGACGTGCAGACCGGCCTTGTCGTCGAGCCGCAGCCTGCCCTGCTCGGCCAGCTGGAAGATCGCTGTCGCCGTGAACGTCTTCGAGTGCGAAGCGATCCGGAACAGGTGCTGCGGGGTCAGTTCGACCCCGGCTTCGACATCCGCCAGCCCGTACGCCGAGGAGAGCGCGACCGCGTCCTCGGCGTACACCGCCGCCTGGATCCCGGGGATTCTGCGGTAGCGCTGGTTGAAGGCCAGCCAGCTGTCGTAGTACGCGAGTGTTTCTCGGACGTTCTCAGGATTCAGGGCCTCAGGCATGACGCCTAGATTGAATGACGCGGAAGCGGCTCGCAACGTAAGCGCCGTCGGTGTACGTGGCGTTAGCGGCCGGATTCGCTCCGGTGCCGTGAAAATCACTGAACGCGGCCGACTGGTTCACGAACACACTCCCGGTCAGATTCTCCGACAGCGCCACCCCGACCTCGAGCGCGGTGTCGCGCACCTTCTCGAGAACCTCTGCCGACGTCGAGTACACCCCGGCGGTCATCGCGCCGCCCTCGTCGACGGTCTTGCGGAACAGCTCGATCGACTCGTCGGTGTTCGCCGTCCGGACCAGGAAGGAGACCGGCCCGAAGCATTCCTTGCTGAAGACCTCCTCGTCCTTGGCCTCGACGGAGACCAGCAACGGCGTACGGACGACCGCATCCTCGTACGCCGGGTGGCTGATCGCGCGCGACTCCAGCACGACCTGCCCGTACTCCGGCGCCAGCTCGAGCCGGTTGACGACCGCGTGGTTCACGATCCCGCCGAGCAGCTCGACCGCGCGGGCGTCGTCGCCGAGCAGCTTGGAGATCGAGTTCGCGATCCCGGCCCCGACCTCGTCGAACGACTTGTAGCCCTCGTCGGTCTCGATCCCGTCGGCCGGGACGAACAGGTTCTGGGTGGTGGTGCACATCTGGCCGGAGTACAGCGAGAGCGTGAAGGCCAGGTTGTTGCAGAGCGCTTTGAACGAGTCGGTCGAGTCGATCAGGACCGCGTTCACGCCGGCCTTCTCGGTGAAGACCTCGGCCTGGGTCGCGTTCTGCTCGAGCCACTCGCCGAACTCGCTGCCGCCGGTGAAGTCGATGATCTTCACCTCGGGACGGAGCGCGAGCGGCTTGGCCAGCCCGTCGCCGGTGTGCTCGACGGCGAGCGTGACCAGGTTCGGGTCGAAGCCGGCCTCGGCGAGCACCTCGCGGGCGACCTCGACGGTGATCGCGAGCGGCAGCACGGCCAGCGGGTGCGGCTTCACCACGACGGCGTTGCCGGTGACGAGCGACGCGAACAGGCCGGGCCAGGAGTTCCAGGTCGGGAACGTGTTGCAGCCGATCACCAGGGCGACGCCGCGACCGACGACGGTGAAGTTCTTCTCCAGCCGGATCGGGTCGCCCTTGGCCGGCTTCTCCCAGGTGGCGGTAGCCGGGTAGCGGCTCATCTCCTCGTACGCGTAGGCGATCGCCTCCAGCGCCCGGTCCAGCGCGTGCGCGCCGCCGGCCTGGAACGCCATCACGAACGCCTGGCCGCTGGTGTGCTGGACCGCGTTGGCCAGCTCGAAGACGCGCTTGTGCAGCCGGTCGAGGATCTCCAGCGTGACGCCGACGCGGGTCTCGATCCCGCCCTTACGCCAGTCAGTCATGCCCTTCTGGGCAGCCGCGAGCAGCTCGTCCAGGCCGTCCTCGACGGTCCGTGGGTACTGCACGTCGAGCGAGATCCCGTACGGCGACTCCTCGGTGCTCACCGTTCCATTCGCCCCGGGCGTTTCGATCGGGTAGGCCGTACCGCGGTGCGCCTCGAACGCCGCCTTGCCGTCCTCGGCGGCGGTCTCGCCGTACACGCGGGGGCTGGGCGACTCCGGGAAGGCGGAGAAGTAGCCGCGGCTGCGGATCGCGTCTAGCGCTCCGTCCAGCCGGTCGCGGTGGACGGCGAGCCAGTCGGTGCTGGTCGGTGCGGTGGTCATCTGCGCGCTCCATGCTGGTCGAGGGCCGGCGTACTTGGACAAGCGTAGGCCTGGTCGTGTCAGTGATGTTACAGTCATTGACCAGATTGCCGGAAGAGTGTCACAACCGAGCTGGGTGGAACGTGATGACCGATGTGGCCGCGGCTGTGGCTGCCGCGATGTGGGCAGAGGACACTGCCAGCGTCTCCCTCGGCATGCGGCTGGTCCGGGTCGGCGACGGGACAGCGGTGCTCGAGATGCCGGTGCGCGACGACATGGTGAACGGGCACGGGATCGCACACGGCGGCTTCGTCTTCACGCTGGCCGACTCGGCCTTCGCGTTCGCCTGTAACTCCCGCAACCAGGTCACCGTCGCGCAGGGCGCCGAGATCGTCTTCGTCGCCCCGGCTCAGCGCGGGGATCTGCTGACCGCCGAGGCGCACGAGCGCGCGTCGTACGGGCGGAACGGGATCTACGACGTCACCGTCCGGCGCGGCGACGACCTGATCGCAGAGTTCCGCGGCCGGTCGCGGCAACTGCCCGGAACTGTTTTGAAGGAGAGCAACGATGGCGCGTGAGGCATTTCTGGTCGACGGTGTCCGCACCCCGATCGGCCGGTACGGCGGCGCGCTCGCCGCGGTGCGTCCGGACGACCTCGCGGCGCAGGCGATCTCCGCGTTGCTCGCCCGGCACAGTGCGCTCGATCCGGCGCTGATCGACGACGTGATCCTCGGCTGCGCGAACCAGGCCGGCGAGGACAACCGCAACGTGGCGCGGATGGCCTCGCTGTTGGCCGGCCTGCCTGTCGACGTTCCTGGTACGACGATCAACCGGCTCTGCGGTTCCGGTCTCGACGCGGTGGCGGCGGCTGCTCGATCGATCATTGCCGGAGACAACGA
This sequence comes from Kribbella sp. NPDC006257, assembly GCF_040613535.1. Lineage (NCBI taxonomy): Bacteria > Bacillati > Actinomycetota > Actinomycetes > Propionibacteriales > Kribbellaceae > Kribbella > Kribbella sp. NPDC006257. The sequence continues at coordinate 25,916 of NZ_JBEXSJ010000004.1, forward strand.
AGTCGTGCTGGCCGGTGGGGTCGAATCGATGTCCAGGGCACCTTTTGTGATGCCTAAGGCAACGACTGCTTTCTCTCGCCAGGCGGAGATCTTCGACACCACGATCGGTTGGAGGTTCGTGAATCCCCTGCTGGAGAAGCAGTACGGGATCGATTCGATGCCGGAGACGGCCGAGAACGTTGCCGCCGAGTTCGGCATTTCGCGCGAAGACCAGGACCTTTTTGCGCTGCGCAGTCAGCAGCGTGCCGCTAAGGCTCAGGCCAACGGCCGGCTGGCGGAGGAGATCGTTGCGGTCTCGGTTCCAGGTAGGCGCGGGGCGGTGACGACGGTCGAGGTTGATGAGCACCCGCGGGAAACCTCGCTCGAAGCGCTGGCGGGTTTGAAGACTCCCTTCCGCACTCCCGGCACGGTGACCGCCGGCAACGCGTCCGGTGTGAATGACGGTGCCGCTGCTCTCCTGGTGATGAGCGGCGAGGCGGTCGAGCGGCTCGGCGTCACCCCGCTGGCCCGGATCGTCGGGACCGCTGCGGCCGGCGTACCGCCGCGGATCATGGGCATCGGCCCGGTCCCCGCCACCGGCAAGCTTCTCGCCCGGACCGGTGTCGCGCTGTCCGACATCGGCGTGATCGAGTTGAACGAGGCCTTCGCCGCGCAGTCCCTCGCGGTCTTGCGCGAACTCGGTCTTCCCGACGACGCTGACCACGTGAATCCGAACGGCGGCGCCATCGCCCTGGGACACCCCCTGGGCATGTCCGGCGCCCGGCTCGCCCTCACCGCCGCCCTCGAGCTTCGCCACCGCGACGCCGGGTACGCGCTGTCCACGATGTGCATCGGAGTAGGCCAGGGCATCGCGACCTTGCTGGCCCGCCCCTGAGGAGGTTGGGATGACGGATCGGTTCCTTGGCGAGGCCTGCCCGGTGGAGCTGCAGGACGCCGGCGAACGGCTCTCCGTCGACGAACTCCGCGCGCGGCAGCTCGCGGGGCTGCAGGCGACCGTGCGCGCGGCGTACGAGAATGTCCCGCACTACCGCGCGGCGCTGGACGGCGTCGGGTTCGCACCGGACGATCTCAAGTCGCTCGAGGACCTTCACCGGCTGCCGTTCACCTCGAAGCACGACCTGCGCGAGAACTACCCGTTCGGCATGTTCGCCGTCCCCCGCAAGGAAGTCGTCCGGGTGCACGCGTCATCCGGTACGACGGGACGCCCGACCGTGGTTGGGTATACGCGCGCCGACATCGACAACTGGGCCGACCTGATCGCGCGGTCGATCCGTGCCGCCGGTGGTCGCGCGGGCGATGTCTGCCATGTCGCTTATGGATATGGGCTTTTCACGGGTGGGCTCGGGGCGCACTACGGGGCCGAGCGGCTGGGGTGCACCGTCGTACCGGTCTCCGGCGGAATGACGGAACGCCAGGTCGACCTGATCCGCGACTTCGGCGCCGAGATCATCATGGTCACCCCGTCGTACTTCCTCGCCATCCTCGACGAGATGGTTGCTCGCGGCATCGACCCTGCTGAGACCTCGTTGCGGGTCGGCATCTTCGGCGCGGAGCCATGGACCGAGCAGATGCGGACCGAGGTCGAATCGCGGACCGGGATGCACGCGGTCGACATCTACGGACTGTCCGAGGTGATGGGCCCGGGCGTCGCGCAGGAGTGCGTCGAGACCAAGGACGGCCTGCACATCTGGGAGGACCACTTCTACCCCGAGATCATCGACCCGGTCACCGGCGAGGTGCTCCCCGACGGCGAGGTCGGCGAACTCGTCTTCACCACGCTGACGAAACAAGCCTTCCCGGTCCTGCGCTACCGCACCCGCGACCTGACCCGCCTGCTCCCCGGCACCGCCCGCCCCGGGATGCGCCGGATGGAGAAGATCACCGGCCGCACCGACGACCTGATGATCATCCGCGGCGTCAACGTCTTCCCGACCCAGATCGAGGAACTCATCCTCGGCATCGAAGGCCTCACCCCGCACTACCTCTGCATCCTCACCCGCCCGAACCGCCTCGACGAGCTAACGGTCCAGGTCGAAGCCGCCCCCGGCCTCACCAACCACGCCTCCCCCGCCCAACTGCTCTCCACCCTCATCAAGAACCGCATCGGCATCACCGCCACGATCGAAGTCCTCCCACCCCACTCCCTGGAACGCTCCCTAGGCAAGGCAAAACGAATCAACGACCGCCGAACCCTCTAAAGAAGCCCGCCCACGCCGGCTCCTACGTTCGCCCGGCTCCCCACCCCCAGCTACGGGCACTCCTACGTCGCGCCCTCCGCTGCCTTGGTCAAAGCAGGTCAGCCAACACCTCTCCTGGAATCGCCGGCCTACCGCCTGTTCGTGTGCCGACGGACATGAGGTATCCACCCGATCTCCCGACCCTCACGCTCACCGCCGCCACAGCACACCCTTCCCAACCGCATACCTCATGTCCGTCTGTACGGCGGAGTGCTCAGGTGAGGAGGAATTTGGGGAGGGTTTGTTCGGTGGCTGTGCGGAGGGTAGCCAGGGCGGTGGCGTCGCCGGCCAGGTGGCGGAAGAGGGCTTGCTGGAAGAGGCCGTCTAGGAGGCCGTAGGCGGTGGCGGGGGTGACTGCGATCTCGCGGCCGGCCAGGTCGGCGTACGTGCTGACTATTCGCCAGATCATCTGTTCCAGGGACTTGTCGATCTCCAGGGCGTCCTCGCGGAAGGATTCCTCGAAGAGGGACTGGTTGCGGAGGTCGTACCAGAGGCGGTGCATGGTGGCGTCTTCTTCGCAGGTGACGGCAAGGGCGGCACCGAAGTCAACCTTCAGCTGGTCTGCCTCCTCCGCGGTGGCGACGATCTGGTCGTAGCGCTTGACGCACTCTGCCTTGTACTGCTTGACGCAGTACATGATCAGCTCGACCTTGTCGCGGAAGTAGTAGTGCAGGACGCCGTGCGAGAACTCCGAGTTCTGCGCGATCTCCCGCAGACTCGTGCGCGCGTACCCGAGTTGAGACAGCGTCTGCAGCGCCGAGGTGGCCAGCTGGGAGCGGCGCTCCGCGAACTTGTCCACCTGCCGGCGCGAGATGCGATCGCTCACCTCGGTCACGGTCAAGCCTCCTGGGTCACTGAAAACTTTACCCCGCGGACCGATTTCTTGACAGTTGTCCAAGAAACTCTTGACGACTGTCCAGAAACACACAACCCTGTGAGGCAACGCTCCGGTCACCGCACCTCACCGGTGATCGGGGCACCACGCAGGGAGGAGTGGGTGCATGTATGACCTCAAAGGACGGAAGGCGCTCGTGACCGGGGGCGCTCGTGGGCTCGGTCAAGGGATGGCGGAAGCGCTGGCGAAGGCCGGCGCCTCGGTGGTGATCGCCGACATCGCGGAAGACCTCGGGAAGGCGGCCGCGGACAGCCTGAAGGATTCCGGTGCGACGGCGGCCTTCGTACCCCTCGACGTGACCGACGACGCCAACTGGGAGGCGGCGATCACCGCCACGATCAGCGAGCTCGGCGGTCTCGACATCCTGGTGAACAACGCCGGCATCGAACTCTCCGGCCTGGTCGTCGAGCTCGACCCAGCCGACGTCCGCAAGATGCTGGAGATCAACGTGCTGGGCACCGCCCTCGGTGTGAAGCACGCGTTCCGGGCGATGCGCCCGGGTGGACCGGCGGGGTCTGGTGGCTCGGTGGTCAACATCTCCAGCGTCGCGGCGACCATCCCGTTCCCGGGCATCGCCGGGTACTCCGCGACCAAGTCCGCCGTGGACCGGCTCACAAGAGTGGCCGCGATGGAGTCCGGCAAGCTCGGGTACGGCGTACGCGTCAACTGTGTGTATCCCGGGCTGGTCCCGACCGAGATGGGCATGAAGCTGGCCGCGGACATGGTGACGCTGGGACTCTGGCCGTCGGCCGAAGCCGCTGTCGGCGACGTGATCGGGCTGACCCCGCTCGGGCGGCTCGGCGAGGTCGGTGACATGGCCGACGCCGTGGTGTTCCTGGCCTCCGACGCCGCGAAGTTCATCACCGGCGCCGGCCTGCCGGTCGACGGCGGAATGGGGATGTGATGACGAAACCTGTGGTCGTCTACGGCGCCTCCGGCTACACCGGGCGGCTGGTCTGTGAGTACCTGCGCGAATTCAACGTTCCCTTCATCGCGGCCGGGCGGGACAAGGCGCGCGTGCAAGAGGTGCTGGACAAGGTCCCCGGCATCGAGACCGTCGAGCACGAGGTGGTCGAGGTCGAGCACGACGTCGCCGCGCTCACCGAATTGTTCAGCGGCGCCAAGGTGGTCAGCAACATGGTCGGCCCATTCGTGAAGTACGGGCCCGAGGTGGTGGAGGCGTCGTTGGCGGCCGGTTGCCATTACCTGGACACCACCGGCGAGCAGGACTGGATGCTCGACGCGGAGAAGAACTGGGGTGACAAGTTCGCCGCGCAAGGGCTCCTGCTCTCGCCGGGCGTCGCGCAGATGTACACCACCGGAGAGATCGCGGCGAACCTGTGCCTGGAGACGCCGGGACTCGACACCCTCGACATTCTCGTGCTGTGGAAGGGTTTCCCGACGTACGCGTCGACCCAGACGATCTTCACCATTCTGAAGGCGGATTGGCACTACCTCGAGCAGAACCAGTTGGTGAAGTGGGATCCGCTGACCACTTTCGAAGTGAACGTGCCAGGTCAGCATGCGACCGCGCTTGCCCTGCCATGGGGCGGCACGAGTCACCCGGTCTGGTTCAAGAACGACCCGCGGGTGGCGAATGTGAAGGTCGCCGGTGGTGTCTTCGACCGGACCGTCATGCAGGGTGTCGTCGAAGCGGTCAAGATGGTGGAGAGCCAGATCAAGACCCTCCCGCTCGATCAGCAGGATGCGGCGCTGGCCGAGGTCGCCGCGTCAGTTCAGGCGAGCATGCCGCCCCGAGAGAATCCGCGGATCAACACCTCGCTCGACTCCGTGCACGCGTCAGGACCACTCGGCAGGGCGCACTGCGTGATCCACGGGAACAGCAACTACAAGCAGACCGGCGCACTGCAGGCCTACGCGGCGTACTCGTTGCTCCAGCAGCCGCCGCGTCGCGCGGGACTCGCCTCGGCGTGCCAGGCCTTCGGGCACCGCGAACTGCTCGGCGTACTACGGAGCTTCGGCCTCGTGCTCGAACCTGTCGTGACCGTGCAGCACTAGACCGTCCGCGCCGGGCTACACCCCCATCGGCCCGGCGCGGACCACCAGCCAGGTGCGGGAGTTCTACCCATCCCCCGGGCGCTCCCGCACCTGCATCACCTGTCAGCCAGGGGAGAGATCGCGTGCGGTTGTTCGACTACCTCGACAAAGGGGCCCAACTCGGGCCTGCCGAGCCGTGCCTGACCATGAACGGCACCAGCCTCAGCTATGCCGAGGTCCAGGAGTTCTCCTTCCAGGTCGCGCGGGCCTTGCAGAAGTCCGGGATCTCACCGGGCGACAAGGTCGCGATCCTGTCGGCGAACAATCCGATCTCGTTCGCCTGCGTCTTCGGGATCGCCCGGGCCGGTGCGATCTGGTGCCCGATCAACCCCCGCAACGAGGCGGCCGAGAACCGCGAACTGCTGGACTCCTTCGACTGCTCCTGCCTGATCTTCCAGAGCGCCTTCCTGCCCTTGGTCGAACGGATCCGGCCGGACCTGCCGAAGCTCAGCACGGTGATCTGCCTCGACGACTCGTTGCCGATAGCAATGAAACTCGCCGACTGGCTGGACGGCGTACCGGCTGATCCGTGGGAGGCGCCGGCCCTCGACGACACGGCGCTCCTGGTCGGGACCGGCGGGACGACCGGGCGGCCGAAGGGCGTCATGCTGACCGGGCAGAACATCGAGACGATGTCGGCGATCACCTTGATGAGTTACCCGTTCGACGGCCGGCCGGTGTATCTCGCGCTGGCTCCGTTGACGCACGCGGCCGGCGTCCTGTGCTTCCCGATCCTCGCCCTCGGCGGCGAGGTGGTGATCATGCCGGTGCCAGACCTGGGCGACTTCCTGGGATTGATCGAGAGACATCGGGTCACGCACACCTTCCTCCCGCCGACGCTGATCTACCTGCTGCTCTCGCACGATGCCTTACCCACAACGGATCTGAGCTCTCTGCAGTGCTTCTGGTACGGCGCCGCGCCGATGTCGGCCGCTCGCCTGGAGGAGGCGCTGACCCGGATCGGGCCGGTGATGGCGCAGCTGTTCGGTCAGAGCGAGGCGCCGATGATGATCGCCACGATGGCGCCGGCCGACCATTTCCGGGCCGACGGGTCGCCCGCGGTCGAGCGGTTCACCTCCGCGGGCCGGCCGAGTCCGCTGACCCAGGTGGCGATCATGGCCGACGACGGCCGGCTGGTCGAGCGCGGCGAACGGGGCGAGATCGTCGTCCGGGGGTCGCTGGTGATGGCCGGGTACTACCGCGACCCGGAGGCGACGGCGGCAGCCTCGCAGTACGGATGGCATCACACCGGGGACATCGGGTTCCTCGACGAGTTCAACTACCTCTTCATAGTGGATCGGGCGAAAGACATGATCATCACCGGCGGATTCAACGTCTACTCGGCCGAGGTCGAGCAGGCGCTGATGGCGTACCCGGCTGTGCGCGACTGCGCGGTCGTCGGGCTGCCCGACGAGAAGTGGGGCGAGCGGGTGACCGCCGTACTCCAGCTGCACCCGGGACTGACGGTGACCGAGTCCGAAGTACGGAACTTCGTGAAGAGCCGGCTCGGCGGGGTGAAGACGCCCAAGCAGGTGGTGGTCTGGGATGATCTGCCGCGGTCGAAGGTCGGCAAGGTGCTCAAGAACGAGGTCAAGGCGCGCCTGCTAAAGCAGTAGGCGGTGGCCCCGGGTGTCGCTATTGTTCTGTTCGAGCGACGGAAGGGAGGTGAGCGCGATGTCGAGTTTCTCCGTCGTGCTGCCTGTCCGTCGCACCCGCGACTGAGTTCCGGGCAGCTCCCTTCCCTTTTGGAGCTTTTGAATGACTGCTGTTTCGCGTCCGCCGCTCGCTTCCGACGAGCGGACCCAATTGACCGGCTGGCTGGATCTGCAGCGATCCTTCGTCCGGACGAAGTGCGAAGGCCTGAGCGAGGCCGACGCGCATCGCAAGCTGTTGCCGACCTCACCGCTGATGACGATGGCGGGACTGGTGGCCCATCTGCGCTGGAACGAGTACTCATGGTTCCAGCTCAACCTGCTCGGCGTACCGGACACCGGCCAGACGCCGTGGACCGAGGGCGGCCATCCCGACGCGGAGATGTTCGTCGACGACGTACCGCTCGGAGAACTGCTGGATTCCTACGACGAGGAGTGCGCGCGGTCGAACCTGGCGATCGCTTCGCGATCCCTGGACGACGTGGAGACGGGCCCGTACGCCGTACAGGGGGAAGCCGCCTCGCTGCGGTACATCCTCTGCCACATGATCGAGGAGACCGCCCGGCACGTGGGTCACCTCGACATCATCCGGGAACTCCTGGACGGTGCGACCAGCTACGACCGGTTGAAGGCATGACGGGCCGGCCTCCGCTGACCGGCGACGAGCGGACCCAGCTCATCGGCTGGCTCGACCTGCAGAGATCGCTGGTCCGCGGGAAGTGTGAGGGTCTGACCGAAGAGGCGGCGCATCGGAAACTACTGCCGACTTCGCCGCTGACCACGGTCGCCGGGCTGGTCTCGCATCTGCGGTGGGTGGAGTACTCGTGGTTCAGCGAGAACCTGATCAACACTCCCGATACCGGCCAGACGCCGTTCACCGAGGGCGGGCATCCCGACGCCGAGATGTTCGTCGACGACGTGCCGCTGGCTGTCCTGCTGGACAACTACGATGCCGAATGCGCGCGATCGAACGAGATCATAGCCCGGCACAGCCTCGACGCTGTGGAGCAGGCCGTGCTGCCGATGCGCGGGCCTGCCTCGCTGCGGTTCATCCTCTGCCACATGATCGAGGAAACCGCCCGTCATCTCGGGCATCTCGACATCCTGCGCGAACTGCTGGACGGAAAGACTGGGTAGCTCTTGCGCGATTTAGCCTTCGCGGAGATAATCTTCGCGAAGACTAAATCACGTGAGGAGCCCTTGAGATGTGGATTCACGAACACGCCGTCGAGACCGCCGTACGCCGGGACCTGGTCTGGCGGGCGCTGGCCGACATCGACAACTGGACCGCCTGGGACACGTCGATGCAGGAGATCAAGCTGACCGGACCGTTCGAGGTCGGCGGCACCGTGGCGATGACGCCGATCGGCCAGGACCCGATCGTCTCCACGATCGTGGAGATCGTGGACGGACATTTGTACGCCGATGAGACCAGCTTCGGCGGGGTGACGCTCCGGTTCAGCCACACGCTGGAGGAGGTTGCCGAGGGCACCCGAATCGTGCACCGGCTGGAGATCACCGGCGACGCCGCCGACGAACTCGGCCCGGAGATCGGCCCGCAGATCACCGAGGACTTCCCCGAAGCGATGGACGGCCTGATCAAGTACGCCGGATCCCTCGGATGATCCGCCGTACCGGCTCGCGGGCGACCCGTCGTACCGGCGGCCGCGGGTGACCCGGTACGACGGCGGCCCCGCCGAGAGCCCCGGTTTCCTTCTCTGGCACGTGACCCTCCGCTGGCAACGCGCCGTCACCGCCGCCCTAGCTCCCCTGGACCTCACCCACGTCCAGTTCGTCCTCCTCGCCTGCACCTGGTGGCTCACCGAAGAAGGCCACACCCCCAACCAGCAAGACCTCGCCACCCAGGCCGGCACCGACATCAAAATGACCTCCCAGGTCCTCAAAACCCTGGAAACCAAGGGCCTCCTCGAACGCCGCCCCTCCCCCACCGACGCCCGAGCCAAAACCGTCCACCCCACCCCCACCGGCAAATCCCTGGCCCGCCAAGCCATCACCGCAGTAGAAGCCACCGACCAAGCCTTCTTCGCCCCCATCAACACCCAAACCCTCCTCACCACCCTCACCAAGCTCACACATGCAGAAAGCCCCTCGACGTTGTCGAGGGGCTGAGGGAGGAGCCAGGGGGTCCTGGGCGGAGGGCCCCCTGGCTCTGATCAGTGGCGGGTTACCGCGTCGAGGGCGTCGGCGATGCCTTCGCCGAAGAAGGCGTTGTTGGCTGTGGTGCCGGTGCAGCGGGCGTCGGGGGTGGTCGGGCACGCGGTGTCGTCGGCTTCATTGCGGAGCGCCTTCTCCAGGTCACGCGGGGTCCACCACGGGTGCGCCGACTTCATCAGCGCGGCGACGCCGGTGACGTGCGGCGACGCCATCGACGTACCGCTCATCGTGCCGTAGCCGCCACCGGGCAGGGTCGAGAGGATGCTGCTACCCGGCGCCGCGACGTCGATCTTGTTCAGGCCGAAGTTGGAGAATCCGCTCTTGACCCGGGTCTGGGTAGTGCTGGCAACGGTGATCACGCCGGGCAGTTCGGTCGGCATGTCGACGCAGTTGTTGTCGATCTGCCGGGTGACCGTGGTGCTGTCATCGGGGCTGCTGTCATCGGTCGTCTTGTTCGCCAGGTCGTAGTTGGAGTTGCCGGCCGCCGCGACCGACAGCACACCCTTCTTGGTGGCGAACTCGACCGCGCGCCGGACCGACTCCTGGACCGCGCCCTGGTCGCCGTCGTCCTTGCACCAGAAGGTCCACGGGTCGATGTAGTAACTGTGGTTCGTCACGTCCATGTGGTGCTGCGCGGCCCAGATCCAACCGCAGATCGCGTACTCCGGGTAGATGAACCCGTCGTCGTTCACCACCTTCACCGACGCGATCCGGACGCCCGGGGCGACCCCGACGATGCCGATCCCGTTGCGAGCAGCCGCGACCGTACCGGCGACGTGCGTACCGTGCGAGCTCGTGGTCGGCCGCCAGGCGCCGGCCGTCGTGTCCGGGACACCGTTGTTGACGCAGTTGACCGAGTCGCGCGCGTCGAAGTTCGGCGCCAGGTCCGGGTGGGTGTCGTCCACACCGCTGTCGTTGATCCCGACCAGCACCCGGCGGGACCCGTCGGTGATGTTGTGCGCCTGGTCGGCCTTGATCTGCTGCATGTCCCACTGCTCGGACTCGCGCGGATCCGCGACCGGGCCGGCGTCGCCGGCCATCAGGCTCTTCGCCGTGGTGAGCTGGGCGGAGGCGGAGCCGACCGGGCCTTCGCTGACCGCCGCGGTCCGGGTGGCGCCGACCGACTGGACCTCGCGGCCGTTGCGGCCCTTCTTCACATCGGTCCGGAAGTCCGGGTTGGTCGACTGCGCGACCACGACGCCGATCTGGTTGTACGACGAGACCACGGTGCCGCCGGCAGCCTTGACCGCCTGCTCCACCCGCTTCACGTGGAAGCCGGTCGCCTTAGTGTTCACCACGTAGTTCATCAGCAGACCGGGCTCGGCCGCGGCACTGCTGGAACCGGTCGGCGCGTACGGCGTGGCGTGGGCGGCTGTGGCGGCACCGGCAGCGGTGAACGCCAAGGCGACCGCAGCCAGGCCGGCGCTCAGCCGACGGGTACCAATGTTTCGGGACACACTCTCTCCTAGGGGCGACAGCGAGTGGACGGAAACGCTCTGGCGACTCTAGAGCGCCTCACCCACACCGGCGCCCCCACCCTCCGAACACACGGGAAACCCTGCATCCACCGTCACCCACAGTCCCCACCCTCACCCTCCGCAGTCGCCTAAGGCGCGGCATACAGCTCGGTGCACCCCACACGCTCGGCGATGCGCTGAGTCAGCTGCTTGGCCAGGCCGGCCTTGTCGTCCGAGGCGAACTTCTTCAGGGTTACTACGAGACTGCTGCTTCCGCAGTACCAGGAGCGTCGACGAGGACCACTGGTTCTTCGTAGAGCCTGGTGCTTGCCGAGACCGCCCGCAGCCTTGAACTGAGAGTCGGCAGGAGCTTTGGCCACGACATGCTGTAGGTATTCGACGTCGGTGCTCTGCCGCAGCTCCGCTCGGAACTCGACGACTTCATCGTCCCCGGCCGTGACGCGGCACTGAATGTTGCTGGAGACGAACGGGTGCTGGGCATCCCACTGGAACGGCAGAGTCTTCGCGCCTTCCTTCACCTGCACCGACGACTTCAACCCAGTCTTACCCGTCGCCTCCGCGAACCAGAACCAGGCATATCCCCACATAACGTCTCCGGCGCATCCTGCGGCTGACAGCCGGAGCAGGCCAACACCACAGCCACCAAAAGATACGCCAGACCCCGAGTCCGCATCAATTGCTGGGGGTTGGCGTGGGAGCGGTAAAGAGCTGGGTGCAGCCGACGCGCTCGGCGATCCGCTGGGCCAACTGCTTGGCGAGGCCGACCTTGTCGTCCGAGGCGAACTTCCTCAGCGTGAGATCGAGAACACTGCTTCCGCAGTACCAATAGGTATAGACGACCTTGGTCGGTGGTTCGGTGACGTCAACGCTGCCGAGACCGCCAGCAGCCTTGAATTGGGTGTCGGCAGGAGCCTTGTCTACGGCGTTCTTCACATATTCGACGGCCGCGCTCTGCTTCATCTCGGCTGTGAACTCGACGACCACGTCATCCCCTGCGGTAACCCGGCACTGGATGCTGCTGTAGACGAACGGGTGCTGGGCATCCCACTGGAACGGCAGAGTCTTCGCGCCTTCCTTCACCTCGACCGACGACTTCAACCCAGTCTTACCCGTCGCCTCCGCGAACCAAGAACCAGGCATATCCCCACATAACGTCTCCGGCGCATCCTGCGGCTGACAGCCGGAGCAGACCAACACCACAGCCACCAAAAGACACGCCAGACCCCGAGTCCGCATCAACTGCTGGGGGTTGGCGTGGGCGCGGTAAAGAGCTGGGTGCAGCCGACGCGCTCGGCGATCCGCTGGGACAGTTGCTTGGCCAGGCCTGCTTGGTCGTCGGAGGCGGTCTTTCTCAGCGTCAGCCCGAGGACACTGCTTCCGCAGTACCAGTTGCTGTAGACGACGCCGTCCGGTGGATCGGTGACGTCGACGCTGCCGAGACCGCCCGCAGCCTTGAACTGGGAGTCGGCGGGATCCTCGTTCACGGAGTTCTTCACGAACTCGACGTCGGTGCTCTGCCTCAGCTCGGCGTCGAACTCCACGACTTCGTCATCCCCGGCGGTCACCCGGCACTGGATTTTGCTGTACACGAACGGATGCTGGGCATCCCACCGGAACGGCAGAGTACCCGTGCCTTCCTTCACCTGAACCGACGACTTCAACCCCGTCTTACCCGTCGCCTCCGCGAACCAAGAACCAGGCATATCCCCACACAACGTCTGCGGCGCCTCCTCCGGCTGACAACCAGAACAGATCAACAACACAGCCGCCAAAAGGCACGCCAGACCTCGAGTCCGCATCATCGTTCCTTGTATCTGTCGTCCACAGTCTTCCAAGCATCCTCGATACCGGCCGATGTCGCCCCGGTCAGGCCGGCGGGACGTTCGATGTGCTTGAGCAGGTCCCAGATCTCGCGGTCGTTCAGCTCGTTGGGGGCCTTGAGACGTCCGTGATCGGCCGGCCAGTCCGGAAGGCTCGGATCGTTGGGCAGCGCCCGGGTGGCGGCGTACACGGCCTGCAGCTTGACCATGCTGCTCGCCCTGCCGTCTTTCTCGTTGGCATCGCGCAGTGCCTGCTGCAGCAGGTGGTCGCCGGCCGCATCCTTCCCAACGCCGACGATCCCGTCGTTGATGAGTTCACCCAGCGGAATGTCGACGCCATGAATACCAATCCCGAGCACGGGATTCAGGTTGTCCAGCGGCGCCGTCAGCAATTCCATCGTCCTGATCCGCTTCTCGGTGTTCTTGAGGTCGCCCTGGATCAGTTCGTCAGTGACCACACTCTGCAGCTGGGCCGACTCGCGGACCGTCTTCTGGAACGGATCACCCTGGCTGTAGTCGCCTGGGTGGTGGTGCATCGCGCCCCAATCCATCCGGGTCTGGTTGTACAGGGTGACCGCCTGGCCGAACTTCCGGATCGCGGTCTCGTCGTCGCGGATGAACCCTATCGCGCTCTTCGCGGTGTCCTCGTCCAGATTGAGCCCGAATCTGGGCAGGCCGTCCTTCGCCTCCAGTCCCAGCCGGTACTCGTCGATGGCGGTCGCGCCCGGACCGTCCGCCGGGTTCTCGCCAACGCCGGCCAAGGCCTCGTCCATGTCCATGATGTAGGTGCCCATGATGGCGCCTACCTCGTCGGTGAAGCCGGCGTTGGGTTTCAGCTTGTCGTTGGTCATCGACAGGACGTGCGAGGAGATGTCGGCGGCGGTCCTCGCCTCGTCGTCGTTGGTACTGCGGGCCGCGCCGACCGTCGCCTTCTCGAGCACCTTGCCGGCCTGATCCAGCAGCGGATCGCCTGACATGTAACGACGTCCGCGCAGGAAGTACTCGCGGAGTTCGCCGTCGCCCATGACCGCTTGCGAGGTCTCGGTGCTGTTGTCGGCGGTGTTGAGGTACTCCCGCATCGGGTTCGTACCGGTCAGCGACTCGGTGCCGAAGGATGCATTGTCAGGGTCGACGGAAAGGTTGCTCCAGGCATCGGTATCGCCCTGTTCGCGTTCCTTCAGCGAATGCCCGACGCCGCGGAAGAACTCCTTGCCGAACGAGAGGTTCTGCTTGTCGGCGTACCGGAGCAGGACGCCGGCCACCCACGGGTCGTGCGCGAACTTCGCGCCCCAGTCCCGGTTGAGGCTCTTGGAGGCGGTGGACAGCATGAGCGCCAGCGAGTTGGCCAGCTGGTCCTGCATCGCCAGCACAGCCTTGCGCTCGCCCGCTTGATCCTTCAGGCCCACCCAGTACGGCGGCTGGGCCGCCGTGATGCTGCGCAGTCCGCGCATGGCCTTCGTCAGCCCGTCAGGCCCGAGCGCCTGCATCATCCGCTTCGAAACCAGCGGATCCTTGCCGTACCGCGCCAGCAGCGCGGCCAATTCCACGGCTCGTTCGCGGCTGCCCGGGTCCTTGACCTTCAACTCCTGCAGCTTCTTCGCCAGCTCCGTGCCCACCAGGAGCTTGGTCTCCTCGAGCGTGTCCTGACCGGGCACGTAGTAGCTGACCTGGCCGGTGCCCTGCTCGTCGAGGAGTTTGGCGAGGTCGAGCCGGGTCTGAAGCTCGGGCAGGCGATCCCGCAGCCGGGTCACCTTCAGGCCGAGTTCGGTGTCGCCGAGCGAGGACAGCCCGATCGGCGAGGCGGCTGCCGCCGTACGCCGGTGCCGGTCGACCGCATCGACCAGGGTGGTCAGCTTGGTGATCGCCGAGCTGAGTTTGGCGACCTCGATCTTGACCGTGTCAACCATGGTCGCCCAGGCGCTGATCCAGCCGCCAGCTCCGCGCGAACGCCAGGCCGCGGTGATCGCCTGCCGGAACCTCCTCGGGCTCGCGCGACCAGGCCGCACGGAGATCGCCGATCGCGTCGTCGAACGCGTGGAGGATGCCTCCCGCCTCGAGGCGCAGCGCGTAGCTCGTGTCGGTGGCCGCCTTGCAGACCCAGCCGCCTGAGCTCAGGTCGGCGATCACGGCATCGATCGGGTTGCCCGGTCCGTGGTAGACCGCGTCCCGCTGAGCGGGGACCTTGAGATTCATCGCGGTGGCCACGGTGTCCTTGAAGGCGTTCGGCTCGGTTCCCGCTGTTGTGGGCTTGGACGTCGTGTTCATCAGGCTTCCCCCTTGCTGTGTGAACGCCGCGCGGACGTGCAATCTATCCCGGCCGAGCAGCCTCACCGGGCCCTTTCGGGGGTGGATTGCAGCAAGTTGCAGCGAATTCGTCACGCTCCGCGCCGTGTTGCCCACAGCTGTGGAAGCTCCTGTGGATAACCCGTGGACAAGACGCCTTCACAAGTGGACAACCTGTGGAGTCCACAGCCTCTCCAGGCGCGCAGACCCTGTTGACACCGACTTGTCCACAGCCCGTACTACGTTGCGCTCAGCTTCTCCCGGATCTCGTCCGCGCGCGGATCACCCAGGCTGCTCAGCACATCCAGCGCCTGAGCCCACTCGACCCTCGCCTCTTCGCGCCGCCCTACGGTCGCGAGCACGTCACCGAGCCGGTTGCGGGTCGCCGCCCCGTAACTGCGGTCGCCACACCGTGCGTAGAGCTCGGCCGACCGCCGGTACCTCTCGATGGCGACTTCGGACCGGCCGAGCCGCGCCGCGATGTGACCGAGGCTGTCCAGCGTGGCGGCCATCCGCCACTCGTCGCCGACCTTCTCCAGCCGTTCCAGCGCTTCCTGGCAGTGCACCTGAGCTTCTTCGAACTGCCCCAACTGTGCCTCCACCCAGCCCATCCCATTGAGACTTTGAGCCATCCCCCGGTCATCGCCGATCGACCGGTACAGCTCGAGCGCGCGCCGGCTCACCCGCAACGACTCCTCGGGCTGTTCCGTCTGGTGGTATGTGGCCGACAGCGTCATCGTCTGCAGCGCCTCGGCGCGGGTATCACCGAGCCGATGGGCACAGTCGATACCGCGCTGCGACAGCACCAGGCACTCGTCCTGCCGATCCAGCCTGCCCGCGGCCCAGGCCATCCAGCGCAACGTCAGCTCTTCGGCGACGAGGTCCTCGCACTGTTCGGCAGCCGTCAAACCGATCTTGGCGACGTCGTAGTACTCCGGCCAATGACCGCCGAGATCCAGATAGGCGCTCATGGCACCGACCAGCTGCCAGACCCGGTCTGCCTCCTCGGGCCGGCCGGCCGCGTTCTTGAGCGCGGTGATCAGCACCTGCCGCTCGGCGTCGAACCAGGCGAACGCCTGTTCCTTGTCCGCGATGGGTTCGGCCTCGACGTCCGGTGTTCGCGGTGTGATCGTGAACTGCTGATGCGGCGCGATCTGCCGGCCTGCCGCATACGCAGTGACGAGATAGTGGTCGATCACGCGGTCGGAGGCCTGCGGGTCCGGATCGGCTGCGGACAATTCGACGGCGTAGGCGCGGAGCAGGTCGTGGAAGCCGAAGCGGCCAGGCCCGGTCTCCTCCACCAGGTGCGCTCGCAGCAGATCACGCAGTACGGGCATTGCTTCATCAGCAGACACGCCCAGCAGCGCAGCCGTTGCTGCGACGCTGATGTCCGGGCCGGCATGCGCACCGAGCAGGCGGAAGAGTCGCGCTGCCTCGGGCGTGAGCGCGTTGTAGGACCACGAGAAGACAGACCGTACGTCGGTCAGCGAGTCGCCGCCGGAGAGTTCGCCCAGCCGGGTCCCGGCGTCGCGGAGCCCGGCCGCGATCTCGCTCAGCTCGAGGTCGCGATGAATGGCTCCGCGAGCGGCAGCCAAGGTCAACGCCAGCGGCAAACCAGAACAGAGCGCCGTGATCTCGTCGGCCGCCGCCGGCTCGCGCGCGACCCGCTCCGCACCGAGGCGGCTGATCAGGAGCAGCCGGGCGCCGTCCGTGGACAGCCGGTCCAGTACGACGGGTTCGGCGCCGGCCGCGATCAATCCGTCCAGCTGGCGACGGCTCGTCACGACCACCACGCAACTCGGCGTACCAGGCAGCAACGGCCGGACCTGGTCCGCGTCGCGCGCGTTGTCCAGCACGATCAGGAACCGGCGGTCCGCGACCAGGCTGCGATAGAGCGCCGCCTGCGCCTCGATGCCGCGCGGCCTGGACTCCGGCCGGACCTGCAGCGCGTCGAGGAAGCCGTGGATGACCTCGTCCGTGGTCGCCGGGACACCGGTCGGGTCGAAGCCGCGCAGATTCACCGCGAGCTGGCCGTCGGGGAAGCGGTCCGCGACCTGGTGGGACCAGTGGATGGCCAGCGCGGTCTTGCCGGCGCCGGGCGTTCCCATGATCACGGCGATCCGCGGACCGGCATCGCGGACGGCGAGACCGTCGAGGATCTTCAGGGCGCGCTTCCGGCCGACCAGCGGCGCACTGCTGCCGGGCAGCTGACGGGGCACAACCACCGGCAGCTGCGGCGGCACCACGGGTGGCGGACCGGCGGGTGCGGGCGTCCGCACCAGCAGTCGCCGGTACACCTCCTGCAGCTGGGGGCCGGGGTCGCCGCCGAGTTCGTCGGCGATCCGGCGCCGGATCTCCTCGTAGCGCTCCAAGGCCTCGGCCGAGCGGCCGGACGCGTCGAGCACGAGCAGCAGCCGGCTCCACAGGGATTCGCGCAACGGGTTCTCGGTCGCCAGCTCGAGCAGCCGGGGCAGCTGGGCCGCTTCGTTGCCCTCGGCAAGGGCCAGGTCGGCGCGGCGTTCGACGGCGGCCAGCCTGCGTTCGGCGTACCGGGGTGCCTCGAACCGGGTCAGCCAGCTCGAGCCCGCATCGGCGAACGGCCGCCCACGCCACAGCCCCAACGCCTCGTCCAGCACCGCCGCCTCGCCCGATCCGGCAGCCGTCGCGGTGTCGAGCAGGCGGTTGAAACGGATCGCGTCGACGCGGTCGGGATCGATGACGAGCTTGTAGCCGGTCGGTTCGGTGACGACCCGGTCCGCGCCGACCAGCCGGCGCAGCCGCGCCATCACGGTGTGCAGCCCGGCCCGCGGGTCGTCGGGCAGGTCCTCGTCCCAGATCGCGGTCATCAGATCGGTGCCGCCGACCGGGGTGCCGGCCGACAGCGCGAGCCGGGTGAGGGCCGCGACCGCCCTGGTCCCGGGCAGCTCGAGAAGCCTGCCGTCGAGCGTGATCTCGAGCCGACCCAGACAGTTGACGCCCAACCCGGATCCCCCAGTATCCATCGCGCCATGATCCCACGAAGCCGTCGGCCGGCGGAATGCAGTCCAGGGCGTGAACTGTTGCGTGTAAGATAGATACAACAGAGATACGAGATGCATGGGTGAGGGTGAGGCGTGAGTCACGGGGTGCCGGAGCAAGAGCCGGCGAGGGTTGTACTGGGGGACGAGACGACCGAGATCGCGCGGATCGTCGCCGAGGAGGGTCCGGCGGCCGAGCGGATCCCGGCGGCGGAGCGGGTCTACGCGTTCGTCAAGACGGCGATCCTGGACCGGGTCTACCCGGGCGGCGAGCTGCTGACCGAGGGCGAGCTGGCCACCGCGGTCGGGGTCTCCCGTACGCCGGTGCGCGAGGCGCTGCTGCGGCTGGAGGAGTCCGGCCTGGTCAAGCTGTACCCGAAGAAGGGCGCGCTGGTCCTCCCGGTGCTGCCGCAGGAGATCAACGACGTCCTCGAGGCGCGCGAGCTGATCGAGACGCACGCGGCGGCGAAGGTCTGGCCGCGCCGCAAGCAGCTGGTCGAGAAGCTGGTCCCGCTGGTCCAGGAGATGCGCAAGCACAAGAAGGCCGGCGAGGCGAAGGCGTTCCTGGAGGCCGACCGGGCCTTCCACGAGGCGATCGTGAGCGCCGCCGGGAACGAGATCCTGGCCAAGCTCTACAACAGTCTCCGCGACCGGCAGGTCCGGATGGGCGTGCCCGGCATCGAGGTGCAGCCGGCCCGGATGGACAAGTCCGTCGCCGCGCACCAGGAGATGATCGACGCCCTCGGGGGGAACAGCGCCAAGCGGTTCCGCGAGCTCGTGATCGCGCACATCCACGTCGCCGCGACGGATCTGCGAGGCGTGCAGTGACCGAGCTCCGCTTCCCCCTGGGTGGTCGCCGGGCCTGGGCGGTGTGGGCGACAGCAGTCTTCACCTACCTCGTCACGATCCTGCACCGCGGCTCGATGAGCGTCGCCGGCCTGCAGGCGGCCGAGCGGTTCCACATCTCCGCCTCCGCGCTCGCCAGTTTCACCGTCGTCCAGCTGACCGTGTACGCCGCGATGCAGGTTCCCGTCGGCATCCTGCTCGACCGATACGGCTCGCGTCGGCTGTTGATCGCCTCGTCCGGGCTGCTCTTCGTTGCCCAGTCCGCGTTCAGCCTGGTCGACTCCTACCCGGCCGCGCTTGCCGCTCGCGCAGTACTGGGTGTCGGTGACGCCCTCGTCTTCATCAGCGTCCTGCGCGTGGTGATGTCCTGGTTCCCGGCGCTCCGGCAGCCGGTGATGTCGCAGGCGACCGGGATGCTCGGCGGGATCGGCGCGATCGTGTCGACCGTGCCGATGGCCGCCGCGTTCAACGCGTTCGGCTGGACCACGACCTTCGCCACCGCGAGCGTGCTCAGCCTGATCACTGGTCTCGCGGTGATCTTCCTGCTGAAGAACAGCCCGTACGACGAACCGGTGCACCGCACGAAGCAGTCGCTGGCCGAGGTCCGACGCAACCTGCGCAGGGCCTGGAAGGAGCCGGGCACCCGGCTGGGTCTCTGGACACACTTCACGACCAGCTTCTCCGGCAGCACCTTCGGCCTGCTCTGGGGCTACCCGTTCCTGGTCCGGGGCGAAGGGCTCGCGCCGACGACCGCGGCCTCGATGCTGATCCTGCCCGTGCTGGCCGGCCTCTGCTACGGACCCTTGGTCGGCCGGTACGCCGCCAGGTTCCCCTTCTACCGCTCGTGGATCGTGCTCGCGGTGATCGCGGGCTCCGTGACGATGTGGACCGTCGTACTGGTGTGGCCGGGGCGCGCTCCGATGCCGGTGCTGCTCCTGTTGATCGTCGTACAGGCTGCTGGTGGTCCTGGCTCGATGCTCGGGCTGGACTATGCGCGGACCTTCAACCCGACGACCCGCTTCGGCGCGGCCAACGGGATGGTGAACACGGGTGGGTTCATCGCCACACTGATCTGCATCGGCATGGTCGGCGTGCTGCTGGACGCTTCCTCCGGTGGCGCCGCGCAGGGCATCGGCGACTTCAAGGTGGCGCTGACCTTCCAGTACGTGCTCTGGGGGCTCGGCACGGTGCAGATCCTGCGGTACCGGCGGCGGGCGCGCGCGACGCTCGCCCGGTACAACCCGGAGGTCTACGAAGCGCTCCGGGCGAACCAGGTCGTCCCGCTGACGAGCTGATACCAGCGGGCTGAGACGCGCTCTCAGCCCGCTGACAGAGCGGTACCAGCGACCAGGCGCACGGTAGTCCCAGAAACAGTCATCTGGGAGGAACCGATGTCCACAACGAACCAGGTCGCCATCTCGGCCGAAGGTCTGGTCAAGAAATATGGCACCACCACGGCACTGGACGGCGTGGACCTGACCGTCCCGACCGGCACCGTGCTCGGCGTACTGGGACCCAACGGCGCGGGCAAGACCACCGCCGTCCGGATCCTCGGCACGCTGCTGCGCCCGGACGCCGGGCACGCCACGGTCGGCGGGTTCGACGTCGTCCGCGAGGCACCCCGGGTCCGCGAGATCATCGGCCTCACCGGGCAGTACGCGTCGGTCGACGAGGACATGTCCGGCCGCCGCAACCTGGTCATGATCGGCCGGCTGCTCGGGCTGCCCCGCATGCAGGCGAAGGCGCGGGCCGATCAGCTTCTGGAACGCTTCGAGTTGGTGGAGGCCGGCGACCGGATCGCCAAGACGTACTCCGGCGGTATGCGCCGCCGGCTCGACCTGGCCGCCAGCCTGGTCGGCGACCCGAGCATCCTGTACCTCGACGAGCCGACCACCGGGCTCGATCCACATGCCCGCAACGGGGTCTGGGAGACCATCCGCAACCTGGTCCTCGACGGCACCACGGTGTTGCTGACCACGCAGTACCTGGAAGAGGCCGACGCGTTGGCCGACTCGTTGATGGTCTTCGACAAAGGCCGGGTGGTGGCCTCGGGGCGCCCTGCTGAGCTGAAGGCTCAGGCGGGTCGCCAGACGCTCGACGTACGGCCGGCCGAGCCTGGTCATCTGGAGCGGGTCGCCGCGATCGTCGCCGAGTCCGTCGGCGTCCGGCCCACCGTCGACGTGGTGAACGCCGTCGTCAGCGCCCCGGTCCCGGACGGCACCTCGATGCCGATCGTGGTCCGCCGGCTCGACGAGGCCGGGATCGCCGTCACCGAACTGTCCCTGCGGCTGCCCAGTCTGGACGAGGTCTTCCTCGCCCTCACCGGCCACACCGCCGTCCAAGACACCGCAGTACTGGAAGGAGCGGGCCGATGAGCACCGTCACGTTGGAACCGGCCACCTCACCTGGTCCGCATGCCGGCCGGCGGAGCCGGCCGTTCGCCTGGGTCGAGCAGAGCCTGACGCTTGCCTGGCGCAACATTGTCCGGATCAAGCAGAACCCCGAAGCGCTGGCGGACGTGACGTTCCAGCCGATCATCTTCCTGGTGCTGTTCGTCTTCGTCTTCGGCGGCGCGATCTCCACCACCGGCCGGTGGCAGGACTACCTGCCGCTGGTGCTGCCGGGCATCCTCGTCCAGTCGGTCGTGTTCTCGACCATGGGCACCGGCGTCGGCCTGAACGACGACTTCGCCAAGGGCGTCTTCGACCGGTTCCGCAGCCTGCCGATCGCCCGGGTCGCCCCACTGATCGGCGCCGTACTGGGTGACGCGGTGCGCTACATCCTGTCGATCGTGATCCTGATGACGTCCGGCCTGATCCTCGGCTTCCACTTCGGCGACGGCGTCCTGAACGGCCTTGCTGCTCTGCTACTGATACTCGGCTTCGCCCTCTCCCTCTGCTGGATCTGGGTCTGGCTAGGCCTCACGATGAAGACCGCCCAAGGCGTCCAGGGCATCGCCTTCCTGGTGATGTTCCCGCTGACCTTCGGCAGCAACATCTTCGTCAAAACCGACACCCTCCCCGGCTGGCTCCAGTCCTGGGTCCACGTCAACCCCATCGCCCACCTCGTCGACGCCATGCGAGGCCTGATGCTCGGCGGCCCCGTCCAAAAGCCCCTCCTCACCACCCTCGCGTGGATGATCGGCCTGGTAGCCGTCTTCGCCCCCCTAGCCATCCGCGCCTACCGCCGCCGCACGTAGAAATCGCACAGCCCAGGAGCGCCCGAAGCCGTGGCTGAGGTTGTTAACCCCAGCCACCGCCTACAGGCGCTCCTACGTCGCGTGCTGAAACCTGTGCGTGGCTGATGTTGTCGGTTGGGCGTCCCGATCGACAGGATCAATGCGCCAAATCACCGTCCACCCATCCCCAGCTGAGCCTGAACTCCCGCACCCCGCGCCAATTGATCCTGTCGATCGGGACACCCAACCCCAACCATCCGCTGCTGTGCCTAGTCGAGCAGGTGGCGAAGGTTGCGCTGCTCGAGGTACTCGTTCTCGACGTAGTCGCGGTGCGGCCATCGCACGTCGTCTCGTGCGAGGTAGTCGCGCACGGTTTGCTCGGCTGCCGGGATGTTGCCCGTGGCAAGTAAAAGGTCGGCGACGTCGAGGGCTGCTGATGGTGTCATGCCGAGTTCTTCTTCGTCGCCGGCCTGGAACTTGTCGAGAATGACCTGTCGGTTCGTGAACTGGCCGAGCCAAGTCAGACCTGTCTCTTGCATGGCGTCTATGGCCTGCTCCTTGGATGGCTCGAAGTCGAGCGGCCACCACACGTCGTTCTGCTCTGGCATCAGTTCGCCGATGCGCTTTCTGAGTTGACAGTTGTAGTCGTTGATCCATGACGATCGGGGTGGTCCGTTGCGATCCATTTCGGGCACGAACACGCCTAGGTTGATGGTGAAGAGTCCATGCATGTTGACTCTGATACCGGCCAAGACGTCGGGTCGCCCCGACGGGTCGTAGGGGCCCATCTGGAAGTTGACCAGGTGCACCAGCCCGTCCTCGACGCGACGGTTGAAGGTGTGGCGTCGCTTCTTGAATCCCGCCGACTTCAGCAGCGGCGCGGCGACCGCGACGATTTTCGCCATGGCCTCAGCGGTTGGTGTCGATGGCATGCGTACAGCGTTCCGCGGCGCAGTCGCCGTGACAAGTCGCCCAAGATCTCCAGCAGCACCGCAGGTCCAGGGGTCAAGCGGCGAACAAGTGGTTGCCTGAGCTTTTGTGTTTCCTGGCGACGGTGTGGCCGATGGCTCCGTGGATCGCGGCGGTCTTGTTCTGGAGCAGCGAACTCGGGCTCATTGGGTCTGCGTCGTGGAGAGGAGGGTTGCGTTTTGACGTTCGAGGGTCTTGACGACGCCGGTGTTCCAGGTGTCGGCGAGTGTCTGGGAGAAGGGGTCGGGGAAGATCTCGTCTTCTCCCTTGGCGAGCCCGTCGAGGATGGCTTGGGCTACCGACTGCGGGGATGCCTTCGGAATGTCGAGGTCACGGACCATGTCGGTGTCCACGGGACCGGGCAGCACGGCATGGACGTCGACGCCCTGGCCGGCGAGCGTGGCCCGCAGGGACTGGGTCAGCGAGAACGCCGCCGCCTTCGAGATCGAGTACGCCGGACTGATCGGCACGGCAGCCACCGCTGCCAGCGACAGCACATTGACGATCGCGCCCTGCGACTCGACAAGTCGAGGCAAGAATGCCTGGATGACGCCAAAGGGGCCGAACAGGTTCACCCCGAGATGCCGCTCCAGGCCGGCTCGGTCGGCCAGGTCTTCGTAGCCGTAGACACCCGCATTGTTGATCAGGACGTCGAGCGAACCAACCGTTTCCGAAGCGGCGGCGATCTGTTCGGCGTCGGTCACGTCGAGGGTCAGCGGCGTGACGCGCTCATCCGGGTGGGTGAGGGGCTGTCGTGTGCCGGCGTAGATCCTTTTGGCGCCTCTGCTCAGCGCCTCGTTGACCAGCGCCTTCCCAATGCCGCGGCCGGCTCCGGTCACCAGGATCGTCTTGCCCGCGAGTGTCATGTGTTCTCCCTGTCAGGTGGAAATCGAACTGTCGGGAGTGCAGACACCACAGCGTCGAGACATTAGGCGGCGCGAGGTGCGCCCAGTTTCCTGCCCGGCTGGTGTCACAACTGAGGAAGACTGACGAACCTGACACCAGGCGAGGTGATGACACGTGATGCCGAGCGAACTGATCGCAAGGGCGCGGGACGGGGACGACGAGGCGTTCCGGCAACTGACAGAGCCACATCGCCGGGAGCTGCACATGCATTGCTATCGGATGCTCGGCTCGTTCCAGGACGCCGAGGACGTTCTGCAGGACACGCTGCTGGCCGCATGGCGCGGTCTCGACCGGTTCGAGGGTCGGTCCACGATCCGCACCTGGCTGTACCGGATCGCCACCAACCAGTGCCTCAACGCGATTCGCTCGGCCAGCCGCCGGCCGGCAAAGGAGTGGGACGTGCCCGAGATCGAACCACCTGAACCGACCCGGCACGGCGAAGTCGTCTGGCTGCAGCCATACCCCGACGTGCTCGTCGACGGCGCCATCGCTACGCCGCCCGGCCCGGAAGCACGCTACGAGCAGACCGAGTCCATCTCGCTGGCGTTCGTCACCGCGCTGCAGATCCTGCCCGCCCGTCAGCGGGCCGTGCTGATCCTGCGCGAGGTGCTCGGCTACCCGGCCACCGAGGTCGCCGAGACCATCGACTCGTCGGTCGAATCGGTCAACAGCGCGCTCAAACGGGCTCGCGCCACGCTGCAACGGCGCCTCCCATCCGACGGAACCGCCGATTCATCGCCCGCGCCCACCTCACCGGCCGAACAGGCACTGGTAGCGAAGTTCGCCCGCGCCTACGAAGCCGGAGACATCGATGCCCTGGTTGCCCTGCTCACCGACGACGTTCGGGTCTCGATGCCGCCGATGCCGCTCGAATACCTCGGTCGCGACGCCGTCGCCGGTTTCTACGCCGCCCTCATGAGCGCCGGCCGCGAGTACCACTTGGTCCCCACGCGCGCCAATGGCCAGCCGGCCTTCGGCACGTATCTGCGCGCGCCCACCGACGGCATCCGGCGCGGGATCGGGCTTGTCGTCCTCACCGTTGCCGGGGACCGGATCTCAGCCGTGACCCGTTTCGAAAACACCGTCCTCCCTTGGTTCGGCCTCCCGCGCTCCCTACCTAGCTCCTAGTTGAGGGAAAGCACCCGGCGCCAGCCGTCGAAGATGACTGTGGGGGTCATGCCGACTGACAGGTAGAGGTCCAGGGCCGGTGTGGGGTTGTTGGTGTCGACGTGCAGGATCGTCCCTGCTCGGCCGCTGGCTGCGTGGTCGGTGAAGGCGTCACGGAGGAGGAAGGTGGCCAGGCCACGGCCCCGGAACTCTTCCAGTACGCCGAGCATGCCGATGTGACCGCAGTTGTCGGTTTCGACGTACTTGTCGTTGCACTCGCGGATCGCGACCACCCGGCCGTCGATCTCGAGCAGCGTGAGCTGGGACCAGTCGAAGATGGGGACGTCCTCGTGCCTCTCGAACCACTCGTCGTACGGGGCCGCGGCGGCAGTCACCTCGGCATGGCCACGCTCGCGTCCCATCTCCGCGGCGCGCTGCAGCGTCCGATCGACCAGCCAGCCGGCGACCTCCGGGTACTGCGACGTCACTTCGACATCGAGCAACTGGCGGTCACCGAGGCCGAGCGTGGTCGCATATCCGGCCGGTCGGCCGTCCGCGGCCAGCACGAGCCAGCCGTCGGTCGCGGGCTCGAAGCCGGGCCTGTCGATGCAGTAGGCGACCTCCTCCAACGTCGTGTCGGCGAACCCGACCACGCCTTCGTTGTAAGCCGCGAGCATGGCGAACAACGCCTCGGCATCAGCCGGCTCCGGCGAACGAACGGTGTAACCGTCGGGCAGTACAGCAATGGAATTCATGACTCACCATGCGCCCGTCCGCGCTCCACCGGAAGAGCCCGCACCCCGCCGCAGCCGGCGTGGGGCCCTACCTCAGCAGGGTAGTTCGCGGCGGGCGAGCTTTCCGGTCGCGGTACGCGGCAGCGAAGGCAGCAAGACCACTTCTCGCGGGACCTTGAACCGGGCCAGGTTTTCCCAGACATGGCCACGAATCGCATCACCATCGAGTGAGGCTCCATCAGCCAGTACGACGTACAGCCGCAACCGCTGGCCGAAGTCTTCGTCGGGTACGCCGACCGCTGCGACCTCGGCGACCCCGGGCATCGCCTCGACCAGGTTCTCGACCTCGATCGGGAAGACGTTCTCGCCACCGGACACGATCATGTCGTCGTCACGGCCGTCAACGAACAACCGCCCGGCCGCATCCAGATGACCGAGATCCCCGGTACTGAGCAGACCGTCGATCATGTCCTTGTGCCCGCCCCCGGTGTACCCGCCGAAGCTGAGCCCGTTGCCGACGAAGATCCGCCCAGTCACCCCAGGCTCAACGATCGCGCGGCCCGACGAGTCGTACAAGCGGACCCGGCAGCCCACCGGCGGCAGGCCGGCGGTCCCTGGAGCAGCGAGCCAGTCGGCGGGTGTCGCGACGGTCGCGACCGCGCACTCGGTCGAACCGTAGAGGTTGTGCAACACCGGCCCGAAGGTCTCCATCGTCCGGTTGCCGAGATCGGTCGGCAGTAATGCGCCGGCGCTCATGATCAACCGCAGGCTGGAAAGGTCGTAGCGACCAAGAGTTTCGGGGCCCAAGGCAAGGATTCGCTGCAGGATCGTCGGCACCACGATCAACGCGGTGGCGCGATGCTCCGCAATTCCTTCCACCACCGCCAACGGATCGAAGCGACGCTGGAACACCAGGGTCGACCCGAGCGCCAACGTCATGATGAGCTGGGTGAGCCCGGTCCCGTGGAACACCGGCGTCGAGATCAGCACAACGTCGCCGCGCCGTAGCGGCACCCGGTCGAGGAACTGCGCCGCCGTCAACGGTGACCGCACCTGCCGCGGCGCGCCTTTCGGCGTACCGGTGGTGCCGCCGGTCAGCAACACCATCCCGCCTTGCCGGGCAGGTGGATCGAAGGGCGCCGACGAGTACGACGCGATGAGCTCCTCCAGGTCGACAATGCGATGCACAGAAGCCGGTACGCCGGACAACAGGTCCTCGAACTCCGAGTCGTAGACGAGTGCCGAAACCCCTTCCCGGGCAGCGACATCGGCAAGCTGCACCTGGCTGAACCCGGTGTTCAGCAACACCAACCGCGCACCAAACTTGCCGCAGGCAATCATCGCGTCGACGAGGCCGCGGTGGTTCCGGCAGAGCACCCCGACCACGTCACCGGGTCGCAACCCGAGCGTCGCCCAGCCGCGCGCGATCGAGTTCGCCCGCCGGTCCAGCTCGCCATAGGTCAGTCCGCCGAACTCGTCGATCAGCGCAAGTCGCTGTGGATCCTGATGCGCCGCCGCCCCGGCGATCGGGCCGAGCCTGCGGATTGCCAGCGACTTCCGGACACCAGGCACCGGGTGGCGCAGGTCGACCATCCCGGCGCCGTGCAGGACGGCGAGGGCGCGGACGTTGTCGGCAAGCCTCACGATGCCTCCCAGGTCAAGCGAAAAGCGGTCTTTTCACTTGTGAACTGGTGAGTAATCTAGAGCGCGTCTGGCTAAGATGGCAAGAGTTCAGGCACGGGGTATCGACAAGAGGTGCAATGAGCGAACCCTCCGTACGCCGCTACTCCGGGCGCTCGGTCGACGAGTGGAAGGCGGCGCGACGGGAGCGTCTGCTGGACGCCGCGCTGGAGCTGTTCGGGACCGACGGCTATCCGGCGACTTCGGTGGAACGCCTGTGTGCACAGGCGAAAGTGTCGACCCGGCACTTCTACCACGAGTTCCAGAACAAGGAAGCCGTGCTGCTCGCACTGCACGCCCAGCTGATCGAGGTCGGCGTCCGCAGTACGAGTGACGCGCTGGCCGCGATCGCCGACGCACCGGTCCGGGAGCGGATCGTCGCGGCCGTCGACGGCTACCTGCAGACCATCATGACCGACCTGCGCCGGGCCCGGATCTCGTTCGTCGAGGTGGTCGGCATCAGCCCCGCGGTGGAGGAGCAGCGGATCGCCTTCCGCGAGCTGCTGATCTCCAGCGTCGTGCAGGTCGGCGACGCCGCGGTCGCCCGGAAGGAGATCGCGCCGAAGGACTTCCGCTTCCTCGGTCTGTGCTTCATCGGCGCGGTGAACACGGTCGTCTACGACTGGATGCTGGCCGATCCGCGGCCGCCGGAGACCGAGATCACCGAAGCGCTCCGGAATCTCGCCGTCGCGCTGATGGTGAACTGACTCAGATCGCTTTCAGCCGGGCGCGGAGTTCGGCCACGACCTCTTCGCGGCTGATCCCGGCGCCCGCTTCGTAGGCGGCCTCGAAGGCCTCTTCACCGAGCAGCGCGCGCAGCCGTTCGTGCGTCCGGCGTACGTCGGAGTCACCAATGGCCCGCATCCCGCGCAACGCCGCCGCCAGCCCCACGGTTCGCGCGCTCAACTCGGCATCGCCCGCCAGCAGCTCGACGTCGGCGAGCGCCTCGACGATACCGGCGGCAAGCGGCATGTCCTCGCTGCTGAGCGCCAGCTCGACCGCATGCCGGCCGTGTTCGCGGGCCTGCGGGAGTTCCCCGCGAGCGACCCGGACCCGGCTCAGCTGGGCCAGCATCATCGCCTGCCCGTGCGGGGCCATCCGCTCGGCCATCAGATCGAGTGATCCGTACGCCGACTCGGCCAGTGCGAGCGCCTCGTCCAGCCGGCCGGCCCGGCGAGCCAGCACGGACATCCCGAGCTCCACCAGTCCTTCGCCGCCCCGGCTCCCAGTCTCCTCGGCCAGCCTGCGCGCCCGCTGGAGATCCTGCAGCGCACCCCCGTCGTCGCCGAGTTCTGACCTGCTCATCGCGCTCTGGGCGAGGAACTGGGCGACGCCCTCGGTGGTGCCCAGCTCGGCGGTCAGCTTCAGCGCCTCCTCGAGGGACTCGAGAGCGCCCTGATGGTCGCCGTGGCTGCCCTGGTAGCTGGCCAGACCGCGGAGCGCGAGCGACATTCCCCACCGATCGCCGAGCGCGCGGAAACCGTCGAGCGCGATCGTCAGGTCGGCGGCCATCTGCTCGACATCGCCCTCGTTCTCGCGGAACATCGCCGACAGCATCACCGCCATGTTCCGGGTCCAGGCGTCCTCGTGGGTCCGGGCCTCGTCCAGCTCGCGGAAGCAGGCTGCCCGGTCGCGCCGGACCGCCGCCCAGAGCGCGTTGGTGAACCGCCCCACGCCTGAAACTTCAACCTCGGAGTACTGCCGGCTGAGCATCCTGACCTTGGCCAGCCCGCGCACGGCCTGGGCGAAAGAGGCGGTCGGATCCTCGCCACTCGACATCGTGCCGAGGGCGTACATCATCAGCGTGAACGCCTTGATCACCGGATCGGTCGGCCCCGGTACGGCCAGCGCCGCCTCGAACCAGGTGACCGCCTCGGCCGGCCGGCCGCGCATGTTCCAGTACTCACCGAGGGTGGAGACGACCCGGGTCGCCGTGTCGGCGTCGCCCTGATCGATCGAGGTCCGGAGCGCATCGAGCAGGTTCTCGTTGTCCGCGTCGAACCGGGCGATCCACTGCAGCTGCGCGCCGCTCCGCAACTCCTTGCTGCCTTGGCGAACGAGCTCGGCAAAGTACTTCGTGTGCGCCTGCCGGACCTGGTCGAGTTCACCCGATCCGGCAAGCTGCTCAGCGCCGTACGCCTTGACGGTCTCGAGCATCCGGTAGCGCACCGATCGTTCCCCGGCGACGGCTTCCACCAGCGACTTGTCGACCAGGGACGCGAGCACGCCGAGCACCGCTTCGGGCGGGAGACCAGGGCCGCTGCAGACCTGTTCGGCGGCTTCGAGGGTGGCGCCGCCGGAGAAGCACGACAGCCGGCGGGCGACGGCCTGTTCGTCGCAGTCGAGCAACTCCCAGCTCCACTCGACGACCGCCCGCAGGGTCTGGTGCCGCGGCAGGGCGGTCCTGGAACCGCTTGTCAGCAAGCGGAATCGGTCGTTGAGCCGCTCCACGATCTGCATCGGCGTCAACGCGCGCAACCGCGCCGCGGCCAGCTCGATCGCCAGCGGCATCCCGTCCAGCCGGCGGCAGATCTCGCCGATCGCCTTCCGGTTGGCCTCGGTGACAGCAAAGTCCGGCCGTACTGCGCGGGCGCGGTCGACGAACAACTGGATGGACGGCCAGGCGTCGGTCTCACTGTCCTCCGGCGGCAACCCGAGCGGGCCGACCTGATGCAGATGTTCACCCTGGATGCTGAGTGGTTCGCGACTGGTGGTCAGCACCCGGAGGCGGGGACAGACAGCCAGCAGCGAATCGACCAGCCCGGCTACCTCCTGGACCAGGTGCTCGCAGTTGTCCAGCACCAGCAGCACCCGGCGATCGGCGATCACCTCGACCAGCCGCTCGGTCGCTGCCCGGCTCGTCGGCAGATGCGGCGCCGTCATCGAGGCCTTGATGTTGTCGACGTATTCGCTCGCGCCCAGCGCTGTCAGCATCGCCGGAGCGACATCGGCCGCATCACCGAGCGGAGCCAGCTCGACGAACCAGATGCCGTCGCCGCCCTGCTCCAGCAGCGATCGGCCGGTCTCGGTCGCCAGCCGGGTCTTCCCGGCGCCGCCCGGACCGACCATCGTGACGAGCCGGGTGCCGTTGCTGAGCAGCCTCGTCAGCTCGGCGACGTCTTCGGAGCGGCCGACGAAACTGGTCAAGGGTGTCCGGAGGTTGCTCCGCGGCGCCGACTCCACCACCGGAGCCGATACCGCCGCCGGGTCGATCTCGTCGCCGCGCAGTACCGCGACGTGCAGCTCGCGCAGCCTGGTCCCCGGGTCGGCGCCGAGCTCTTCGGCGAGGGTGGTCCGGACCCGCTCGTACGCCGACAAGGCCTCCGCTTGCCGGCCATCGGCGTACAGGGCTCTGATCAGCAATTCGTGCAGGCGTTCGCGGAGCGGGTACGCCGGGGCGAGGCGCTCGAGTTCGGCGATCATGTCGCGGCCGTGCCCGCTCGCCACGGTGGCCTCGGCGAGGTCTTCGGTGGCGCTCAGCCGTAGTTCGGCCAGTCGGTCGGCCTCGATCCCGGCGAACGGGAGATCCCGCAGGTCGGTGAGCGCATCGCCGCGCCAGAGGCGGTCGGCCTGGGTCAGCAGGGCTCTGGCCTGGGCCGGATCAGTGGTGAGCATCCGGCGACCGCGGAGTACGAGGTCCTGGAACTGGAGTGCGTCGACGGACTCCGGCGGGATCGTCAGCGTGTAACCGGCGGGGCCGGACTGCACCGAGATGCTCGATTCGGTCGCCGGCAGGCTGGCCCGAAGCCGCGAGACCAGCGACTGCAGAGCGTTGGCGCTCGGTGGCTCACTGCCCCACAGACCGTCGACCAAGCTGTCCACGCCGACCGGGCGACCCGCGTCCAGCGCCAGCCGGGCCAGGAGTCCACGCAGCCGGACTCCGCGGACGTCCAGCGGATTACCGTCGGCCGCCCACATCGCGAGAGGCCCAAGCACCGCTATGCGCACCCCTCAAGCCTCCCACACCACCCCGCTCATCTCCCCTGCCTTTTGTCATCTCGCTGTGATGGTGCATTACTGTCGGCCGGGTGACCGAGATCGCCGCCAAGACCCAGTCCGATCTGCGCCGCATCATCGCCGGGCGTCAGAGCAAGCATCGCGTGCCCGGCCTGGTGGGCGCCGTCGTCCGGGAAGGTGCGCTGGCCTGGGCCGACGGCGTGGGATCGGCCGATCTGGCCGACCCCGGTGTCGCGCCGACCGCCGATACGCAGTACCTGATCGCCTCGCACAGCAAGACCTTCACCGCGGTCGCGATCATGGCGTTGCGCGACGAAGGCAAGCTGAGCCTCGACGACCGGATCGAGCAGTTCATCCCGGAGAGCAAGCACGCGGGGATCACCATCCGGCAGATGCTCAGTCACATCAGCGGCATGCAGCGCGAGCCTGTCGGCGACGTCTGGGACCAGTTGAAGTTCCCGGACCGCGAAGAACTGGTCTCCGGCTGGAACGAGGCCGAGCGGATCGGCAAGCCGCATCACCGCTTCCACTACTCCAACCTGGTGTACTCGCTGCTCGGCGAGATCGTCGCGCGGCTCGACGGACGGTCCTGGTACGAGTCGGTCCGGGCGAGGATCCTGCAGCCGCTGGAGATGCGCCGTACGACGGTCGGCATGGACGGCGGCCCGGCGGTGACCGGCTACTACGTGCCGCCGTTCTCGGACGTGCCGGTGCAGGAAGGGCTGCTCGACCTCGGTGCCATGGACGCATGCGGCGGCCTTGCGAGCACCGCGGAGGATCTGGCGAAGTGGATGGCGTTCATCGCCGACCCGGTCGACGAGGTGCTGTCCAAGGACACCGTCGACGAGATGTGCCAGCCGCAGATCATGGCGGACGTGGACCGCTGGAACCTCGGGTTCGGCCTCGGCTTCATGCTGCTCCGGATCGGCGAACGCATCTTCGTCGGCCACACCGGCGGCATGCCCGGGCACATCACCGGCAGCTTCGTGCACCGCTCGTCCGGTACGGCGGGGATCGCGCTGATGAACACCACGTCGGCTCCCGACCCGGCCGCGCTCGCCACCGATCTCGCGAACAAGGTGCTGGACGACGACCCGCTTCCGCCGTCGGCGTGGCTCCCGGGTACGTCGGTTCCCGAGGAGCTGGCCGGCGTCCTCGGCACCTGGTTCTCCGAGGGCCAGCCGTTCGTCTTCTCGGTCCGCCAGGGGCAACTGGAGGCAGCCGCGCCCGGCGCCCCGGAGTACAAGGGGCCGGCGGTCTTCGAACTCGTCTCCCCTGACATCTACCGCACCGTCTCGGGCCGGGAGACCGGTGAGCTCCTGCGCATTACACGGGACTCAGCAGGCACTCCCACCAGTCTCCACTGGGCGACCTACCTGTGCACCCGGCAGCCGCTGGCCTTCAGCCAACTCCGCTAGCCGAGCGCTATGAGGGTGATGCCGGTGACTACCACGGCAGCTGCGATCGCGCGTTTGGGGCCGAAGCGTTCACCGAAGAAGACGGCACCGATGAGGGCGCCGAAGATGATGCTGGTTTCGCGGAGGGCGGCGATGGCGGCCAGGGCGCCTCGGGTCTGAGCCCAGAGGACGAGTCCGTAGGCGGCCAGGGAGACCAGGCCGCCGCCGAGACCGGCGTACAGGTAGCGCTTTTCCACTCGGAGGAACGAGAGACCGCGGCGCCAGAGGACGAACAGGATGAGGATCACGTTCTGCAGGGCGAAGGTCCAGCCCATGTAGGACGCCAGCGGGACCTTGCGGACCGCTATGCCGTCCACGACTGTGTACGCCGCGATCAGGAGACCAGTGCCGAAGGCTGCGAGGAGTGCTGGCGACTGACTGCGAGTAGGACGGCCGCCGATGAACACCAGGGCGATCAGACCGGCTGAGATGAGCAGTACTCCAGCCAGCTCGAGGGGGACGAGGTGCTGGTGCAGGAACACGATCGCGACAACAGCGACCACCCATGGCGAAGTACCGCGGGCCAGTGGGTAGGCCTGGCTGAACTGCCCGAGGTTGTACGACACCACGAGGCCCGCGTAGTACACGACGTGCAGCAGTAGTGACGCGACGATGTACGGCCACGCCTTGGCCGGCGGCAACCCGGTGATCGCGATGGTGACGAATGCTACCGCTCCGGACGACAACGCGAGCAGTGCGAAGCCACCCAGCCGATCCGGTACGCCGTGCGCCATGGCGTTCCACGCCGCATGGAGTACCGCCGCACCGAGTACCGCAAGCAACACCGCCACCCCGTCACCCTCTCCCACGAGAGGGTGACGCCACTACTGAGTTAGCAGGTGATCTCAGGATTCAGCCAGTCGGCGTGGTCGTAGTTCGGGGAGTCGCCGGGATCGAGCCGCAGCTCCACGACGTCGACGCCGGTCAGGTTCGCGTTCAGCGGCACGGCGCCACCCATCCCGGTCGCCTCGGCCTGCGCCAGCCGCTGCCCGTCGCCCCAGACCTCGAAGGTGACCTGCCCTTGGTCTCCGACCTCGTCGTCGATTCCGGCCGACACCGCGAGCTTCGTGCACTGGCCGTTCAGGAAGAAGCCGACCCGGCCAGGCGCATGAGCACCGAGCCCCTTGGGGTAGACGGTGCCGGCGACCGTGAGTTGCTTGCCGTCCCCGGCTGCCTTCTCCCCGACGCTCATGTCGCGCTCGACCGGCCCCCAGAAGTTCTCGGAATACACCCAGCTCTGGTCGGACAAGGTCGACAGCCCGGCCGGCGGCGCATCGGCGACCACGAACCGGCCGCCTCCCGAACCGCTCTGCTTGACCTCACGCCACCGCCAACTCGCAACGGCACTGAGATCCACCGGACCGGGCAACGGCTCGCTGGCCCGCAGATGCCAGGTCACGGCACCTGTCGACCGAGCCGCGATCGTGCCCACCCGCGTCGACCCCACCGGAGTCGCAGACCATCCACCCGGCGCACCCAACGCGAGCTGAGCCGACGTCACAGCGACCGGCCCGTCGTTGTGCACCTTCACCTGTACGTCGGTGCGCCCGGCCGTGGTGACATAAGGCTTCGCCGGCGCCGCCTCCACCACAATCAGCGGCGGCACAGTGCTGGACGCACCAGGTGTGACCTTGAACATCGCGGCCTCATGCGAACCTACCTGGGCACGAACAGTCCCGCCCGACGCCCGTACGACGTTCGTCCACAGGTTCTTCACCGTGTACGCCGACGACGAGGGCAGCCCGAGCGCCGCTGCCGTCGTACTGATCGTCGCCGGGCTCTGCGAACGGTTCAGCAGGACAACGGCCGCCGAGCCGTCCGACAGCTTCTTCGACCAGACCTCGAAGTCGCCGTCGTCGCGAATCTTCTTGCCCTGTTGGCCTGCCCAGTCCTGATTGACCGCGAGTACGTCGGGATCGGTCAGCTGGGCCCGGGTCGTCGCCGACATGTTGCGCAGGTCGTTGCCTGCGATCAGTGGTGAGTTCAGGATCGACCAGAGGCTCATGTGCGCCTGGCTCTCACCGGCCGTCAGCCCACTGTTGCCGACCTCGAGCATGTCCGGATCGTTCCACTTGTTCGGGCCGGAGTACGCCTCCAGGCCGACCTGCTGGTCGAGGTTCGACAGCACGCTGGGCCAGTTGTTGGCGATGTCGCCGGTGGTCCGCCACATGTGACCGCCGACGCCCGAGGCCCACAACCACGGTTGGTTCGAACCCCACTCGCAGATGCTGTAGAGGATGTTGCGGCCGCTGGCGGCGAGCGCGTCGCCCATCGCCTTGTACCGCGTCTGCGCGGGGACTCCGTCGAGCACGTTGCAGTTGTCGTACTTCAGCAGGTCGACACCCCAGCTCGCCCAGGTCTGCGCGTCCACGGTCTCGTGGTTCTGGCTCGCGGGTTTCCCGGCGCAGGTGTGCGAACCGGCCGACGAGTAGATCCCGAGCTTGAGACCCTTGGCGTGCACGTAGTCGGCGAGGGCCTTGATCCCGTTCGGGAACCGGACCGGGTCCGCGGCGAGCCGGCCTTCGGCGTCGCGCTGCGGTGCCATCCAGCAGTCGTCGATGTTGACGTACTTGTAGCCGGCGGCGGCCATCCCGGACGACACCATCGCGTCGGCGGTGGTCCGGATCAGCTGTTCGTTGATGTTGCAGCCGAAGGTGTTCCAGCTGTTCCAGCCCATCGGCGGGGTCGGCGCCAGATCAGGTTTGGCGGTCGGCGCGGCGTGCGCCGGAAGGGCCAGAAACCCACTGATCAAGGCGATTCCGAGCAGGGCGGCAGGTAGACGTCGGCGCATGGCGGACTCCATCGGTGGGCGGGGCGGCACTCACTGCGATGGAAGCTACACGGACGGTGACGGTCTGACAAGACATCAATCACCTAGAAAACTCAGAAAACAACAAAGGCTGGGCCTCAGGTGCCGATGGTCTCGAGGATCTTGGTGGCGATGGTTTTCTGGACCGGGATCAGGGTGAGGTCCCCGGACGGGCTTTCGTCCTTGGTGAAGGAGACCACGATCTCGAGCTCGCCCTTGCGGACGTGCAGCTCGTTGTTGGCCTTGATGAAGTACGCCTGGTCACCAATGCCGTCGACGATTTCGCCGCTGCCGTCGCCGGGCGGCGAGAACTCATCGGCCTTGGTGCGCTGGGTGCCGATCAGGAAGTGGCCGCCCTTGACGCCCCAGATGCATTCGCGCTGGGTGTCACCGGCGGCGAACGGCTGGGCGCCACCCTTCTCGGCGCCCTCGCCGATGAAGATCTGCAAACCGGTCAGCTTGGTGATGTCGGCATCGGTCCAGCCCTTGCACGGGTCGGGCAGATCCCCGGCCGCACCGGTCTCGTCGCCGGCGGGGGTGGTCGGGTCGTCGGCCGGGGTGCTCGGGTCGCCCGACGGCTCGTCGCTCGGGGTGTCGCCGTCGCCCGGCGTACTGGCCGTCCCGGCGTCGTTCGTCGGCTGAGTCGTCGGGGCCGGAGCATCGGCCTTGTCCTTGTCGCCACAGCCGGCGGCGGTCAGCGCCAGTACACCGGTGAGCAGCGTGGCGGCAACGAGTCGACCGCGACGAGCAGTCAGCATTTCGGATCTCCCTCTGGGAACACGGCAGAGCAGTCGAGATCCGAAGCTAGCAAGGGAAACGGCCCGGACGGCGGTCAGCGCGAAGCCCGTCCCGATCGGGCAGCAAGGTCTACCCGCCAGTTGCTGATGTTCTGAGCAGCATCCCGTACGACGTACGCGGCGCCGGCGGATTCCTCCGTCGGCGCCGCGTGCGGGCGATGCGTTGTTGTTGCTCAGAACATCAATGCGCGAGCGGGATCCTCGAGGATGCTCGCCACATCGGAGAGGAAGATCGAACCCTTCTCCCCGTCGATCAGGCGGTGGTCGAAGGACAGCGCCAACGTGGTGATCCAGCGCGGCACGATCTCGTCGTTCACCACCCAGGGCTGCTTGCGGACCGCACCGAAGGCGAGGATCGCGGCCTCACCCGGGTTGATGATCGGCGTACCGGCGTCGACGCCGAAGACGCCGACGTTGGTGATCGTGAACGAACCGCCGGCCTGGTCGGCCGGTGCGGTCTTGCCTTCGCGGGCGACGGCGACCAGGTTGTTCAGTGCCGCGCACAGGTCGGGCAGGGTGAGCGATTCGGCACCCTTGATGTTCGGCACGATCAGTCCGCGCGGGGTGGCGGCGGCGATGCCGAGGTTGACCGAGCCCTTGAGCACGATCTCCTGGGCGGCCTCGTCCCACGCCGCGTTGATGATCGGCGTACGGCGAGCAGCCAGCGTGACCGCCTTCGCGACGATCAGCAACGGCGACACCCGCAGGTCCCGGAACGCCTTGTCCTGCTTGAGTCTCTCGACCAGCTCCATCGTGGCGCTGACGTCGACGGTGATCCACTCGGTCACATGCGGAGCGGTGAACGCACTGCTCACCATCGCCTGCGCCATCACCTTCTGCACACCCTTGATCGGAATCCGGGTATCACCTTGCGCACTAACCACCGGAGCAGCCTGCACAACAGGAGCCGCCGCCGTGTGGTTCTCGACATCCGCCCGGGTAATCACTCCACCCGGCCCGGTCGCCGTCACAGCCCCCAGATCAACCCCGAGATCCTTAGCCAACTTCCGCACCGGCGGCTTGGCCAGCACATGCACAGGACCTTCATTGCTCTTGGCAACTACTGGTTCAGGGACAGGGGCAACTACTGGTTCTGGCGCCGGGGCAGCAGGTGCACCGCCCTTGCGGGGGCGGCGCTTTGCTTCGGTGGTCTTCGGGCCGTAGCCGACGAGGACTGCGGTGCGGCCACCGGGGGCGGCGCCGCCGATCTTGCCGGCTTCGATCTCCTCGCCGTCGGGGATCGTCGGGACCATGTCCTCGGCGCCGGTTCCGGGAGCCGAGGGGGCGAGGTCACCGGGCGTGGCGTCGGCGGTCCGGACCGAGATGATCGGCGTACCGACGTCGACCGTCTCACCCTCGGGGACGAGGAGCTCGGTGACGACACCGGCGTACGGGACCGGGAGTTCGACCAGCGACTTCGCCGTCTCGATCTCGACGATCGTGTCGTTCAGCTTGACCGTGTCGCCGACCTTGACCTTCCAGCTGACGATCTCTGCCTCGACCAGGCCTTCTCCCACATCCGGGAGGCGGAACTGCTGGATGCCCATCAGTACTCCATCACCCGGTCGACACCTTCGAGCACCCGGTCCAGGTCGGGCAGGTACTCCTCTTCCATCCGCGACGGCGGATAGGGGGTGTCGTACCCGGCGACCCGTAGTACGGGCGCCTCGAGGTGGTAGAAGCACTCCTCGGTCACCCGCGCGGCGAGCTCGGAGCCGGTCCCCAGCGACAGCGGCGCCTCGTGCACCACGACCGCGCGCCGGGTCTTCTTGACCGACGCGAAGATCGTCGCCAGGTCGAGCGGCGCGATCGAGCGCAGGTCGACGACCTCCAGGTTGCGGCCGTCCTCGAGCGCCGCCTCGGCCGCCTGCAGGCAGGTCTTCACCATCGGGCCGTAGCAGAACAGCGTCGCGTCGGTGCCCTCGCGGACCACCTTCGCCTTGTACAGCGGGTACGTCGACGTAGCGTCCTCGTCCAGCTCCGCCTTCTCGTGGTACCGGCGCTTCGGCTCGAAGAACACCACCGGGTCGTCGGAGGCGATCGCCTGCTGGATCATCCAGTACGCGTCGACCGGGTCGCCACAGGCGACCACCTTGAGGCCGGCCACGTGCGCGAACAGCGTCTCCGGGGACTCCGAGTGGTGCTCGACCGCGCCGATGCCACCGCCGAACGGGATCCGGATCACCATCGGCATCTTCAGCTTGCCCATCGACCGGTAGTGCATCTTGGCGACCTGGTTGATGATCTGGTCGTACGCCGGGAAGACGAACCCGTCGAACTGGATCTCGCAGACCGGCCGGTACCCGCGCAGCGCCAGGCCGACCGCGGTGCCGATGATGCCGGACTCGGCCAGCGGGGTGTCGATCACCCGGCCCTCGCCGAAGTCCTTCTGCAGACCCTCGGTGACCCGGAAGACCCCGCCGAGCTTGCCGATGTCCTCACCCATGATGAGGACCTTGGGGTCGTTCTCCATCGCGGCCCGCAGGCCCATGTTGATGCCCTTGCCGAGACTGATCTTCGCCATCTCAGTGCTCCCCTTCGAACGAGGCGGCGTAGGCGGCGTACTGCGCCTGCTGCTCGACGAGTTGCGGAGTCTGCTCGACGTACGCGTGCTGGAAGAAGTCGGTCAGCGTCGGATCGGGCATCGACAGGCAGCCCTCGCGCAGCTTGGCGGCGATCTGGTCCGCCTCGGCCTCGATCTCGTCGAAGAAGTCGTGGTCGACCCCGGCGGAGCGGGCCAGGTACGCCTTCACGCGCTCGATCGGGTCCTTGAGCTTCCAGTACTCCAGGTCCTCGGACAGCCGGTACTTGGTCGGGTCGTCGGAGGTGGTGTGCGCGCCCATCCGGTAGGTGTAGGCCTCGACCAGGGTCGGGCCGCTGCCCTCCCGAGCGCGCTTGAGTGCCTGCTGCGTGACGGCGTACGTCGCCAGGACGTCGTTGCCGTCGACGCGGACGCCGGGGAAACCGAAGCCGGCCGCGCGCTGGTACAGCGGGATCCGGGTCTGCCGGTCGATCGGCTCCGAGATGGCCCACTGGTTGTTCTGGCAGAAGAAGACCACCGGCGCGTTGAAGACCGAGGCGTAGATGAAGGCCTCGTTCACGTCACCCTGGCTGCTGGCACCGTCGCCGAAGTACGCGATCGTCGCCTCGCCGTTGTCGGCGTCGCCGACCGCGTGGTCACGCTGCTGACCCATCGCGTACCCGGTCGCGTGCAGCGTCTGGGCGCCGATCACGATCGTGTAGAGATGGAAGTTGTTGTCGCGCGGGTCCCAGGCACCCTGGTCGACGCCGCGGAACAGCCCGAGCAGGTTGAGCGGGTCGACGCCCTGGCACCAGGCGACGCCGTGCTCGCGGTAGGTCGGGAAGACCATGTCCTTCTTGTTCAGGGCGCGGCCGGAGCCGATCTGCGCGGCCTCCTGGCCGAGCAGCGAGGCCCAGATGCCGAGCTCACCCTGACGCTGCAGCGCAGTCGCCTCGGTGTCGATCCGGCGGACCAGGGTCATGTCCCGGTAGAACCCCTTGATCGCCTCGTCGTCGAGGTCGAACGAGTAGTCCGGGTGCTCGATCCGCTCACCTTCGGGCGTCAGCAGCTGGACGAACTCGACCTCCTCGGAGGCCTGGGACGGACTGACCGGCGCCTCGACGGGCGCGAACACTTCCGGGGCAAGGCCCGGCACCGACTCACTCACATGCACTCCTCGGGTTCGAGCGCGGGATCGCCGCGACCGCAACGTTGCACGGGTCCCGGCCCAACCAGCCGGGTGAGGCTTCGAGGGTTAGGACCGCGTGGATCCAGGGTTGATGCACACCGCATGGCAGTGAACCTCCTCACTGGTATCACTGCCCATCTTGCCGGACACCGTACCGATGAGGTTGCTGATCCGCTAACTGTCAGGACGCCGACTTGTACGCCGGTACCGAAACCCGTCCAATGCTGAGACACCAGTCCAACCAGTGGTCCTATCAGGCCCCGTCCGCA
This sequence comes from Kribbella sp. NPDC006257, assembly GCF_040613535.1. Taxonomy (NCBI): domain Bacteria; kingdom Bacillati; phylum Actinomycetota; class Actinomycetes; order Propionibacteriales; family Kribbellaceae; genus Kribbella; species Kribbella sp. NPDC006257. The sequence goes on from NZ_JBEXSJ010000004.1 coordinate 65,950, forward strand.
CGCTCGAATCACCCCGGTGTAACACCAGCGGCGTGATTCATGCGAGTTGCGTCACAGCTCCATACCGATCAGGCCTCACCGTCAAGGCGTACCAGTCCGAAGCTGGTCCCCTCCCGCCCACCGTCACCTGTCGTGCCCTCCCCCTCATCGACAGCAACCAGCACGCCGCAGAACCGCACCCACCTCACCCCTGAGCCCTCCTCACCCCCGCACCCCTCACACTTTCCCCGGCCGCCGCGTTCCTTCTGTGTGCTTCGTGGCTGGATCTCGCGGCTCAACTGGCGGATATCGGCTTGTGGTCCGATCTCTCGACCGACTACCGTCAGGATCGTTCGCGCATTACACACATGACACGCCCGAGAGGACGCCGATGGCCGCCGCTTCCGCCGTACTGCCCGAGACCGGGACCCGGACCGCGTCGGCCGCGATGATCTGGTCGGCACTCGCGGTGGTCTACGTGGTCTGGGGCTCTACTTACCTGGCGATCCGGATCGTGGTCGACGCACACATCCCGCCCATGCTCGGGATGTCCTCCCGCTTCCTGGTAGCGGCAGTACTACTAGCAGCCTTCCTGGCCCTCAAATCCGGCACCGCCCGCCTGAAGATCACCCGCCGCGAACTAGCCGGCTCAGCCGTCGTCGGCCTGCTGTTACTTGCCTTCGGCAACGGCGCGGTCGCGATCGCCGAGCAGACCGTCCCGTCCGGCCTCGCCGCGCTCCTGATCGCAGCGGTCCCGCTCTGGTTGATGCTGCTGCGTGTCGGCGGCGGCGAGCGTCCCCGCCCGCTCACCTGGCTCGGCGTACTGATCGGCTTCGGCGGCGCCGCACTCCTCGGCTTCTCCGGCGGCGACACGAGCGCGAAGCCGTGGTCGGTCGGCATCCTGGTGATCGGCACGATCAGCTGGGCGGTCGGCTCGCGCTACTCCCCGCGCCTCGGACTCCCGAAGGACCCGCTGGTCGCGACGCTCTACGAGATGCTCTTCGGCGGCACGGCGATGGTCCTGATCGGCGTACTGCGCGGGGAACCCGCGCGACTGCACGTCGGCGCGATCGACACCAAGGGCTGGCTGGCACTCGCGTACCTGATCGTCTTCGGTTCACTGCTCGCCTACAGCGCCTACTCCTACTTGCTGGCGAACGCCCCGATCTCACTGATCGGCACCTATGCCTACGTGAACCCGGTGGTCGCGGTGTTCCTCGGCTGGCTGATCCTCGACGAGCACGTGACGACCAAGATCATGCTCGGCGGCCTGGTCGTGGTCGTCGGCGTCGCCCTGGTGGTCACCGCCGAACGACGCCGTACGCCGTCCGCCGTACCGAACCAGGATTCCTCAGAGAAGTAGGCCTGCCCTAGAAAGGAAGAACCCGGGCCCCCATGGGGTGCCCGGGTCTCCCACCGCTGCCGATGCGCGCGGCAGCGGGTCCGTGTGTTGCCAGGCCGGCGCCTTGCCCCGAAAAAACAAGGCGCGCAACTCCGGCACTATTGCGTCGACATTCCGGCATGCCGTGGTAATACCCGTTCGGCGACCACCGAGACCGCCGAAATTACCCCTCGCCATGCCCGGGTCATCCGTCACCCGCGCACAGACAACGACGAAGTCCCGGATCGGTTACGGGCCCATGGCAACAACTCCCTGACGCGTCTACTACCGGCAAGTTGGCTGGTCAGAGGCCTTTTGTTGCCGAGTCAATGAACACATCACCGATCGGCTGCGGCTGCCACCTGGATCAGGCGGCAGCAAAAAAACTTTTCGACGAATTCAGTAACCGGGGCCATCAGGTGTCGTTACCCACTAAGACGAATCCGTCATACCCGAAAGGAAACCTCGCATAATGCAGGTAACACGCAAGATCGCCGCTGCAGCGGCAGTGGCGACCGTTGCCACGCTGGGCCTGGCCACCGTCGTGTCGGCGAACATGCTCGACAACCCGACGGCCAGCTCCACCGGCCTTGCTGACGCCGCTTCGCTGGCCAGCAAGGGCTACGGCGGCCACGGAGGCGAGTGGTACGGCGTGCTCCGCAACGGCTCGCTCGTCGCAGTGGACCACAACGCCGTCGGCCCGTTCCAGGCGTGCCACAACTTCGTCCCGGTCAACGCCGTCGGCGGTCAGGTGCCCGTCGAGGACATCACCGGCATCATCGGCTTCAACCAGGTCGGCAACTCCGCGACCGCGGTCAAGACCTGTGAGACCACGTCGAAGAACAACACCGGCAAGTGGTACCGCATGGGCAACAACGGCCTCCTGTCCGTGAGCGACAACGCGGTCGGCCCGTTCCAGGCCTGCCACAACACCGTTCCGGTCAACGCCGTCGGCGGGCAGGTCCCGGTCAGCGACATCACCGGGATCCTGGGCTTCAACCAGGGCGGCAACACGGTCGACTCGCTGAAGACCTGCGAGCTGGACTCCGTGAACAACTGACCTCTCCCTGGTCAGTGATGCAGGACACCGGAGACCAGTCGCCTCGGTGGGGCGATTGAACCGGTAGCACCATCGAAGCGGCATCGGGAAGTAAGCCTCACTCCTTCCCGATGCCGCTTCACTCTTTGCTCTAGGTGGCTCCAAGCTCTCCCGAACGCCCGGACCGGTCCCAGCCGCCTCCGGGCGTTCGCCATCTCCACCCCAGCAACACTGCCCAACCCGGCAAACCCCCCGTTTGAGGGGATACCCCCGAACCGTGGGTTGCCCTGCGGTATCCACGGGGGCAACCCACGGTTTCAGGGGATGACCCCGCGGACGGAGGGCGCTGAGGTTGGCAAGGCGGAGTTAAGGCAGGGTGCGGAGGTCGAGTACTGATCCGTTGGGGAAGTCCCGGTCGAACAGGGACCAGATTCCTCGGGCGGCTTGCTCAGCGCTGATCAATGAGCCCGATTCCTTGAGCTCCCGGAACCGCTCCACCGCCGGGAACGCTTCCTCCCCCACAGCCCGGATCTCCCCCTGCATCGCCGTATCCACCACCCCCGGCGCAACCGCAATCACCCGACACCCAACCTGCCTCCCCGACCCATTCCCCGCCTCGGGCCCCACCTCGTCCGCCGCAACAGCACCGCGTCCTGCCTCGGGCTCGAGCTCGTCCGCGGCAACAGGGCGGCGTTCGGCTCCGGGTTCGGGCTCGTCCTGAGCGGGGGCAGGGTTCAGTGGAGGTTGTTCTGTGCCGACGGTGCGGACCCAGTGGTCGACGGCTGCCTTGCCGGCGTTGTATGACGACCAGCCGGCGTACGCCGTACTGGCTGCTCCTGATGACAGCATCACCAGGTGTTTCTCGCAGGTCAGGTCGGCTGTCGCGCGGAGGAACGCCCGGCCGAGCACCTGTGGGGCAGCCGAGTTCAGGAGGACGGCGCGGGTGTATGCCTCGGGATCCACCGCGTCTGCCGGTCCGATCGGCACCACCGTGCCCGCGTTGTGCACGAACACGACCCGCTCGCCCGTGAACCCAGCGAGCGACTCCTCGAAGTGCTGCTCGACGCGCACCCAGTCAGCGGGATCGGACAGATCCGCCGGAAAGTGTTCGACCATCCCACCGCGACGCGACAGGTCGATCACCCGCGCTTCAGGGAACGGCACGCTCGCGGTCAACGCCGCGCCGATCCCACCCGAGGCGCCCGAAATCCAGACCAGCGACCTCACCGGACAGTCGGCGAACCGGCGCGGCCTTTGTGCCAGGCGGAGGCGACCTCTAGGAACAGGTCGTTGGCTTCGCGTTCGCCGATGGTCACTCGCGCGCCGTCGCCCGGGAACGGGCGGACCGAGACGCCTTCGGCCTGGACCGCCTCGGCGAACGCCACGGTCTCGTCGCCGAGCGGCATCCAGACGAAGTTCGCGTGCGTCTCCGGGACGTCCCAGCCGGCCGCCCGCAGTTCGCCGACGACGCGCGTCCGCTCGGTCACCAAAGCATCGACGCGCTCCAGCAGCTCATCCTTCGCCTTCAGCGACGCCAACGCGGCCGCCTGCGCGATCTGGCTGACGCCGAACGGAAGCGCGCACTTGCGGATCGCCGCGACGATCGGCGGATGCGCGATCGCGTACCCGATCCGGAAACCGGCCAGCCCGTACGCCTTCGAGAACGTCCGGAGTACGACGACGTTCGGCCGGTCGCGGTAGATCTCGACGCCGTCGAAGACCTCCGGGTCGCGGACAAACTCGTAGTACGCCTCGTCGAGCACGATCAGCACGTCGCGCGGCACCGCGTCGAGGAACGCGATCAGCTCGTCGCGATGCACGACGGGGCCGGTCGGGTTGTTCGGCGAGCAGACGATGACCGCCCGGGTCCGCTCGGTGAGCGCCGCCTCCATCGCCTTGAGGTCGTGCCGGGCGTCCGCCGTCAGCGGGACCTGGACCGACGTGGCACCGGTCAGCTGGACCGCGATCGGGTACGCCTCGAAGGACCGCCAGGCGTAGACGACCTCGTCGCCTTCGCTCACCGACGCCTGCAGCAGGTGGTAGAGCACCGCGACCGATCCGGTGCCGAGTGCGAGGTCGGTGACCGGTACGCCGAGTCGCTCGGACAGCGCCTCGAGCAGATCGAACGCGCCCATATCCGGGTACCGGTTCATGTCTGCGGCAGCCGCGGTCGCCGCGGCCAGCACGCCGGGCAGCGGCGGGTACGGGTTCTCGTTGCTGGACAACTTGTACGTCGGCCGTCCGTCGGTGCGCTCCGGCGGCTTACCCGGCTTGTACGCCGCTACGTCGTCCAGGCAGGCGCGAAACCGGAACTGGGCCTCATCTTCGGGGGCGGTCATGTCGGCAGGTTAATCGCTGCGTCGCCGGTGTAGAACCCCGTGCTTCGAGGCTCTACAAATTGTCCAGCAACGGCGACACAGCGCTCAACGCAGACCCGCGATGCGCAGTACCGGCTGTTCAGTTTGATCAGCCGGGAAGAACAACCTCGCCACCGACGACACTGGCGGCGGCAAGGTCGAAATCGAGCGGGTTGGTCAGGCAGCGCGCCGACCCGCCACCCTTGTGGAACTCCGACAGGTCCAGTACGACGATGCGCAGGCCCAGCCCGGTGAGGATGTCGTGCAGGCGGGCCGAGCAGGCCGGCATGATCACCGTGTCGTTGACGACCAGCGAGTTGCCGCTGAACGCGAACGCCTCCTCGTCGGTGAGCACGATCGGGTCCGGCACGATGCCGAACAGCTCGGCCTGGCTCGCCGCGTCGAGCGCGGGCGGGTAGACCAGCGCGTGGGTGCTGTCGATCGGGCAGAACGGCAGGTCGAGGTGGTACATCCCCTCGTGGGTGATGCGCAGGCCGCGGACCCGGATGTTCCAGCCGGCGGCGAGGTGCTTGAGCGCCTCCTCCTCGGTGCGCGGGCCGTACCCGACCACCAGGCTGTCGCCGAAGACGAACGCGTCGCCGGACTCGAAGTGCGGGCCGACGCCTTCGGCGCCGGTCCGGTCCAGCGCGAAGCCGTGCTCGGTGAACCAGCCGGCCGCGGTCACGGACTCCTTGCGGCGCGGCTCGAACCGCATGTGCGAGAGCATCGCCCGGCCGCCTGCGAACTCCTCGGTGGGCGCGGCGGCCAGGCCGAGGTTCATCGCGTAGACCATGTCGGGTGAATCGGGGCGCTGGTCGAGCACCTCGACCTCACCGCCGGCGTCGATGATCGCGAGCCGCAACGCGCTCCACTGCCGCAACGCCAGCTCGGGGTCAGGCTGGTCCTGGGTCGACATGTACGGATTGATCACGTAGTCGATCCGGAAGTGGTCCGGCCGGACCATCAAGTACTTCCGGCCCCACCCCAGCTGCTGCCCCATGAACCACCCCTACACACTCGTCCGTCATTGACGGATCCTCTGATTGTCCGACAATCAGTCAGTGTGCAGGTCGACCCGACCGGAGTCAACACGACCCAAAACCCGGTCCCCTGACTTCCCGGGTGGGCGGGCTCGAAGGAAGCGCACAGGTGGAGCTACTTCGTGTAGATGAGTTCTAGGTTGGTGGGGTTGTGGGCGTGGCCGGCTAGCCAGTCGGTGGCGGCCTGCTTGCCGTCGGGGTAGGTGAGCTTGATGTAGAGGGCGAGCTTTTCTGGGTTGGTGGGGTCAGACTTGGAGGCGCCGTAGTTGACGGTGAAGCCGGGGCCGACGTACGGCAGCTCCTGCAGGATCGGGTAGTTCTGGGTGAGCCGTTCGGTGCGCTCCTGGTACTTGCGGTTCGCCTCCTCCTCGGCTTCGAGCACCTGCTCCGGGTGACCCTTCTCCCATTGCCGACCGGCTTGGCTGTTCGAGAACAGGTACATCTTGAGCTGCATGTCGCCCCGCACCTCGACAGTCTGGGTGTGACTCTCGAAACCACGCCGCTCACCGGTCAGCGTGTGCTTGCCGTGCTTGACCTTGAGCTCCCCGTTCGCCGCGACCGGCTTGCCGTCCAGGGTCAGCGCCAGATCGTTCGGCACCGAGCGCACCAAGACGTTGTGCTCCGTGCTGCCGCGGAACGCCAGATAGACGCCGAGTATCGCCAGCAGAAGCACCACCGTCCCTCTCAGCACCCACCGTCGCCTGTCCACCGACACCTACTTCTTGATCCGGGCGACGGTGTACTGACCGTTGTCGTCGGCAAACTGAACGATGGACGGTTGTGGCACCCGCCCATTCCCCGCATTGGATCCGAGCGATGCCGACAGCGCGTTCCAGGTCTTCCCATCGGCGCCCTTGAAGGACCCGACATAGAAGTACGTGTGGTGGTTGTGGACGAAGATGTCCCCCGGCTGCAGCTGACTGACATTGCTGAGATTCTCGAACGTCTGATACTTCGTCGAGCCCCGGACGTAGGCGCGCTGATTGCTGGTGATCCTCCGGACGTACTCCTTGTCCACACCGCTCATCACCATCACCGTCGCGACATAGACACCGCAGTCACTGAACGGCCACGTCCCAGTGGAACCGTTGAACTCGGGCATCGCTTTCTGGTACGCCGGGGTGGCGTCCTCCTTCTCCTGCCCGTGGCCCCGATCGCGCCAGGCAAGCGCAAAGGCGGTCTCGACGATGCTCCCGTTCCCCCCACCTGCACAACCGCCGACGCTTGCCGTGACGGCGGCGTCGCCGAAGTTTGCGAGCACCTCCTTCGCCGAGGCCTTGCTCTTCGCGTAGCGCGGGTGGTGCGGGTTCTCGCTGCCGTCGAAGCGTTCGTAGTACCGGCCGAAGGCGACCGCCGCGTTCTCGACACTCCTCGCCGCCCGCACCATGCTGCCCGCCTCACCTTCCGGCACATGACCCATGCCAGTCAGTTGGACCTTCAGAAAGTCGAGCTGGTACTCGATCGTCTCGATCTGCTCGTCTTTCGCGCCCGCGTTCCTGGATGCGGTGATCATCTTGCTGGCCGGCGTCCATTGGACGATGCCCCAGCCGCCGGAGTAGTCGCTCGCCGTACCGGGCCCGTCGACCTCGGCCGCGAGCGTCTTCGTCCCGGGCAACGTGTTCTGCTTGCGCATCGGCTCGACCGACGACTCGTCGATCAGGTTGCCGACGATGCCGGCCGACTGCTCCTTGGAGTACCCGTTGGAGATGAAGTAGTTGAAGGCCTTCTGCTGGTTGTTGGAGCCACTCAGCAATCCACCACAGCTACAGGTCTGCGAACTCGCGTCGGCGCACGAGTCACTGCCGACGGCAGCCAGCGCTCCGGCCAACATGGCGAGAACTATCAGCAGCGGGAGCGCCAGGATCAGGCCGACGACGCCCAGCAGTGCCTTGCCTTCCATGGCCCCTCCTCCCTGCGATCTATGACTGGCCGCTCCCATGACAGGAGCGGATGCCAAGGAAAAGACTGCCGAAAATCCGCCCGAGACGTCGGGAGTTATCCACAGGCTGGGGTCCATCGGGTGCGCCCGCGCGACAACGGCCGCTGACTAGACGAGAATCGGTTCATGTACGAACGGCTGCGAGTGGACCGCTCGACCACGGTGGACCGGGTGGTCGACGCCTTGCGCGCCGCCCTGTTCGCAGGCGACCTGGAACCCGGTACGCCGTTGCGCGAGCAGCCGCTGGCCGAGGCGCTCGGCGTCGCGCGCAGTACGGTCCGGGAAGCGATGACGATGCTCGTCACCGAGGGACTCGCGGTCCGGGAGCCGAACAAGGGCGTCAGCGTCGCGATCCTGCACCCGGCCGCGGTCGCCGACATCTGCAAGGCGCGGTTCGTGCTGGAGTCGGCCGGCATCCGCGCCTGGTTCGACGCCGACGAGCTCGCCCGGGAGCGGGTCCGCGCCGCGATGCGCACCTTCGCCGCCACCGCGAAGGAAGGAGCCGACCCGGAGGCGATGACCGAGACGCACCTGGCGATCCACCGCAGCCTCGTCGCGCTCACCGGCAGCGCCCGCCTGATCGCCACCGCCGACTCCATCACCGGCGAAGCCCGCCTCGCCCTCGCCCGCGTCGACGCGCTGCGCCAGGACGCCAAACAACAGGTCGCCTCGCACCGCAAACTCGTCCGCCTCCTCGAAAAAGGTGACCTCGACGAGTGCGTAGAAGAACTCCGCCGCCACCTAGCCGGCGCCGAAGAGTCCCTCCTGGAAGCCATCACCACACCCCCGAACTAACTCCGGTACGCCGTACCCCCGTACCCCGCAGCCCGTACGTCGCCCCGGTCGCCCACCCGGCGCCCTCCTCCACTCACCGGATCGACTCGCGGCGCCGTCCTCCACTTGCCGGATCGACTCGCGGCGCCCTCCACTTGCCGGATCGATCAGCCTGTCCCGCCCCGACCACCCGGCTCGACTCGCCGCTTTTCCGCCACAAAACCAGCGAGTCGAGCCGGTAGGTCGAGCAAAACCAGCGAGTCGAGCCGGTAGGTGGGAATTCGATGGCGGGTCGGTCCGGCAGGTGGGCCCAGCTGATCCGGTGGGAGCGGGGCGGCGGGTTGTGGGGGTAAGTGGGGCGGGTGATCCGGTGGGGCGCGGGTGGCGAGTGGATGCGGGAGCTTGGTGTGGGGCGGTGAGCGAGGTGAGTACGTTCCGGCGAGCCCCGGGGGAAGCGCATCTGCTGCCTGACGAGCTCGATGGTTGCGGCGTGTCTGGGGCTGGGAGCGGTGGGGTGGACCGGTAGGTGGGAGGATCGGGGTATGAAGAACTTGGTGATCAAGTTGCTGGCCAATGCTGTGGCGTTGGCTGTTGCCAGTTGGGTTGTCAGCGGGATCACGCTGCAGGGGGCGACCACCGGGCGGCGGATCCTGACCCTGCTGATCGTGGCGGCGATCTTCGGCATCGTGAACGCGGTGGTGAAGCCGGTCGCGAAGCTGCTCTCGTTGCCGTTCATCATCCTGACCCTCGGGCTGCTGATCTTCGTGATCAACGCGTTGATGCTGCTGCTCACCTCATGGATCACCGGCAAACTGGACGTCCAGTTCCACGTCTCCGGGTTCGGCTCCGCGTTGCTCGGGTCGCTCGTGATCACCCTGGTCGGCATGCTGCTGAACACGCTGCTGCCGGAAGACGCCGAGCTGTAATAGCGGTGAGGCATGTAGAGGTCGTCTGCACCGGCAACATCTGCCGGTCGCCGATCGGCGAGGTGGTGCTGCGCGCCAAGCTCGCCGAGGCCGGGATCGACGACGTCGTGGTGACCAGTTCGGGAACGGACGGCTGGCACCAGGGCGACCCGATGGACCATCGCGCCGCGGCGGTGCTGGCCCGCAACGGGTACGACGGAAGCGCGCACCGGGCCCGCCGGTTCGAGGGTTTCGCCGACCACCACCTGGTGCTCGCGATGGACTCCGGTCACCTGGCGATCCTGCGCAAGCGGGGTGGCCGCGACCTCGTCGTACCGGTTGAGCTTTTTGCGGAGGCCGACGTACCGGATCCGTACTACGGCGACGAGGCCGGATTCGACCAGGTGCTCGCGCAGATCGAGAAGGCTGCCGACCGCTGGATCGAAAAGCTTTCGGAATAACGATACGGGGACGATAGGCCGCACCTGATTACCTGCTGGACGGAAGCAATCGTCAAGCAGTGAAAGGGAGTGCGTGCCCGTGCACCTCGGAAAGCTCGCCACAGCGGTCCTGCTGTCGACCGCAGTCGCCGGTCCAGCAGCAGCCACAACCCCAGCAATCCCCACGCCAGGAGCACAGACCGCGGGCGACCGCGTCTTCCCTGGCCTCGGCAACGGCGGGTACGACGTGCAGTCGTACAACGTTGCCTATGACTACCAACCCGGCAAGACGCAGATGGCCTCCTCCGTCGACATCGTTGCCCAGGCCAAGCAAACTCTCTCCAGCTTCAGCCTCGACGCGGTCGCCAAGCAGGTCAGCGAAGTCACCGTGAACGGCCTGCCAGCCACCTTCCAACTGGACAACGCCAAGGAGAAGTTGGTTGTCACTCCGAAGGTCCCGCTGCTCCACAACCTGCCGTTCCGCGTGCACATCGTCTTCGCCGCCGACCGCGCGCTCGAGCCGCACTCGCCGAACTTCCCGGAGCTGGATCACTTCGACCACTGGACCGACTGGGCCGGTGGCTTCGAGCTGATGGGCCAGCCGGACCGTTCGCACCTGTTCTTCCCGATGAACGACGTCCCCAGCGACAAGGCCCGGGTCAGCTTCAAAGTCACCGTTCCGAGCAACCTTCAAGCCGCCGCGAACGGCACCCTGCAAAGCAAGCAGACAAAGGGAAACCGCACCACGTACGTCTTCAGTACCCGCGATCCCATCCCCACCCACGTCGCCCAGCTCGCGGTCGGCCATCTCACCGAAATCAAGGGAAAAGGCCCGCACGGCCTTCCGCTCAGAAGCTACGTGGACAGCTCGAAGGCCAAAGCAGCAGGTCCTCGCGTAGGCCTCGTTCCCGACCAGCTGCGCTGGGTGGAGCACCAGCTCGGCAGCAAATACCCGTTCGAGACATACGGCGTACTAGGCGTCGGCGGCGTCACCGGTTACGCCCTGGAGAGCGCGACCCTCTCCATGTTCAACGTGGACTACCTCGCTCAGCCGAACACTCAAGACGTCGCCACGATGGTCCACGAGTTGATCCACCAGTACTTCGGCAACGCCGTCTCCGTTCGCACCTGGGACGACATGTGGATCAGCGAAGGCCACGCCAGCTACTACTCAGGTGTCTACCAAGCTGACAAGGGCTTGGTGAAGCTGGACGACTTCATGCACAACGCCTACAACTTCGAGGTGGAGAACCGCGCGACGTACGGACCGCCCGGTCGTCCGGCCGACACCCTCGAGGTCCTCGGCGGCACCAACGCCGGCGGGCTGCTGATGCTCAACGACGTCAATCACGTCGTCGGCGCGAAGAAGTTCCGCGAGATCGAGCACACGTTCTTCGAGCGCTACCGGAACAAGGCCGCGTCGACGCAGGACTACATCGACGTCGCGAACGAGGTCTCCGGCAAGGACCTGACCGCGCTCATCAAGAGCTGGATCTACGGCAAGACCACGCCGGTCCCCCTCGGCCACCCCGACTGGGCCCAGCCCGCACCACACCAGCGCTGAACCCGAGCGCCCGTAGTACAGGACGGAAGATCCCGTACTACGGGCGCAAGCGTCAGGCCTGGCCGATGTCGCTCAGTAGTGCGGTGAACCAGTCGACCGTCGGGTCGAACTCCTTGCCACCGGCGATCCGCGGGAACTCGATCGCGCGCAACTCGTCGCCGCGCTCCTCGTCGTGGCCGACCACGCCGCTCTCGCCGCGCAGGGCCGCGTCGACCGCGTAGTCCGTGCACTGCTTGATCAGTTCGAGGTCACGCTGGTTCGCGGCCGCCGACCGGCTGAAGTAGCCACTCTTCTGGACCATCGTCTTCTCGGCGCCGATCCGCTCCGCGAACTGCTTCGCGAACCAGGCACCGGGATTGATCGTGTCCAGCTTGACGTGCCCGAACGGGTCGCGCGGGACCTCCTCGCCGCGCGCCTCCAGCTCCGCCACGATCGACGGTACGCCGGCGCCCTCGGACAGGAAGATCGTGACACAGTCGTTCTCGTCCATCACCGCCTTCAGCCGCTCCGCCTCGGCATCGAGATCGATCGTTGCCTCCGGCACGTAAACGGCGTGCACGTCCCAGCTCTTCTCGTCCAGGCCGATCCCCGGGTTCCACTCCTGCTCCGCGAGCCACTTGCGGTACTCCGCGGCCGTTGCCGCCGTCAACCAACCGCAGTTGCGGCCCATCACCTCGTGGACGACGAGCATCCGCGGGTTCGAGCTGTGCTCGGCGATCACGTTGCGGGCGAACAGCGCGCCCTGCTCGGCCGCGGTCCAGGCGCCCAGGCTCTGCCGGATCGGGATCACGTCGTTGTCGATCGTCTTCGGCAGGCCGACCACGGTCAGGTCGTAGTCGTGCTCGTGCAGGTACGCCGCCAGGTCGGCCGCCGTCGTGTTGGTGTCGTCGCCGCCGATCGTGTGCAGTACGTCGACGCCGTCGGCCACCAGCCGCTCGGCCGCCACCTGCAGCGCGTTCTGGCCGTCGGCGATCAGGCCGCGCTTGACCAGGTCGGCGGTGTTGGTCAGCTTCACCCGGCTGTTGCCGATCGGGCTGCCGCCGAACTTGTGCAGCACCGACGCCTTCGCCCGCACCTCGGGCGTCACGTCGATGTGCCGGCCGCTCAGCAGGCCGTGGTACCCGTTCAGGTAGCCGATGATCTCGATGTCGGGCGCTACTTCGGAGTATCGCTCGATCAGTCCACCGACGGCGGACGACAGGCAGGGCGCGAGGCCACCGGCGGTGAGCAGGGCAACTCTGCGGACAGACTTGTCGGCAGCCATGGGCAGGTCCTTCCAGGGGTCGCTGAAGTCGCCCCCAGCCTAGTGATGGGGACCACTCGTGACAGTGGTTGGGCTCACTGTCCGGACGGCACCCGGCTCACAGACGACCCGGGTCAGTACGGCGGCAGCGGTACGTTGCGGGGCTCGACCGTGGTGGAGACGATGAACGAACTGGTCGTCTGGCCGTGCACGGTGAATTTGTCGAGCACTGTCTCGAGGTCGCCGATCGAGCCCACCTGCACGCGAAACAGGAAACAGTCCTCGCCGGAGATGCGGTGGCATTCGACCACCTCCGGCGTCCGGCCGGCCAGCTCGATGATCCTAGGATTCTGACCCGGACCCGGCCGCAGCCGGATCCACGCAGCCACCGGCAGCCCGAGCGCGGCAGGGTCGAGCTCGAGGCGGAAGCCACGGATCACCCCGGACTCTTCCAGCCGGGCAAGGCGCTCGCGGACGGTCGGCGCCGACACACCGAGCCGGCGGGCCAGTTCGGTGGTCCGCAACCGCGGGTCGTGCTGCAACTCGGCCAGCAGCCGGAGATTGATCTCATCCAGCTGCGGTTTCTCGATCCGCTGGTCAGGGCCAGTCAAAGCATTCATACCGGAAACCATCTGGCACCTCGCGCATTCATTTCGGCATGGAAGAGGCAAAGAACTCTTTCTAGCCTAGACGAGTGACCAGGACCGTCAAATCTCCTCAGAACCTGCCAGCGGCCGGAGCTGCCGCCGTGACCGTACTGCTCTGGGCGTCGGCCTTCGTGGCGATCCGGCACGTCGGCACCGAGTTCTCAGCCGGCGCGCTGGCACTGGCCCGCCTCCTGGTCGGCAGCCTCGCGCTCGGCATTCTTCTCCTCGTCCGGCGGCCTACCGGACCGGCCGTTCGCACCAGCCACTGGCCGGCCAAGCGGGACTGGCCGCAACTACTCGCCTGCGGCCTGCTCTGGTTCGGCGTCTACAACGTCGCCCTGAACGCCGCCGAGCGCCGCCTCGACGCCGGGACGGCAGCCATGATCGTCCACATCGCGCCGCTCCTGATCGCCGTACTGGCCGGGCTCACCCTCGGTGAAGGCTTCCCCCGGCAACTCGTCGTCGGCAGCCTGGTCGCGTTCGGCGGCATTCTGCTGATCGGTACGTCGACTTCGGCCGGCGGCGCGGAGCTCTGGGGAGTCGTCCTCTGCGTCATCGCCGCCGTCTCGTACGCCGTCGGCGTGGTCAGCCAGAAGCCGCTACTCGATCGCCTGCCGGCTGCAGAGGTCACCTGGCTCGCCTGCACCATCGGTGCCGTCGGTTGCTTGCCGTTCGCGCCTGCGCTCATCCACGAGTTGCCCAAGGCGAGCGCTGCGACGATCTGGTGGGTGGTCTACCTCGGTGCGGTTCCGACAGCGCTGGGCTTCAGCACGTGGGCTTTCGCCCTTCGCCGCACGACCGCGGGTCGGCTGGGCGCCACGACGTACCTGGTCCCGGTAGTCGCCATCGTCCTCGCCTGGGTACTTCTCGGCGAGCGGCCTGCGGCTCTTGCCCTTGCAGGGGGTGCGATCTGCCTCGTCGGCGTCAGCATCTCCCGCCGCCGGAGCCGGAGCGAACGTAGTACGGCGTTGGTCGACGCCTAGTTCGCCGTACTACGCAGGTGAGCGTGGATGCCGCCGTAGACCTCTGCGGTGGGCAGTAGGCGCTTGGGGACCTTGGTGACCACGCTGTAGTTGGCGTCGACCACATTGGCGAGCGGCACTTCGCTGATCTGACTCAGCAGCTGGTACGCATCCAGCTTGTCGAGACCATAGAGGTCACCGAGCCAGCCGACCATGTCGACCTGACCAGCACGCCATGCGTCCTCCAGCGGACGACTGGATCCCACCACAGCCAGGTAGTCGTCGTTCTCGATCCGGGGCCAGACCGGTCCAGGCGTCTTCAGCAGATCGATCACCAGTACTACGTTCATCGCGCCCTCGACCGCAGTACCGCAGGACTCGCCCTCGCCTTGCCGGTAGTGCCCGTCGCCGACAGAGAACAGCGCGCCTTCCACGTTGACCCGTAGATAGCAGGTGGCGCCCGCCTTCATCTCCGGCGTATCCATGTTGCCGCCGAACGTGTCCGGGACGAGCGACGAACGCACCTCTCCAGCTGCCGGAGCCACCCCGACGGTGCCGAGCATGGGCTCGATCGGGAGGGCGACTTCGAGATCACTCCCCTGTGCCCGGAAGCCGACAGTCTGCTTGGCGCTGTCGACCTCGTAGATCCAGGTGCGCTCCGGCAACGGGTCCTGCAACGTCGCAGTACGGTCCGTACTGGTGAGCCCACCGAAGTACGGGATGGTTGCTGAAGCACCCCAGCTCCGCGCCGGAGTCAGCTCAACGAAGTGGATCACCAGGGTGTCGCCCGGCTCGGCGCCCTCGACGTAGAACGGACCGGTCTGCGGGTTGACGAACGGCATCGTCAGCGAGGCGCTGGCGAGATCCGCCGTACTGCGGAGGCTGCCACAGAAGGCGTCCTCGGTCCACAGCCGCAGCATGGTTCCCGGCGTGACCCGTCGGACCGGGGCGACGCCGCCGAAGGTCCAGGCGAACTGCTCGGGCTGGGGGGAGAATTCGACGATGTCCACGCCGGAAAACTACGCCCGGTAGCGTTTGTTTCGCGACAGATCAGCGGGTTCTCAGCCGATTCTCAAATAGAGCGCATAGATTCGGTGGTCGGAGGTAGGCCGGATGGACCGGTCCGGCGAACGGAGCACGACATGCGGGTACTGGTGGTGGACGACGACCGGGCGGTCCGGGATTCGCTGCGCCGTTCGCTGGAGTTCAACGACTTCGAGGTGGTGACCGCCTCGGACGGCGCCGAGGCGCTCGCGGTGATCGGCAACGTCGAACCGGACGTGGTCGTGATGGACGTGATGATGCCGCGCCTCGACGGGCTGGAGACCACCAAGGCGCTCCGGGCCGCGGGCAACAACGTGCCGATCCTGGTGCTCACCGCGCGCGACGCGGTCGCCGACCGGGTGGACGGACTCGATGCCGGCGGCGACGACTACCTGACCAAGCCGTTCGCGCTGGAGGAGCTACTGGCCCGCCTGCGAGCGCTGCTGCGCCGCAGTACGACGCCTGGTGAGGGCGGCCCGCGCGGCGAGGTGCTGCAGTACGCCGACCTGGTGGTGGACGTGGACGCACACGAGGTGCACCGCGGCAACATCCCGATCCCGCTGACGCGCACCGAGTTCTCGCTGCTCGAACTGCTGATCCGCAACCCGCGCCGGGTGCTCGAACGCGCGGTGATCCTGGACGCGGTCTGGGGCTACGACTTCCCCACCACGGCGAACTCCCTCGAGGTCTACATCGGCTACCTCCGCCGCAAGACCGAGGTCGACAACCTCCCCCGCCTGATCCACACCGTCCGCGGCATCGGTTACGTCCTGAGAGACACCCCACCGTGACCACGCAACCCCCCGCCGACGACTTCCCCAGGTACGCCGGCCCCATCCCCCCACCGGAAGAGACCCTCGAAGTCGGCGGCCCCACCGACCGGTACGCCGTCCGCGCCCCCGACTCACCGCCCGCCGGCCGACCCACAACGGGCCCACGCCCGGCGAGCCCGGGTCAGGGTGCACCTGGTCAGGGTGTTCCCGGTCAAGGAACAGGTGAGCCGGCGAGCAATGGGACCGGGGCCAATCGGCTTGCGGCCGGCGTCACCCAGACCCAGGCTTGGTGGCAGGAGAAGCTGCACGACCTGAGCCTGCACGCTCGCGTCACCTTGCTCGCCGCCGTGGCCGTCGGTCTGGCGGTAGCGTTCGTGAGCGTCGCGGCCTATGCCACAGTCCGGCAACAGATGTACCGGAATCTCGACGACAGCCTGGAAGCTCGGGCGACTCAGGCCGCCAGCAAGGACGTGCTGACCAGACTCGTGAACGTGGAGAATGTCCCCCCGGATGCGCTGGGGCTCAGCGACATCCAGCTCGGGGTCTATACCGCGGGCGGGGCGAAGGTCGGCGGTGACGTCCTCCCGCCGATGGAAAAGCCTGAACTCTCCATCGCGCAACCTCAGGCGACCGGCGACTTCAGCCTCCGCACCGTTGGCGTTCGCGGCGGTCCGCACTACCGGGTGATCGCCGTCCACGCCAACTTCTGTTCGCTGAAGCAGGCGCAGTTCTGCACCGACGCGGACTACAACGTGCCGGGGGCGCTCGTGGTCGCGCAGTCGTTGACGCCGATCGACCGGACGTTGCACAACCTGGGGATCGTGTTGTGGGCCGTTGGGCTGCTCGGCGTGATCGGGGCGGCGTTGGCTGGGAACGCTATCGCGCAATCCGGGCTGCGGCCGTTGGCGCGGCTGACGGGTGAGGCGGAGCGGATTGCGCGGACCGAGGAGCTGAAACCGATCCCGGTCAGCGGTTCGGACGAGATCTCCCGGCTCGCGCTGGCGTTCAACGCGATGCTCACCGCACTGGCCAGATCGCAGGATCGGCAGCGGCGGTTGGTGGGTGATGCCGGGCATGAGCTGCGGACTCCGTTGACGAGTATCCGGACCAACCTCGACCTGCTTGCCCAAGCAGACAAGAAGGGTGGCCTCAAGGCCGAGGACCGTCAGCAACTGCTGGACGACGTACGCGCTCAGATGGATGAGCTGACCAACCTGATCGGGGATCTGACTGAGCTGGCTCGGGATACGCCGCAGGTTCGCAATGCCGAGTTGATCGAGCTGCAGAACGTGGTCGAGGACGCGGTCATCAAGGTGCGCCGCCGGGCTCAGTCCTTGGAGTGGGACGTTCAGCTGGAGCCGTTCCCGGTCTGGGGCGACGAGCGGTTGCTTGGACGGGCTGTGACGAACCTGCTGGACAACGCTGCGAAGTACAGTACGCCGGACGTGGCGGACCGTAGTACAGGCGATTCCGCGCCGGCAGGGCGCGTCAGTGTGCACCTGCGGGACGGCGTGCTCACTGTGACCGACAGCGGGCCGGGTATCTCCGAGGCAGACCTCCCGCACGTCTTCGAACGGTTCTACCGCTCCAGCGAAGCCCGCAGCCGCCCAGGCTCCGGGCTCGGCCTCGCCATCGTCAAACACGCGGCCGAGCAACACGGCGGCATGATCTACGCCCGCAATGCGCCGACCGGCGGAGCCCAGTTCACCCTGTGGCTCCCGCACGCCGCCACCCAGACCCGCTGACCACGCAGGCCTCCCGCCGTACTGAGGTGTGGAGAGCCTCACAGGGTCTTCAGGGGATCTTCATCGAGTTCTTCGGCTGCTCTGACGGGATCTTCAGGGCTCTCTCAGGTGGAGCCGCCAAGGTTTACCCATGACCGAGAACCAGCCGCACCAGCCGCAGAACCAGCCAGGGCAGGACGCCCCGGCGCAGGGTTCGACGTACGGGAACCAGCCGTCGTACGGCGGCTCGACTCCGCCGGAGCGCACCCAGCAGTTGCCGACGCAGGGCTACGGCCAGCATCAGCAACAGCAGTACGCGCCGCAGGGCGGGCAACCTCGGATCGGTCAGCACCCCTCAGGTGGGAGTGCTTACCCACAAGGCGGGCAGTTCGGGACGGCCGGGACGCATCAGGGGACGTCACCGGGCCCGAGCTGGCCGTTCGGCCCGCAGCCGGCCCAGTCGGAGCCCCCGAAGCCCAAGCGGCGCGGTCTGGCTCTGGTGGCAGCCACCGCGCTGTTGGTCGGCACCGCGGGCGGTGTGGGTGGCGCGGCGGTCTACTCGGCGACCAACGACTCGTCCAACGGCTCGCCGTCGGTGACGGCACCGCTGAACGGCAGCCAGGCCGCACCGGTCTCCGCGCCGGACGGTTCGGTCCAGGCAGCGGCCGCGAAGGTGCTGCCGAGTGTGGTGAAGATCGGGGTCGCCACCTCGCAGGGCGCGGCCACCGGTTCGGGCATCGTGATCAGCCAGGACGGGCTGATCGTCACCAACAACCACGTCGTCGCCGGAGCCGGCAACGGCGGCAAGATCTCGGTGAACCTGAGCGACGGCCGGACCGTTCCGGCCACCATCGTCGGCACCGACCCACTGACCGACCTGGCCGTGATCCGGGCCGACGCGAAGGACCTGAAGCCCGCGGTACTGGGCAAGAGCGGGAACCTCGGTGTCGGGCAGGGTGTGGTCGCGATCGGTTCGCCGTTCGGGCTGGAGGAGACCGTGACCAGCGGGATCGTCTCCGCGCTCAACCGGCCGGTCACCTCGGGCAGTGAGGACCAGGACAGCACGACAGTCTTCCCAGCAATCCAGACAGACGCCGCCATCAACCCCGGAAACTCCGGCGGCGCACTGATCGACCTCGCCGGCCAGGTGGTCGGAATCAACTCCGCGATCAAAACCGCCGGCGGATCGGGACAATCCGAAGGCGGCAATATCGGCCTGGGCTTCGCAATCCCGATCGACCAGGCCAAGCCGATCATCGACGAGCTGGTGGCCAAGGGCAAGGCCACGCATGCACGGCTCGGCGTACAGGTCGGCGACGCGCAGTCTTCCGACGGGCTCCTGCAGGGAGCGACCCTCGGCGAGGTGACGGCGGGCGGTGCGGCGGACAAAGCCGGTCTGCAGAAGGGCGACATCGTCACTTCTGTCGACGGCAAGGCGATCGCGTCAGGGGACGCGTTGGTCGCCGCAGTCCGTTCGCACCGCCCCAACGACGAGGTGAGCATCACCTTCACCCGGGCCGGCAAATCCCAAACCGTCAAAGCCACCCTGGGCTCCGACAACGGCAACCCCACCGGCTGAAGACTTCCTTTCCGCCCAAGACCAGGACCGCGACTGCCCACCGAGCAGCCGCGGTCCTGTTTTCGTGGGCCTTTCACAGCCTGCAAGCCTCGTCAGATTCAGATAGAGACCTGTTTCGGTGTGATCCCGGCAGGAGATATACGACAGGTAGGTCTCCGCCATGGGAAGCGCGGGCCAGTTCGACCGAGACGGGGCCTTGGGGGGTGGGGATGCCGCGGAACTCCGTGCCCTGCCAGCTGGCGGTGCGTACGCCGTACAGGACTACCAGGTCGCCCTCCGCGATGACGTGTTGTTCGGACCAGCGCTGGTCGGGTTGCATCCGGAGGGAGAAGGCGACGCACCGGCGGCGTTGCACCGGGGTCTCACGGTTCTTACTTGAAGCGGCCGAGGAAGTTTTGGAGGATCGGGCCGGCTGCGTGCCCGCCGGAGGTGCCGCCTTCGACGATGACCGCGAACGCCACGTCGCCGCGGTAGCCGACCATCCAGCCGTTGGTGATCACCTTGCCGTTCGAGACGACCTCAGCGGTACCGGTCTTGGCCGAGACCGCGCCGTTGCCGGCCAGGATCTTCCCGGTGCCGTTCACGACCGTACTGCGGAGCATCGCACGCAGAGCGTTGGTCGTTGCCGGCGGCAACGGAGCTGCCGCGGCGCCGGCCGGGTCCTTGCCGGGGACGAGCACGGGCTTCATCGCCGTACCGTTCTTGACCGCGGCGGCGACCAGTGCCATCCCCAGCGGGCTCGCGGTGACGGTGCCCTGACCGATCATCGAGGCCGCCTCGGCGACGGCATCTTTCGGCGCCGGCACCTCACCGCCGTACGCCGGGATGGAGACCTTCAGCTCCTGACCGAGGCCGAACATCGCCGCCGCCTTGGTCATCCCGTCGGCGGGCAGCTTGCCGTGCTGGGAGATGAAGGCGGTGTTGCAGGAGACGTTGAACGCCTTCTCCATGGTGCCGTTGCCGTACGACGCGAGCGCATCGTAGTTCTTGAAGGTCTTGCCGAAGACGTTGATCGTGTTCGAGCACGGCAGGACCGTGTCCTTGGTCTCGCCGACGCCCAGCAGGGCGGCCGAGGTGACGATCTTGAAGGTCGAACCGGGCGCGTAGTGACCCTGGAACGCGCGGTTGTAGTTCGTGGCGGTCGGGCCGTTCGCCGCGGCCAGGATCTGACCGGTGGACGGCTGGATCGCGACCAGCGAGGCGGGCAGCTTGCTCGTCGCCAGGGCGGCTTCGGCGAAGCGCTGCAGGTTCGTGTCGAGCGTGGTCTTCACCGCGGCACCGGGCTTGCCGGTCTGCTTGAAGACCTCCTTGATCGCCATCTTGGTCTTGCCGTCCCGCAGCGTCACGGTTCCGCCCGGCGTACCGGCGAGTTGCTGCTGGTAGGCGTACTGGAGACCGGTGGTGCCGACCTGGTCGGCGCTGGACGCCGTCGGGCCCGCGTTCTTCAGGGTCTCCGCGGTCGCCGTCTTCATCGTGCCGATCACGGACCGGGCGAAGGTGGGGCTCTCCGGCAGCGACGCGGTGCCGCCCATCGTCAGTACGCCGGGCAGCTTGCCGACCGTGTTGCGCAGCTTGTCCCAGTCCTCGGCGCGCAGCGTGATCGCGTCGACGAACTGACCGGGCGGCAACGCCTTGGCCCGCTTCCACAGCTTGGCGCCGTCGACGTCGAGGTTCTTGGTGAAGGCCGCGTACGTCGCCGCGGTGGCCACGTTGCCGGAGGCAACACCGACGATGACGACCGGCCGGTTCGAGGTCAGCGGCTTGCCGGTGCGGTCGAGGATCGAGCCGCGGGCCGGGACCGTCCGGACCCGCTTCAGGTAGTTGGCGTCGCCGAGACCGGGGTAGATCGTGTCGCCGGACGCCTTGATCTTCCAGGCATCACCGGTCTTCACGGCGGTCGCGGTGCTGGTCCACTTCATGGTGCCGATACCCCGGAGTACGGCCTCGACGGCCAGGTCCTGGGTGCAGTTGCTGCCGTCGGAGCAATTCGGGTCGCCCTGTGGCGTGACCGTCACGGACTGTGCGACCAGCGCCGTGTCGACGCTGTCCAGCCGTGGACCGAAGGTGGTCGGCGCATCGGTGAGCGCGGCGGCCTCGTCCGGCTTGCCGTCCGGCGCCCACGCCTTGACCCAGGCAGCGGCGAACGCCTTGACGGCGGCCGCGGAGGCCTGCTTCTCGTTGTTGGGATCAGGTTTTCCGTCGCTACCCGACTTGCTGTCGGAACAGCCGGCGGTGACCAGGACGGCACTCAGGCAGACGATCGCAGCAGTTCGCTTCACGCTCTCAACTCTCGCACGGCAACGGGTACACACTGAGAAGAAGTGACCAGCGTGCCATGCAAAGAAAAATGATCAGCCGAGCTGGATGACTGCGAAGCGGGCGCCTTCGGGGTCGTTGAGGACGGCCAAGCGGCCGAAATCGGTGTCCAGCAGGTCGCCCTGGAGCGCACCTCCGTTGCCGACGACCTGGTTGACCGTGGCGTCGACGCCGGCCGTCGCGAAGTACGGAAGCCAGTGCGCTGGCGTCTCGGGCGGCATGCTCGGGTGCAGCTCGCCCGTCCCGGCGACCGGGCGGTCATCGGCGTACAGGGCCGCGTACTGCGTGTCGTACCCGCCGACCTCCTCCGACCGGTAGTCGAACACGCTCGTGTAGAACTTCTTGGCGACCTCGTGATCGCGGCTGAGCGCCTCACTCCAGACCAGTGAACCGGGTGTCGCCCGGCGCTCGGCACCGACATGATCGGCAGCCTGCCAGAGTCCGAAAAGCGCGCCGTTCGGATCGGCCGCGATCGCCATCCGGCCCTGCGCGGCGATGTCGCACGGCTCGAGGACCTCGCGGCCACCTCCAGCCCGTACGGCGGCCAGCGTGTGCTCCACCTGGTCGGTGGCGAGGTAGGTGGTCCACCGGCTCGGCAGGCGCTCGGTCCCCGGCTGCTTCGGGCCGATCCCGCCGACGTCCTCGCCGTCGAGGCTGCAGACGAAGTACTCCGGCGAACTCCGGTGCTCGGTGGCCCAGCCGAACAGGCCGGCGTAGAACTCCGCAGCTGCGACCGGGTCGTCCGCGGCGAGGTCGACCCAGTTAGGCGTACCGGGTGGCCAGGGACTGTTCCGCTCGACCATCAACCCTCCGGGAAGTCGTTTACCAAGCCGCCCGCAACCCTGCCAGGGACGATCGGCCACGTCGAGACGATCGCGGAGTGATCGAATAACGGTTCGATCACTCCCCGGGCGTATCCTGCTGCGTTGTGACCCGCCTAGCACTGCACAGCCGGCTGATCCCCGGTACCGAAGAGGCCTACGAACGCGAGCACGCCAGAGTCTGGCCCGAGCTGATCACGGTGATGAACCGGGTCGGCATTCGCGACTGGAGCATCTGGCGCAGCGGCCGGGACCTGTTCCATCTCGTCGACTGCGACGATTACCCGGCCGCCGTCGCCCAGCTCGCCAACGACCCGGTCGACCGGCGCTGGCAGATCCACATGAGCCAGTTCGTGGAGTCCTTCGCCCAGAACGAGGACGGCACCCATCCGCTGAACCACGTCTGGACGATGTCCGAGCAGAAGGACTAGGGGCGCATCTCCCAGACGAGGAGTTCGGCGCCGGCCGGGCCGGCGGTTACCCGCGGCCCATCGGCGGCGATCAGGCGGGCGGCGTCCGACGTACCGAGGTCACCGGCGCCCTCGAGGGTGATGGTGCCCAGGGCCACGAAGAGGTGGACGTAAGGAGCGGTGGGCAACTGGACCTCGGCGCCGGCGGGCAGGCGGGCGGCGTACAGGCCTGCGCCTCGCTGGTTGATGCGGATGGCGCTCGTCGACGCATGCTTGGGAAGACCCGAGGCGATGGGCACGAGCTCGCCGGTGGACAAGGCGTCGTCGACCTCCGCCTGCTGGTACGACGGTTGTAGGTCGACCTCGTCCGGCCGGACCCACATCTGGACGTAGCGGACCGGTTCGCCCGCGTCGTTCTTCTCGGAATGCTGGATCCCGCTGCCGGCACTCATTCGCTGGGCGAGGCCGGGGTAGACGACGCCGTGGTGGCCCTCGGAATCCTGGTGGACGAGAGCGCCGCGTAGTACCCAGGTGACGATCTCCAGGTCCTGATGGGGATGCGTGTCGAATCCGGTGCCGGGGGCAACTACTTCGTCGTTGTGCACGAGCAGCAGGCCGAACCCGACGTTGGCGGGATCGTAGTACGGGCCGAAGGAGAACGAATGGTGCGAGTCGAGCCATTCGCTCTCGGTCCGGAACCTGTCGGCAGCCCGCCGGATGTCCACACTCATGCGCACCAGTCTGACCGCTCCGTCGCGAGGCGGGTTTCCGACATGTCGTGGCGGCGGTCGTGGTGTGGGCCCTACCGTTAACGAAAGGTCTCTTCGTATTGGATTGGGAGTCGCCATGAACCGACGGGTCGGCGTTCTGCTCGCGAGTGCGATGGCAACCGGACTGCTGCTCGGGTCGGCGGGGCTGGTGGCGGCCCAGGCTCAGCAGTCGGCGATTCAGGCGGCTTGTAGTGCTCCTGTCTGGGCGGAGGGGACTACCTATGCCGTCGGGGACAAGGTGACCTATCTGAACCGGACCTACTCGGCGCGGTCCGCGCATACGGCCATCCCGGGTGCCGGCTGGAACCCGGTCGCTGCTGCGTCGCTGTGGCTCGACCTCGGCGCCTGTGACGGTGCGCCTCCTACGACGCCGCCCACCACACCTCCCACTACACCGCCGACTACACCGCCGACTACACCGCCTACGACACCGCCGCCCGGGTCGACGACGTGTGCGGTGAAGTCGCGGCCGAGTGGCAAGGTGCTGCAGGGCTACTGGGAGAACTGGGACGGCTCGTCGAACGGCGTCCATCCGCCCTTCGGCTGGACCCCGATCACCAACACCGCGATCGCCCAGCACGGCTACAACGTGATCAACGCGGCGTTCCCGGTGATCCTGTCCGACGGAACGGTGAAGTGGGAGGACGGCATGGACGCGGGGGTGAAGGTCGCCACCCCGGCCGAGATGTGCACCGCGAAGGCGGCCGGCCAGACGATCCTGATGTCGATCGGCGGCGCCGCGGCGGGGATCGACCTCAGCTCGTCGGCCGTGGCGGACCGGTTCGTGGCGACCGTCGTACCGATCCTCAAGGCGTACAACTTCGACGGGATCGACATCGACATCGAGACCGGGCTCACCGGCAGCGGCAACATCAGCCAGCTCTCGACGTCGCAGGCCAACCTGATCCGGATCATCGACGGCGTACTGGCCCGGATGCCGTCGAACTTTGGGCTGACGATGGCCCCCGAAACGGCGTACGTCACCGGTGGCAGTGTCACCTACGGCTCGATCTGGGGTTCGTACCTGCCGATCATCAAGAAGTACGCCGACAACGGGCGACTGTGGTGGCTGAACATGCAGTACTACAACGGCAGCATGTACGGCTGCTCCGGCGACTCGTACTCCGCCGGCACGGTCCAAGGCTTCACCGTGCAGACCCAGTGCCTCAACAACGGCCTCACCATCCAGGGCGTCACGATCAGAGTCCCGTACGACAAGCAGGTGCCCGGCCTCCCCGCACAATCCGGCGCAGGCGGCGGCTATATGAGCCCCTCCCTGGTTTCCCAGGCCTACAACAGCGTCCCCGGCCTCAAAGGCGTGATGACCTGGTCCATCAACTGGGACGGCTCAAAATCCTGGACCTTCGGCAACAACGTCAAGTCCCTTCAGGGCCGCTGACCGGTCGTGGCCAGGTGAGTGAATCGAGGAGCCGGTAGAAGGTGAGGCGCTGGGCGTCCGGCTCGGTGAGTCCGTAGGTCTGCAGGAAGTCGGCAGCGTCGACAGACCATTCGTCTTCCAGCTGGGCCTTGAGCAGCGCGAGGTCGGCATAGCGGTCGGCGACGCCGAGCCGACCGATGTCGATCACGCCGGTGCACTCGAGGGTGTCGGGGTCGAAGAGGAAGTTGGGCAGGCAGGCGTCACCGTGGCAGACGACCAGCTCCGCCTTCGCTTCGACCTCTGCCAACTCGGCGTACAGACCGGCGAGCAATTGCTCCGGCGGGACCAACCGCCACTCGTCGGTCAGAAACTCTGGGTTCACCGCACCCCGCAGTACGACGTCTGCCGCCTGGCTGATGACATCGTCCAGCCGCCGCTCGAACGGGCAATCGTCGGTCGGGATCTCGTGCAACGCCTTGACCACGGCCGCGAGATTGTCCGCCGTACGGCGTGACGCGGGAAGCTCGTCACCGCTCACCCCAGGAACAGCCGTAGTCAGCAACGCAGCCCCGTCCACCAACTCGATCCAGTCGGCAACCCTGGCGCCAGGAATCCCGGTACCCGCCAGCCACTCCACCCGATCCCGCTCACCCCGAAGCTCGGCAACCCCACCCGGCTGACACCACTTCGCGTAGATCTCGCCGCGCCGATAAACCTCCGCCCCCGACTCACCAACCAGCACCCGCTCCCACCCACCACGCCGCAAGAACTCCACCCCGCCATCCTCACTCAGCAGTACAAGCTCTTGAGCAAAAAACAGAACTGCGGCCGCTCGGTGGGTCGTCGTACCGATGTTCGATCGGATTCGGAACTGATCGCTGAGGGTCGGGCTCGACAGATTAAGGAGTGGCTGAGAGTTTACTGAGGGTCAGGTGAGATGGGGTTTTCGTCACCTAGGGTTGTCGAATGGAGACCCTGACCTGCCCCAAGTGCCAAGGCTCGATGCGGACGTACGAGCGCAGCAACATCACCGTGGACCAGTGCACGGAGTGCCGCGGGATCTTCCTCGACCGGGGTGAGCTCGAGCGGCTCGTCGACGCCGAGGTTGCCTTCAACGCGACGGCTCCGGCGGTGCCGCTCGCCCAGCAGCAGCCGCGGTACGACGACCGCCGCCCGGACGACCGGCGGTACGAGGACAAGCGGTACGAGGAGAAGCGGTACGAGGAGAAGCGGTACGACAAGGATCGCCGGTACGACGAGCGCGGCGGCTACGACAAGTACGGCAACCAGCAGCACCCGCGCAAGAAGAAGAAGTCCTTCTTCGAGGAGCTCTTCGACTGATCAGCGCGACCGGCCGTGCAAGGCCGGCTCGCGTTCCTCTTCGGTGGTGCCACCCCACACGCCGTACATCTCGCCGACGAGCTCGGCGTGCCGACGGCACTCCCGGCGTACGGGGCAGGTGCCGCAGAGCGATTTGGCGAGCATCTCGCGGGCGTGTTTGCGCATCCCCCGCTCGGACTCGGCGGAGAAGAACAGCTCGGGATTGACGTCCTTGCAGGCGGCGTAGTCCTGCCATTCCCAGTTCTGGATCAGCGGGGAGGGCAGGCCGTCCGGCGCCTTCGTGACCGCGCCGGCGGGCGGCTTGCGCCGCCTCACGGACGGACCCGGTTGAGCTTGGCCATCGACGAACACCTCGGACTTGTCGGCAAACCCCACGGCTGCCTTCCGAGCCGCGGGTCGTCGATCCAGGTACCCGCCGGCAAACGTCGTCACACCCTGAAAGGGCCCGGAGCACCCGGGCCCTTTCACCGCGTCACTTGCTGATCAGGATCCGCATCGAAGTGCCCTGCTGGGTGACCACCCGGATCTTGACGCCCACGTGCGGCACCTTCACGCCGTACGACGGGATGTCGGCCGACCAGAAGTCTTTCCGGTCGTCGAACACCGGCACCGGGTCGGCGCCGCGGACGTAGTTCTGCTGGCCTTTGACGGTCAGGTTGAACGAGTCCGACTTCTGCAGCCCGAAGGTGGAGTCGTAGCTCTGCACCGCGGACTTCCAGAATGCGCCGGTCAGGTTCACCCGCGGCGTCGGGTTCGCGTCGATCGGCAACCACTGGCCCGACCCCGGGTGTACAGCGGTCTCGTTGTCCTTCTGCGAGGTGTCCCAGTAGGAGATCAGCAGACCGTCCTGGTACGGGTAGTGCTCCACCCAGTCCGGCCGGGGTGCGCCGACGAAGTTGTACGGCCCGTACTTCAGGTACTTGTTGAACGAGCTGTACGTGTAGTTCGACGCCAGGTAGAAGTTGTCGTACTCGTTGGTGACCGACTCGCCACTCGCCTTGAACCCGGCCGCGGTCCAGCCGTTGTCGCCGTTCTCGGCCCCGTCGTCGACCAGCGTCTGGCTGCCCGCGACCACCTTGATGTCGTCGGCGAAGAAGCCGAGCTCGTGCGTCGCCCCGTCGGTCGCGTACCGGAACCGCAGGTCGATCGTCTTGCCCGCGAACGCGGACAGGTCGAAGGTGGCCGGCTTCCAGCCCGCGCTGTCGCCGTCGATCCCGTTCGCCTCGGCCGACTTGGTGATGCTGCCCGGGATCGCCTTGAACCCTGAGCCGTCGTTCACCTCGACGTACGCGTAGTCGCACGGGTCTGCGCCGCAGTCCTCGATCTTCCAGTTCGCCTGGAAGGTCAGCGACGACGACCCGGCCGGCAGGGTCACCTTGCGGGTGAGCGTGCCGGAGTACTTGTCGCCGGTCCCGCTCCACCACGACTTGGTGCCGGTGACCGGCTTGGCCAGCTGGGTGGTGACCTTCTTCTTGGGCAGCACCACAACGACGCCCTGGGCCTTCTTGGTGTTGAACTCGTGCGGGCCGAGGTCGATCGACTTGGTCTGGCCGGCCTTCACCGTCTCGTAGTCGAGCCAGCCCAGCTGCAGCTTGTCCCAGGTGCCCATGTCCTGCGGCTTCAGGCCGATCCCGATGTCACCCTTCGCACCGGCCCGGTTCTGCGCCATCACGCTCCACCAGTTCACCGGGTTCTGGCTCGGCTGCCCAGAGGTGTCGTAGTGGTCCGGCAGTCCGAGGTCGTGCCCGTACTCGTGCGCGAAGACGCTCATCCCGCCGTTCTCCGGCTGCATCGTGTAGTCACCGATCCACAGCCCGGTGGCACCGATCTGTACGCCGCCGAGCTTGTTCGCGGCCGGCCCGGTGGTGTTGTTCTGGAACGCGTACCAGCGGTGCGACCAGATCGCGTCCTCACCCTGGTGCGGATCGCCGTTCGCCTGGTCGCCACCGGCGTGCACGATCTGGAAGTGGTCGATGTAGCCGTCCGGCTCGTTGAAGTTGCCGTCACCGTCGTAGTCGTAGCGGTCCCACTGGTCGTAGGACTTCAGCGTCGCCTGGATCTGGTCGTCGGTCTGACCCTTGGCCTTCTGGTCCGCCGTCCACTGGTTCACCGCGTCGGCGATCAGGTTCCAGGTGTTGGAGCAGATGTTGTCGGCACATGGGGTGCCGTTCGACCGGCCGTAGCGGGCCTCGTTGTAGGGCACCTTCACCCAGTCCGAGACGGTGCCGTCGACCGAGTAGCGGCCGGACGACTGCTTCTCGTAGTACGTCTTCACCGAGTCGCCCTTGCCGAAGTACAGGTCCCGGTAGTGCGCCCGGGAGTAGTCGGCCTGCCAGACTGTCGAGTTGTCCTGGGTCCGGTCGGGCGCCGGGATGGCGTTGTGCACCGGTCCGTCGTACGTCGAGGGGCCGGGCGTATCCGGATCGGTGTCCTTGTCCGGGAAGTCCGGGTGCCGCTGGTTGCCGAACTCGGCCAGGATGACGAAGATCTTGTCGGTCTTCTCGCGCGCTAGTTCGACGTACTGGTTCTTGCCGATCCTGGCCGCCTTGAGCTTGCCGCGCGCATCGCGCGAAGCCGGCGTGGCCACCTCCTGGCCGACCTTGACGACCTTGCTCGTACCGCGTTGCTCGACCTTGGCGGAGCCGGTGAGCACATTGGTCATCGCTTCCTGGCGGAGGTCGCGCCGCTTGTCCTCGAGAGCGTTCGGCAGCTCGTCCGGTCCGGCCTTGACGGCGGCCGGCCCGGTCGGCGCGGTGCCGTCCGCGGGCGCCGGGCTCGCGATGGACTGGGGCACCTGGCCGAGCCCGGCCACCAGGGCGATCCCCAATACGCCGAGGGCCGTCGTACGTGCGGGCAACAGGTGCACGGTTCCTCCTCATCGGTTCCGCCAGGCTCTCTCCCCGGCGCAGCAGCGTCTCCGGTCAAGAGGTGGCCGAGGGCAACCAGTGACCGGAGACGCTAGGACACTAAGTGAGCACAGGGTGCGACCGGAAGGCTCACCGCCGCGGGATAACCCTTGCCCCACCCTTCGCGTCAAATTCGCCATCAGACTGCAACGAGACCTCCATCTGGGCCCCGTTGACGGTTATCGTCGGGCGATGAGCAGCACACCGCAGGTCAGCCTGCGTCCGATGACCGAGGACGAGTTCGCCGAGTGGTACGAGCTGACCATCGTCGGGTACGCCGGCGCGATCGGCCCGGCCCGGGCACTCACCGACGAGGAGGCCCTCGCCCAGGCCCGCAAGGAGATCGAGACTCTCCTGCCCGACGGCCTGGCCACCAAGGACCATCTCGTGTGGACCGCCTGCACCCCGGACGGGAGCGTGGTCGGCAACCTGTGGATCCAGGCCCGCAAACCGGTGCCGTTCATCTTCAACGTCGAGGTGGATGCCGCCCAGCGTGGGCACGGCTACGGCCGGGCGATCATGCTGGCCGGCGAGCAGGCCTGCCGCGACCTGGGTTTCGACCGGCTCGACCTCAACGTCTTCAACGACAACCCGACAGCGGTCCGCCTCTACGATTCACTCGGCTACGTCACAGTCGCCCAGTCGATGCGCAAGGTGCTCTAGCGACCTGCTGCAATGTCGGCGACAGCGTCCAGGTGCTTGGGCTCCCAGCCGAGTTCACGCCTGGCCCGCTCACTGGTGAGCTGCTGGTCCAACGCATAGGCACCCGCGATCACATCCATCTGCTCGTACGCCGCTGCGAAGCTGATGTGCTCCACCTTGCCCGGTACGCCGGCCGCCGCGGCCAATGCCGGCGCGATGGTGGCGAACGGCAAGTTCTCGGCGACTCCGCTGTACACCGAGCCAGCGGGAGCTCCGAGAGCCAGCACGTACAACTCAGCGATGTCGTCGACATGCACGAGCGTGACGTGATTGCTCCCGTCACCAATCACCCGTACGGCGCCTGTCGCGCGAGCCGGTTCGACGAAGAAGTACTCCAGCAACCCGCTCCCCCGCCCGTACACCACACCGGGCATCACGAGCACCGGGTGCGAACCTTCGCTCCCAAGCACCCGAGCCTCGTTCTCGAGCCGCCAGGCCGTCACCTCCGGCGGGTTCTTCGGGGCGTCCTCGTCCACCAGACCTTCGGTGTCGCCGTAGACCCAGACGCCACCGGTGTGGACGTAGGGACCGCGGCCGCCGAGCCCATCGAGCAACGCCTCCGCGGCCGCCAGGTCGACCTCGGCGCTCCGCTCGGCCGACCACCCGAGATGGAGTACGCCGTCCGCTGCGGAGGCGGCGTTCCGGAGTACGGAAAGATCGGTGAGGTCGCCGGTGACGGCCTTCGCGCCGAGGCCGGTGACGATCCCGGTGGCGCGGTCGCTGCGGGCGAGCGCGGTGACCTCGTGGCCGTGCCGGACCAGCGCCTCGATCGTCGCCTGCCCGATGTAACCGGATCCTCCGGTCAGAAATACCTTCACAGTTTTGCTCCTCTTCTTTGTCTCCAGCGTGCGGTCGGGAAGGCAGTGATTTCCAAGACCTGTTCGGGCGGCTGTGATACCCCTGGGGTATGAGCCGCTGGTGGGTCCTGCATGTGGACATGGACCAGTTCATTGCCGCGGTCGAGGTACGCCGCCGGCCGGAGCTCCGCGGTCTCCCGGTGGTGGTCGGCGGTTCGGGCGATCCGAGTCAGGCGCGGCAGGTGGTCGCGACCGCGTCGTACGAGGCCCGTGCGTTCGGGGTGCACTCCGGGATGCCGCTGCGCGCCGCCGCGCGGAAGTGTCCCGAGGCGGTGTTCCTTCCGACGGACCCGACGGCGTACGACGCGGCGTCGGCCGAGGTGATGGACACTCTGCGCGAATTCCCTGTGGTGGTTGAAGTCTGGGGCTGGGACGAGTGCTTCGTCGGCGCCTCGGTCGACGACCCGGAGCGACTCGCTGCGGAGCTGCGGGCGGCCGTGCTCGAACGCACCGGTCTGACCTGCTCGATCGGGATCGGCGACAACAAGGTGCGGGCGAAACTCGCGACCGGCTTCGCGAAACCTGAGGGTCCGCCGTCGGTCGACGACGTCGCGATCTACCGGCTGACCGCGGACAACTGGGCCGAGGTGATGAACCATCGTCCGGTCCGTGACCTGTGGGGGATCGGCAGCCGGATGTCGGCGAACCTGGCCGAACTCGGTCTCCAGACCGTGGCCGAGTTGGGGGCGGCCGATCCCGACGTACTGCGGAAGCGGTTCGGGCCGAAGATGGGGACCTGGTATCTCGCGCTCGGCCGTGGACTGGGCGATGCCGAGGTGACCGATGTGCCGCGCGAGCCGGTGTCGCGCAGTCATGAGGTGACCTATCCGGAGGACCTCTCGGATCCGGTGGAGATCGCCGACAAGGTGCGGTCGATGGCGCTCGCGCTGACGCGTGAGGTGGTGGACGAGGGGCGGTCGGTGCAGCGGGTGCACGTGAAGGTGCGGTTCATTTCGTTCTACACACCGATCAAGAGCCGCAAGCTGAAGGAGAGCACGCAGGATCCCGAGGTGGTCGCGGCGGCGGCGCTCGAGGTGCTGGCGAAATTCGAGTTCCGCCGGCCGGTGCGGTTGCTCGGCGTACGGGTGGAGTTCGCCCCTTCGGGCAGTAGGTAGCGGATACGAGACCCAACCGAAAAGTTTCTTCCGAACTTTGCCGGCGACCGGGACATCCAAGGCTTCGTAACCAACCGAAATGAAAGCCTTGGGGGCAGATCACCATGAAGTTCAACCTCACCCGCACCGCCGGACTCGCGGCGGCTGTCGCAGTACTGGCCGGCGGTGGGCTCGCCACCGCAGCGGTCGCCAGCACCGGCAACGCCGCTGCCAAGACTGTCGCTCAGGCACAGGCGGCTGTTCCGGCACTCACGCCGGCGCAGGTGAAGTACGTCCACCAGTCCTGGGGTGATCCGAAGACCGAGCTCGGTGTCGTCATCTTGGCGCCGAAGGGCTGGAACATGGTGAAGCTGTCGACGTTCGAGGCGAAGTTCACCAGCTCGAACAAGCTGTGGAACCTGCGCGTGAACGGCGTCTACCAGGGGGCGACGCCGGTCGCGAAGGTCGTGGCGCAGAAGAAAGCGGCACTGCAGGGAGTGAAAGGCTACAAGCTGATCTCCCAGACCAACGGCTCGATGAAGGCCACGAACCCGTCGTTCGAGGGTGTCGTTTTCCACTACACGACGCTGGTCTACTCGTACACGGACGGCAGCACGACCCGCCTGGTGGTGGATCGCTTCACCAACGCGTTCGGCGCCAACACCACCGACCTCGAGCTGAGCGCCGGCGGCCGCCCGCAGGACCGCCCCGGCCTCGAAGCAGTCGTCAACACAGCCACCCGAGACTACGTCCGCCTCCCGTAGCCAACCAGGTTGGAGGGGCAGCGACTCGGGGGAAGTCTCGGTTCGGGGGGACCTGTGGTTAGAGCTGGTAGGTGTGGCGGGCGGTGGTTTCGAAGATTGCGGTTTGCTCGTCGGGGGTGAGGTCGGAGGTCAGGGCTTCGGCGGCTTCTACTACCTCGGCGTAGGAGGCGGCCAGTAGGCAGACCGGCCAGTCGGAGCCGAACATCACCCGGTCGGGGCCGAATGCGTCGAGCACGACCTCGACGTACGGCTTGAGGTCCGACACCTTCCAATCAGTCCAGGATGCCTCGGTGACCATCCCGGAGAGTTTGCAGGAAACATTCGGCAACGCGGCCAGCGCGCGCAGGTCTGTTGCCCAGGGCTCCAGATCTCCACCGACGACGGGCTTCGAGATGTGGTCGACCACGAAGGTCAGCTCCGGCAACGCCGCCGCTGTCTCGACCGCGGATGGCAGGTGTGGCGTCTTCGTCAGCAAGTCGTAGACCAAGCCCGCCTCGGCCACCGCCTTCAGCCCGGCGCGTACGTCGTCCCGACAGAGCCAGCGCTGGTCCGGCTCATCGTGCACCTGATGCCGGATGCCCTTCAGCCACGAACCATCGGCGCGTTCCTTCAACGCGGCCAGCGCATCCGCGACATCGTCGGCGGTCAGATCGACCCAGCCCACAACCCCGGCCACCAAATCGTTGCTGGCAGCAACTTCCAGGAATTCGGGTGTCTCCTCCGGTACGCCGACCGTCTGCACCAGCACGGTCGCGGTCACCCCGGCGTCGGCCGTCAGCGGCGCCAGGTCGTCGATCGAGAAATTACGCCGGATCGGCTCCAACTCCGCCCCCACCATCCAGGTCTGCTCCCGCACCGCCAGATCCCAGATGTGATGATGCGCATCCACCCGCCCGCTCATGCCGCTGTTGTTCCTTCCGCGTGGATCAGTCGGATGACTCGTTGGCTCATCGTGTCGTAGTTGTGGTCGTTGGTTACCTCGCCCTGGACCCGGTGGTCGCGCATGACCACGACCCGGTCCGCCAGCGTGATCATCTCCGGCAGGTCCGAGGTGATCAACAGGATCGCCAGCCCGTTCGCCGCCAGGTCCCAGATCAAGGTGTGGAAGGCGTCCTTGGTCCGTACGTCGATGCCGACCGTCGGCTCGTCGATGATCAGGATCTCGGTCTTCGCGGCCAGCCACTTCGCCAGCGACACCTTCTGCTGGTTCCCACCGGACAGCGTCCCGGCGAGCTGGGCCAGCGAGGCGATCCGGATCCCGAGCTGCTCGACATACTCCGCCACCATCGCCGCCTCGGCTTTAGCGGGCACGTACCCGAGTGCCTTCCGCAGCCGATCCCAGACGGTCACCGCGATGTTGCGGCTGACCGACTGTTCGAGGAAGACGCCCTCTTCCTTCCGGTTCTCCGTGACGTACCCGATCTTGTAGTTGCGCAGCGCATCCCGGACGTTCCGGATCCGCACCACCTCGCCACGCACCCGGACCTCGCCCGCAGTGATCCGATCCAGCCCGAGCAACGCCTTCGCGAGCTCGCTCCGCCCAGCGCCGACGAGTCCGTAGAGACCGACGATCTCCCCCGGCCGGACGCTGAGATCCACCTCCGCATGGCCCGTCGCCGTACCGACTCCTGACAGCTCCAGCAGCGGCGCCCCGTCGGCAACAGTCCGCGGAGGTAGCGTGAGCGCCTCGTGCACCCGGCCGACCATCAGGTCGACGACCTGGTCGCGGGTCAGGTCGGCCAGCGGACCCGCTTCGAGCACCGACGAGCCGTCCCGCAGCACCGTCACGGTGTCGCAGATCTGGAAGACCTCTTCGAGCTTGTGACTCACGAAGAGCACCGAACGCCCGTCGTTCTTCAGCTTCTCGACCACCCGGAAGAGCCGCTCGGCCTCGTTCGGCGTGATCGACGCGGTCGGCTCGTCCAGCAGCAACACCCGGCTCTCCACCGACAGTGCCTTCGCGATCTCGACCAGCTGCGCCTGCGCGACCGACAGCTCGGTCACCGGCAGGTCCGGATCAAGATCCAGGTCCAGCTCGGCCAGCCAGCGCGCCGCCTCGGTCCGGATCGCAGCGCGGTCCACCAGGCCACGCGACGTCGGCAGCTTCTGCAGCAGGATGTTCTCGCCGATGGTGAACCCGGGAATCAGGTTGCGCTCCTGATGCACCACGCCGATCCCGGCCGAGGCCGACTCGTGCGGTGACCCGAAGTGCACCTCGTTGCCATCCAGCACCATCCGCCCACCATCGGGCTTGTAGAGCCCGGTGATCACCTTGATCAGCGTCGACTTCCCGGCACCGTTCTCGCCGAGCAACGCGTGCACTGACCCGGCTTCGAGCTTGAGCGTCACCCCATCGAGCGCCCGCACACCCGGGAACAACTTGTCCACGCGATCAGCCAGGAACAACGTCATGACACACCTCCGGCTACGGCCGCGTCCGGCGCTTTCACGACCGTACGGCGTTCCTGCCGGCGGGTCCGGAGCTGACCAAGGACCACCGAGCCGAGCACGACCGCCCCGACCACGAAGTTCACCCAGCTCGGTTCGAGCGAGAACTCCGCCCGGGCCGTATCGACGAAGCGCACGATGAAGGCCGCGAGCACCGTGCCGAGGATGACCGCCGATCCACCGGTGAGCAAGGCGCCGCCGATGATCGGCGCCGCGAAGCTCGGCAGCAGCCAGTCGCCGCCGATGCTCTTGTTCACCCCCGGCGACGACGCGACGGTGAGGATGGCCGCCACGCCGAGGATCGCCCCGGAGAGTGTGTGGGCGATGATCACCGAGCGATCGTTCGAGATCCCGGAAAGCCTTGCAGCGATAGGGTTCCCGCCCGAAGCGAGCAGCTGCCGTCCAGGCACGGTCCGGCGCAGCATCATCGCGAGCAGCCCGGCGACCACCAGGGCGACGAGGAAGATCAACGGCAGCACCCCGAACACGGCGTACGAGCCGAAGCTCTTCAAGCTCTGTGGATAGTCGTCGACCGTACGCGTTCCGACGACTCTGTACTGCACGCCGAGCAGCACCGTCATCGTGGCGAGCGTGACGATGAACCCGTTGATCCGGGTCAGCACCACAAGCAGCCCGTTCACCAACCCGGCGACCATTGCCAGCAGGAAGCCGATCAGCAGTGCCAGGAAGACCGGTACGCCGTGCTCGGCCATGAGCACGCCCATGGAGACCGCGGCGAATCCACCGATCGCACCGACGGCCAGGTTGAGTTGTCCCACAGCGAGAACCACCATCTGAGCCAATCCGATCAGGACGGGCACCGCCAGGAACTGAAGGAGCACTCTCAAGGAATTCGCTGAGAGCAGGTCACCGTCGGAGGCGATCACCAGCCCGACGAAGAAGACCACGCAGATCACCAGCAGCGTCATCTCGGTCGACCGCGCGAAGCGTTTCATCGTTTCCGCACCCCCTGCCGGTCGGACAGCACTGTTCGGATCCGGTCGGTGGACAACGCCACCAGCAGGATCAGGCCGAGATAGATGTTCAGGCTCTCCAGGCCCACGCCGAGCAGATCCAGCCCCTTGCGGATCACCGTGGTCAGCGCGGTCCCGAGCAGCGTGCCCCAGACGGAGATGAACCCGCCGGCCAGCAACGTCCCGCCCAGGATCGGCCCGAGGAACGACGGCAGCATGAACTCGTCACCGATGGTCGCCTTGATCGACCCAGTGCTGACCGCGAGCATGAATCCGGCGAGCGCGGCCAGGCAGCCCGACATCGCGTGCGCCGTGATCACCCGGCGCGCGGTCGGGATCCCGGACAGCTCGGCCGCCTTCACCGACGTCCCGGTCATCAGCAGCTCCCGGCCGAGCTTGGTGCGACTGTAGATCCAGCCGACGACGGCCATCGCGATCACCGCGAAGAGAGTCAGCTGCGGCACGGCCGGCGAACCGCACACGTTGCCGATACAGACATCGCCCAACGAGTAGTTCCGCAGTTCACGCATGCCGGGCGGCTTGGTGACGAAGGCTGCGTTGTCGGTCAACGCCGTGTAGACCAACGGGATCAACCCGAGCAGCAGGAAGTCCAGCGCGAGCGTGACGACGAACGAGTTCACCCCGGTCCGTGCGATCACCCAGCCCGCGAGCGCGCCGATCGCGGTTCCGGCGACGAGGCCGACCAGCAACCCGGCGTACAGGCTGAAGTGCCAGAGGTCGTAGGAGATGCCGGTGATCATCATCGAGAAGGCTGCCATCCGGCCGACCGCGAGGTTCATGTGGCCGATCGAGAGCACGCACAACTGGGCCAGTCCGACGACCGTGAACATCGCGATGTCCCGCAGCAACGGGAAGACGACGAGTTGCTGGTTGAAGAAGGCGGGTCGCAGGATGCCGAACAGCGCCGACAGCACGACCACCAGGATCAGCAGGCCGATCCGCTGGTTCGCCCACCATGGCGTCCGGCCGCCTTGTGGCTGTTCGACCGGGGCGTCCTGGAGCGCCGCCGTCGCCGTTTCCGAGACCGGCGCGCTCACGAGACCCGCCGGTTGTCGATCGCGTCGCGGTCCCAGTCGATCCCGAGGCCAGGCTGGTCCGGCGCGACCGCGTGCCCGTCGACGATCTCCATCTCGGTGTGCGTGATCGCCCGGAGCTGCGGGATGTGTTCGACGTACCGGCCGTTCGGCACGGCGGCCGTCAGGCTGACGTGGATCTCCATCAGGAAGTGTGGGCAGACCTGCAGGTTGAAGGTCTCGGCCAGGTGCGCCACCTTCAGCCACGGCGTGATGCCGCCGATCCGCGCGACGTCGACCTGGACCATCCCGGCGGCGCCGGAGGCGACGTACTCGCGGAACTGCGAGATCGAGTACATCGACTCACCGACCGCGATGGGGATCGAGGTGGACTCGGCCAGCCGGACATGCCCGGTCAGATCATCGGCCGGCATCGGCTCCTCGAACCAGGTGAGGTCGATCGGCTCGAAGGCATGCGCCCGGCGCTTCGCCTCGGCGTACGTCATCGACTGATTCGCATCGACCATGATGTCGAGCGCGGGACCGACAGCATCCCGTACTGCGGTAAGCCGCTCGACGTCCTCATGCACGCGAGGCTTACCCACCTTGAGTTTCACTCCGGGCCAGCCCGCCTTCTGCGAGGCCAGCGCACCGGCGACGAGCTGATCCGTTGTCAGATGCAACCAACCGCCCTCGGTGTCGTACAACGGCACGTTGCGCCGATAGCCGCCGGCCAGCCGCCACAAGGGCTCACCGGCGCGCAGGCAACGCAGATCCCAGAGTGCGGTGTCGACCGCGGCCAGCGCCAGCGAGGTGATGGCACCGACCGTGGTGGCTCGCGTCGACGCGAAGAGATCGAACCAGATCGCCTCGAGGTTGCGCGCGTCCGCCCCGACCAGGCGCGGCAACAGGTGATCGCGCAGCATCGCCAGTACGGCGGTGCCGCCGGTCCCGATCGTGTACGAGTAGCCGAGCCCGGTCAGCCCCTCGGTCGTCTCCAGTTCGACGAAGACCGTTTCCTGCTTGAGGAACGCCTGCACCGCGTCGGTCCGGACAGTCTCCACCTCGAGGTCCACCAGGAAGGCCTCGGCGCGGGTGATCGTTGTCTTGGGCAAGCTCATCGGTCCGTTCATCGAGGGGTGTTACGGCTACTGGCAGCTGAGCTGCGCTGCGAAGTCCTTCTGCAGCTGGGCCGTCTTCGCCTTCCGCTCGGTGTCGTAGGTGTCGACGTTGTCCTTGGTGACGATGAAGGAACCGGAGTCGACGATCACGCCGGGCGTCTTCATCGTGCACTGCTTCGAGCCGAGCAGCGCGAGCAGCCAGCCACCGACGTACGCCTGGCCGACCGGGTTCTGGGTCACCGTCGCGGCCACCCCACCGCTCTTGATCGCGGCCAGGATCTTGGCGTCGTCGTCGATCGCGACCACCTTGATCGGCAGCTTGCTGCTGGCCACCCCGTCGGCCGCGGCGACGGCCGGGTTGTACGCCGTGGTGACGATCCCCTTGATGTCCTTGCCCTTCGACGCGAGCAGGTCGGCGACCGCCTTCTGCGCGGTCTGCAGGTCCTCGTCGATGTCGGTGATCACGGACAGTTCGGTGACCTTGCCGTTCGTCTCGGCGATCGCCTTGCGGACGCCGGCGATCCGCCGCTGGGTGTTGGAGTCGACGTTGTTGCCGGTCAGGTGGACCAGCGCACCCTCGCCGCCCATCGCGTCGATGGCTGCCTTGGCCGCCTTGTACGCCGCTGCCTCGACGTCCGTGGACAGACAGAAGTCGGCCGAGTTGGTGTCCCCGGCCGGGCAGGACGCCAGCGAGCCGACCGCGAACCCCTTGGACTTGAGGTCCTCGAAGGTGGAGTTGATGTCGGTCGGCGACACCCCGAAGATGCCGAACGCGTTGTACCCCTGCGCCGCGAGCGAGTTGATCACGTTGTTCTGCTTGCCCTGGTCCCACTCGCCGGTCTCGTTGAAGGTGGCGCCGGCCAGCTTGAAGTCGGTCTTGTCCTGCTCGGCGGTCGTCTTCCACGGCTGGAAATAGGGGTGCGCGCCGCCCGGGATCAGGGCTAGCTTCACCTTGGAGCCGTCCTTGAGCACCACGGGGCCGCCCGACGTACCGGTCGAGGCGTCGTCTCCACTGGTTCCACCGGCCGTGTCGCCCGAGTTCTTGGTGCTACAGCCCGTTGCGACCAGCGCAACCAGAGCCAGCCCGGCGGCGGTCCTGCGGTACAACGACGATGGGGTGCTCATGGGGCCGACTCCTCATAGATCCTATAGGATATTGCGTAGCTGATGCTGCCGGTTCACACTGGTGCCGTCAAGAGTTGCGTAGGCAACGACTGTGTATACCCGGCGATCCGGCAGAATGAGGGCTTCGGGAGGAGCGACTGTGACAGATGCTCATGCGGGTCTGGCGGGGCAGCTCAGCCGCCTGCCCCAGCGCCAGGTACTGAGTGACGACGTCTACGAGACGGTCAAGGGCCTGATCATGGACAGCGTCGTGGAGCCGGGCACCCGGCTGAACATCGACGCCCTGACCCGGGAGCTGGGCATCTCCCAGACGCCGATCCGCGAGTCGCTGGCCCGGCTGGAGTCCGACGGCCTGGTGATCAAGGAGCCGCTGCGTGGCTACCGGGTCTCCTCCCAGCTGACCCGGGAAGAGTTCGAGGACCTCTTCGAGTACCGGTTGCTGATCGAGCCCTGGGCGGCCGGGCGTGCTGCCGAGCGTGCGGCAACCGAGGACCTGGCCCGGCTCAAGGACGAGATGCTGAGCTACACCGACGTACCGGACCGTCCCGACTACGACAGCTACAAGGCAATGGCCGCGCACGACCAGCGCTTCCACGACCTGGTGCTGGAGCTGTCCGGCAACGAGACGGCCCGGCAGTCCTTCGCGCGCACGCATTGCCACCTGCACCTGTTCCGCCTGTACTACGGCGGCGGGATCGCCACCAAGGCGCTGCGCGAGCACAAGACCATCGTCGCGGCCGTCCGCAAGGGTGAGCCGGACGAGGCGATCGCCGCGATGCGATCCCACATCGAAGCCTCACGGGCGCGACTGCGTCCCGTGTTCGACCAAGAAGCGATCTCTTAAGGGAGAGTCTGTGGAACTGCTGCGCCTCGGCGCGGTCGGTGAGGAGCGCCCGTATGTGCGCGACGCCGACGGCACCGTCTACGACCTGAGCTCCGTCACCGCCGAGATCGACGGCGCCTTCCTTTCCTCGGACGGGATCGCCCGGACCCGCGCCGCGCTGGCGGCCGGCTCGCTGCCTGCGACCTCCGTCGACGGCCTGCGGACCGGCGCCCCGATCGCGAAGCCGGGTGCGGTGGTCTGCATCGGCCTGAACTACGTGGCGCACGCTGCCGAGTCCGGCGTCGCACCGCCGGCCAACCCGGTCGTCTTCTTCAAGCACCCGAACACGGTCGTCGGCCCGTACGACGAGGTGCTGGTTCCGCGCGGCAGCACCAAGACCGACTGGGAGGTCGAGCTCGCCGTCGTGATCGGCAAGACCGCCCGGTACCTCGAGACCGACGAGGAAGCCCTCGCCTGCATCGCCGGGTACACGGTCTCCAACGACGTGTCCGAGCGGGCCCTCCAGCTCGAGGTGTCCGGCGGACAGTGGTCGAAGGGCAAGGCCTGCGAGACCTTCAACCCGCTCGGCCCTTCGCTGGTCCCGGCCGACGAGGTCGACGCCCAGAATCTCGGACTCCGGTCCTGGGTCAACGGCGAGATCCGGCAGGACTCGAACACCCGCGACATGATCTTCTCGGTGGCGGCGGTGATCCGCGACCTGTCGCAGTACATGACCCTGGATCCGGGCGACCTCGTCAACACCGGTACGCCGGAAGGCGTCGCCCTGTCGGGCCGGTTCCCGTATCTCTCGCCCGGGGACACCGTCGAGTGCGAGATCGACGGCCTCGGCCGGCAGAAGCAGCCGCTCGGCAAGGCCTGAATTGTCGACGGCGGGCTCTAGCGTCTGCCACGTGACTACTTATCTCGACGACATCCGGGTCTCCTACGACACCGTCGCGGCCGACTATGCGCGCATCGTCGACAGCGGCTTCCCGGAGGAGCTCCCGATCCTGACCAACTTCGCCTCGCTGGTCGGCGCGGGTGGACAGGTTCTCGATGCCGGCTGCGGACCAGGCCGGGTCACCGCACTGTTGCGGTCCCTCGGCCTGGACGCGTTCGGCATCGACCTGTCCCCCGGCATGATCGAGGTCGCCCGCCGCGATCATCCGGAGCTCCGGTTCGAGGTCGGCTCGATGACCGCGCTGGACCTGCCGGACGGCGAACTCGGCGGCATCGTCTCCTGGTGGTCCGTCATCCACCTGCCGTCGGAGGCGCTGGCCGAGGCGTTCGCGGAGTTCCATCGCGTGCTCGCACCCGGCGGCCGGCTGCTGGTCGGCTTCCACGTCGGGACGGACAGCACGCACAAGACCTCCGGATACGGTGGCCATCCGATGTCGGTCCATGTGCACCGCCGGACGCCGGAGCAGATCTCGGCCGTGGCGGCCGACGCGGGCTTCGTCCTGCAGACCACCATCGGCCTCGACCTGGACGGCGATCGACCCGGCGCTTGCCTGCTGTTCGACAAGGAAGACTCATGACCTCCAAGGTGCGCAACGTCACCTTCGACAGCCGCGATCCCTACCAGCTGGCCGGATTCTGGCTGCAGGTCTTCGGCGTCGAACGCCCGGACGACGATCATCCCGGCGATCCGTACGCCGCGGTCGTCACGGACTCGGTGTCGCTGCTGTTCGAGCAGAACAACGACGTCAAGGCCGCGAAGAACCGGGTCCACCTGGACCTGGAACCGGACACCACCCGCGACGAAGAGGTGGAGCGCCTGCTCGCTCTGGGCGCCACCATCGCCCACGACCACCGTGAGCCCAACGGCCTGGGCTTCGTCGTCATGCTCGACCCCGAAGAGCACGAGTTCTGCGTCCTCCGCAGCGCCGCAGAACGGGCCGCCAGCAGCTGACCGCCTATCCGAAGACGAGTGACCAGGACCCGGTGTGCGCGGACAACCGGACCACCGACAGCGGTCGCACATCGACATGACGAAGAGACTCGGCCGGCGCTTCGAGCACGTAAAGAACAGCAGCCCGTACTACGGCCGGGTGCACCACGGCGACCACGGTCTCCGAAGCGTCCGAAGCGATGTCACCCAGCCAGTCGGCGACCCGGGTGAGCACGTCGTTCGCGCTCTCGCCGCCGGGCGGAGCGGTGTGCGGGTGCTCCAGCCAGCCGGCCACGGCCTGCGGGTCCGCGGTCAGCAACTCCTCCAGGCTGCGCCCGGTCCAGTCGCCGTACTCACGATCACGCAGCGCCTGCTCCACCTGAGCGGTCAGCCCGAACGCCTCGGCGGTCTTCACCGCGGCAGGCTCCGGGCCGGCGAACACCAGATCCCCGTCGAACTTCAGTTCGCGGGCTGTTTCGAGACTGGCCACGTCCGGCTCGGCAGCACCGCCGAGAACGAGTCCCCGCAACGCCGGCGTGAGGGCGTGGGCGACGAGTGTCAGCGCGGTCAAGCGGCAACCACCTTCGAGTCAGCGACTACCGGCGTACGCCGATCGATCGCCGCAGCGTAGCCGATTCCGAGTAACGTCCACAGCACCGTTTGGGTACCAAGTGAGGCAAGGCGGAACTGCCAGAGCAAGGTGGCCGGGAAGGTCTCGGGCACCTCGTTGATCTTCGGCAGGATCAGGTACGCCACCACGACGGTGGCGACGACCGCGAGTCCGCCGCCGGCCAGCCGGATCCACTGCACCTCGCCGAACCGCTGCACCCAGCGGGACGCTGCGACACCGGCCCACACCGCGAGCAGCCCGATCACGAGCGTCAGGAGGTAGGTCACGGTGCGCTTGGTGATCGTGTCCGGATCGCCGACCGCGGGCGGGTTCGGCGGGTACTTGAAGAACGGGACCAGCACGATCCCGACGTACCCGGCCGCGGCCAGGCCGAGGGCGGCGTAGGTGTCACTCTTGGTCCGCAGCTTGCGGCGGAACAGGGTGAAGCCGACAGCGAAGATGCCACCGAGCGCCACGCCGTACAGGGAAGTGGCGAGGAAGAGTCCGGCGCGCTGACCGTCACGGCTGACGAGCGGCTTCTCCTCCGCGGCGTGCTCGTGCTCATGCTCGGCGCCGGCGTCGTGGGAGTGCGCGGCTCCGTTGGCCTCTTCGATCGCGATCGCGGAGTCGATCCGCGGCTCGCCGGTCACGAAGGCGAAGGTTCCGGCCAGCAGACCGGCGAAGAGGCCGACGATCAGGCCGCGCACCAGTAGGGATCCGAAGGTACGCATGGCAGACCTGTCTTTCCGATCGCCCTAGGGGCGAGGTGTGGTGAAAGGAGTGAAGACAGAGCTGCCTAGTGGCAGGGCACGCCGAGCAGGTGCCGGCCGTCGTGCATCAGCTCGTGCATGTACATCCCGGAGCGGGACAGCGCGCCCTGGTCGAAGCCGACCAGGTAGGCGAGCATCAGCGCGAGGCCGACGGTCAGCAGAGCGAGCGTCAGCAGGCGCGGCGAGAGCGCCGGTACGGCGGCGGAAACAGGTGCGGCCATGGGAAAAACCTCCTAGGGAAGTGCGCGTCCCCTTCGAAAGGCTGCTGGTGCCCGAGCGTCCTGACTCACGAGCCGGAGCTCGCTCACAGTGGCGCGGCCGTACCGGACTTTCACCGGTTTCCCTCATGGCACCGCAGGTTGTCTCCCGAACCGTAGCCGCCGCGATCGGCCAGGGCAACGGACAACGGCGTGGCGGGTGATCTTTCCCACCCGGTGAAACCCAGCTGCGTCCTGGGCTGACGCAACTTACAGTGGGCTCATGCCGTCCGCTCATCACCTGATCGCCTTCGCGATCACCGCCCTGGTCATCATCGTCGTGCCCGGGCCCAGCGTGCTGTTCATCGTCGGCCGGGCGCTCGCCGTCGGCCGTCGCGAGGCCGTCCTGACCATGCTCGGCAACACCGCCGGCGCCGCCGTGATGCTGGTCGCCGTCGCCCTCGGTCTCGGCGCGCTGATCGCCGCGAGCGCCGTCGTCCTGACGGTCGTGAAGCTGGCCGGCGCGGCGTACCTGATCTATCTCGGTGTGCACGCCGTCCGCACCCGCAAGTCACTCGCGGCGGCTCTGGCGGGCGAGGTCAAACCGGGTCGCGCGCGGCGCGTGCTGCGGCAGGGCTTCCTGGTCGGCGTCACGAACGCGAAGACGGCGGTGTTCTTCGCGGCGGTGCTGCCGCAGTTCGTCGACAAGAACGCCGGGCCCGCGTCGCTGCAGATCCTCGGCCTCGGGCTGATCTTCATCACCATCGCGCTCTGCTCGGACGGCCTCTGGGCGCTGGTCGCCGGTACCGCCCGGGAGTGGTTCGCCAGCTCCCCGCGCCGCCTCGAACTCGTCGGCGGCACGGGTGGGCTGATGATCATCGGCCTCGGCGCGAGCATCGCGGTCACCGGCTCGAAGGAGTAAGGCTCACACCGCGTAC
This sequence comes from Kribbella sp. NPDC006257, assembly GCF_040613535.1. Lineage (NCBI taxonomy): Bacteria > Bacillati > Actinomycetota > Actinomycetes > Propionibacteriales > Kribbellaceae > Kribbella > Kribbella sp. NPDC006257. Next base: position 110,630 of record NZ_JBEXSJ010000004.1, read on the forward strand.
GGCGTACTGGCGACCGCGTGCGGCGTACTAGCGGGCCGTACGACGGGCCGCCAGGACTCCGATGAGGGCGATGACGGCCGGCACCCCGAAGGCGGTGAGGTAGGCCGGGATCGGCCAGTGCGGCTCGATGGCGGCGAAGAGAGAGCCACCGATCGCCAGGACCGTTGCCGTCGACAACGAGTCGCTGAGCGAGAGGGCCGAGCTGTTCGCGCCCTGCTCCGCGAGGCTCGAGTACTCCAGCGTCAGGACCGAGACCGTCGGGAACACGGTGCCCATCCCGAGCCCGGTGAGGCTCCAGCCGAGCACACCGACCAGGACCGGCACGTTCTGGTTCAGCGTAAGCGTTGCGGTCACGATGCCGAGCACGATCAGGATCATCCCGGCCTGCAGGAAGACCGCATGCGAGAAGGGCTGCTTCGGGCGTCCGCGGTACCAGGAGGCGGCGGTCCAGCTCAGTGCGCTCACGGTGAGGACCAGTCCGGCGAAGGCCGGCGAAAGTCCGCGCTGGCGGGTGAGCATCAGCGGCAGGAACACCTCGGCACCGAATCCGGACGCGGCGACCAGCCCTCGCAGCGCGATCACCGAGGGGAGTCCGGGGCGCAGCTTGAACGTTCCGCTCGGCAGCAGCTTCGGTGCGAAGACGGCGACTGTTGCCAGGCCGATTGCTACGAGCGCGATCTGCAGAGCTCCGTGCTGCTGCCCGCCGTAGCTGAGTACCCCGACACCGACGGCCGCGGCGACCGCCCAGAGTGCTTGCTTGCCCCAGATCCGCTGGTCGCTCTGCTGAGTCTCTTTCCCGGCCTGCGAGAGGCCCGGGCGCATCACCAGCGCGGCCGGGATCGCCATCGCGGGTACGGCGAGGAAGACGATCCGCCAGCTCGTGTGCTCGACGATGAGTCCCGCGATCACCGGGCCGACCAGGGACGGCACCACCCAGCCGGTGGCGAAGGCGGCGAAGATCTTCGGCCGGAGCGCAGCCGGGTAGAGGTGACCGACCACGACGTACATGGCAACTGTCAGCAGGCCGGCCCCGAAGCCCTGGATGAAACGTCCGATGACCAGGATTTCCATCGAGGGTGCGAGCCCGGCGATCAGCAGGCCGGCCAGGAACCAGGCGGTCCCGTGCCACAGCGGGCGAGCCGGGCCTTTCAGGTCGCTCCACGTGCCGGACACGACCATGCCCACCACGCCGGAGGCCAGCGGACCACCGAAGGCCAGCGCGTAGAGCGGCAGTCCGTTCAGCGCCAGCGCGACGGTCGGCATGGCAGTCGCGACCGCGAGTGCCTCGAACGCGATCAAGGTGGTCAGCGCGACCATCCCGATCGTCAAGGCCCGGTACGGCGGCGCAAGAACACCGGGCGCCTTGCCGGTGGACTGTTCGGTGGGGATCTCAGCGATTGCGGTCATGCCGAGAAGCGTTGTTGTTGAAGTGCACTTGAAGTCAAGCAGTCGGCTTCAAGTGCACTTGAAGGTTTAGAGGACGGCGGCGAGGACCAAGGCGATGATCGGCGGACCGGCCTGCAGGACGGCAGAGCGGACCATCTTCCGGTTGGTCGCGACCAGCACAAGCCCGGCGCCCGCCATACAGGCACAGGCGAACAGCGCGATCGCGTGTCCCTTGTCGCCGCCCGCGATCAGACCGCCGATGGCACCGATCGCCAGGAACAGGTTGTAGAAGCCCTGGTTGAGCGCCCAGGGAGCCGCGACCGCGGCCTCGGTCTCGTTCGGGACCAGGAAGCGCCGGTAGACACTCGGCCTGGTGAACAGCAGGCTCTCCATCACGAAGACAGCCAAATGGAAGGCGCCGGCGAGGCCGACGAAGATCTGCGCGACGGTATTCACGAGCGAACCGTACCGCCCCAGGCCGCCGCGAACGCGGAAGCTGGGTTGGTGACGAACACCTGGGTGGCGAGGTCCTCGCCGAACCGGCGGATCAGCCGCGGCCTGATGCCGGTCAGCAGATAGGGCATCCCCGGCCCTTCACCGGTGGCCGCCCGCGCTCGCGCCGTGGTCGTGTCGCCGCCGAGCAGCAACTGCCCGGCGTACCCGCCATCGACCAGCGCCGCCAGGCACTCGAACAGGTGCGGATCCGTCGCGTTGTTCGCCCGCGACGGCCCGTCGAACGCCAGAAGGCCCCACGCGCAGCCAATTCGAGATGCAGCTCATGATCGGGAAAGCGATTCAGATGCCCGAGAATCACACTCGCCGGCGGCACGCCCTGCTCAGTCAGAAGATCCAGTACTGCGTCCGGCCCGCTACCCAACTCGTGATGGACCCCGATCGGCGCCCCGGTCTGCAGATGCGCCTCCGCCGCAGCTCTCAACACGTACGTCGCATGTTCGTCGAGCACGTGGAATCCCCCGGCGACCTTGATCATCCCGGCCTTGACCCCGGTCGCGCCGATCCCGCTGGTCAGCTCGTCGACGAACAACTCCGCCAATCTCGGCCGAACCCGCTCCACCACCTCGACGGCGTAATGCTCAGCCCGATGAAACCCCGTCGCCGCGACAACATGTACGCCGGCCTCTTCGCTCACCTTCGCCAGCCACTCAGCCCCACGCCCCAACCCGTACGGCGTCCACTGCACAATCGTCCGGCCACCCGCTTGCTTGAAGTCCTTGGCCTCCTGCACAGCAGCGTCAGGATCATCCAGCTCCTGCCCTGCCAGCAGCGCACTCCTGAAGAACAAATGATCGTGCGAATCGGTGACCCCGAGCTCGCCCGCCGCCACGTCACCCAGAACAGTTCGCACCTTCACGAACCCATTGTCCTGCCGACGGAGGCCAGGAGATCCTTAGCCCTCATTTTTCCTTGCTGGATTGGGATTTCGACTTGTCCACAGGTCTCCCGACGATTGGTTAGCGGGTCGGATTCTGGTCTATAATCGACAGTATGTTCGAGAGCTTGGTGGAGATGACGGACGCGTTGACCTCGGTGGTCACCGCGCCGGTCGCCACGCTGTCCACCGATGACCTTTTGAGCGAGTTGTCGAAGATCCAGCAACTGGAATCGGTGCTGGCCGCCCGCAAGGCCGAGCTGATGGTCGGGGTGCACTGCACGTTGTCGGGCCCGTCGGCCGACCTCGGCCACTCCGAGCCCCGCCCCGGTGACCGGCTCGCCGGGCCGGCCGAGCGGCGCTGGTCAGGCGACGTGCTGCGATCGGTGTCGGAAGAGATCGCCCTGGTCATGGGCGCCCACCGCCGGACCGCGGCCCGTTGGCTGAACCTGGCCGCGCTCCTGGTCGACCGGTTACCCGCCACCCTCGACCTGCTGCGCCGCGGCGGTCTGCCTGTCAGCGCCGCGCACAACATCGCCCGCGCCCTGGCCATCATCACCGACGACCGGCTCCGCGCCGCGGTCGAACAGATCGTCTTGGCCTGGGGCCGCCGCTACGGCTGGTCCAAGATCAAGAAGATCGCCCACCGCGAGGCCCGCAAGGTCGTGGCCGAATACGAATCCCTGCTGCACGCCCAGCGGCAATACGAGCGCACCACCTACACCAAGTCCCACGACGGCGGCATGGCCGACCTGGTCGTGTCCACCTCGGCAATTGACATCACCGCCATCATGACCGCCCTCACCCAGCGCTGCCGCGAACTCCAGCAAGCAGGCGACCCCCGCACCCTCGACCAACTCCGCACCGACCTAGCAGTCCACCGCCTCCTAGGCCAAGACCAAACCACCCCCACCACCACACCCGCTGCCACACCGGCACCCACCCCCACGACAGCACCCACACCCGCAGCGGCGCCAACTCCCGATCAGACCCACGCACCCGCACCCACAGAAACACCCGCCGCACCCAACCAGCGGTCCGCGTCCGCGCCCCCAGAGACACCCGGCGCACCCAACCGGCACTCGGCATCTGCACCCGCAGAGGCACCCACTGCGCCCAACCGGCGCTCGGCGTCCGCACCCGCAGGCGCACCGGCCGCACCCGAGCGGCGCTCCGGCTCCGCGCCTGTGCCTGAAGCCGCTCTTACTCCCGCCTGTGCCACACCCGCCGCACCTGCCGACGCCAGCGGCACCACTAGTGCTCCGGGCATCAGCGCCACCGCTGCCACCACCGCGAGCGGCGCCACCGCTAGCGGCTCCACCGCTGCCACCAGTGACGCGGGGATCGGAGCCGTCGTGTTCGCGGCCGGTGATGGTGATCCAGGTGTGAGCGGTCCGGGAGAGGAACTGCTGGTACCGGAATCGGGATTCAACCCAGCCGTGGCAGTGCAGGTGGTGATCCACTGCACCTACGCCGAAGCCGAAGCGCTCGCGACGGGAACGATCAGCACCGGCGGAGAACTCGACGGCTACGGCGGACTCCCACAAGACGCGCTCGCGATGGCATTCACCCGCGCCAAGTTCCGATACCGCCTGACCGATCGCTCACCCAAGTCCGACCCCGCCCGGTACACCCCGAGCCCCGGACTGGACCAGCACGTCCGCGACCGCGACCGCACCTGCCGATTCCCCGGCTGCAACGCACCAGTGCACTACTGCGACCTCGACCACCGCACCCCCTTCCCCCAAGGCCCCACCGACGAAGACAACCTCGCAGCGTTCTGCCGGCACCACCACCGGCTCAAGCACCACGGCAACTGGCAGCTCTACACCACCGACACCGGAACCCTCGTCTTCATCAGCCCCACCGGCCGCGCCTACCTCGACCCACCCACCCTCCCCGACCAACCAGCACCACCCGGCCAAACAGCACCACCCGGCCAATCAGCGATACCCGACGCCGCCTGACCGGCAATGCCCGGCGTCGCCTGACCGGCCGGCCTCCTCTACTCCGCCGCCTGAAGGTGCTGGATGTCGTTGAGGGCAACAACTTGATGACTGAAGTGGGTGTCGTTGCGGCGCAGGGTGGTGATGCTTCCGGACTTCAGCGGAAAGAACCCGCGATCGGTCGCCAGCATCGGCATCCCGATCCAGGCGGAGATCAGATAACTCGACGCGGATCCGTGCGACACCACGATCTGCGTCTCGACCGGCCGACTCACGATGTCGTCGAGCGCTGAGTACAGCCGCTCGACCAACGCCAGTCGCGTTTCGGCACCAGCCGGCCCATCGTGATGACCAAGTCGATCGCCGTACTCCGGAAGGGGAATCCGGCGCTCGTCAAGCCACGCCTGAGGCTTCCCGTCCGCCTCGCCGTTGGACCTCTCCCGAAGCCGCGCATCACTCCGAACCTCGACCGAGAACCGCCGCGCAATCCGCTCTGCTGCTTCGCTGGCTCGCCGTAGATCGGACGAGTAGACCTCGACCGGCTGCTGCCCGATCCTGCTCGCCAGCACGTCGGCGATGCTCTCGGCCTGCAGCCGCCCACGGGTTGTCAGCTCGGAGTCGTACCACCCTCCGACAAGCCCGTCCACGTGATGCTGCGCCTCCGGATGCGTAACGAGATAGATGTATCTCATAACCCTCCTTGATCAGGCCCCAGCAGAAAGGGCCCAGTCCGGAGACTGGGCCCTTCTTACTAGCCGGGTGTTAGCGGCTGCGGCCGGCTCGGGTGCCGGCGGAGAAGGCTGCAGCACCTGCGGGGCGGGAGCTGGAGCCTGGGGTGGTGGTGCTGTAGGTCTTCGGCGCTTCTGAGCCGCCGCGGCCCTTGGAGCGACCGACGCCGGCGCTTGCGCCCCGTGTGGACTGGCCACCGGCTGCAGCAGAACCGCCACGACCGCCAGCGCCGCCGCGGCCACCAGCTGCACCGCGACCGCTGGACGCACCGCGACCGGCTGAGGCCGTGCGACCGGTTGCGGCGCCGCCGCCTCGGCCTCGGCCGTTGCCGGAGCTACCGGTACGGCGTACGTCGTCCTCGATGACCTTGACGGTCGGGGTGACGAAGGTGCGCTCGCCGGGAGCAAGCTTCGCGAGGAGCGGGTCGCCGACGCGGAGCTTGGTGACTGTTGCCGCGATGCCCGCCTTGCGAGTCAGGTCGCGAACGTCGCGGACCTGGTCGTCCGTCATCAGCGTGACGACGGTGCCCTCGGCGCCTGCGCGCGCAGTACGGCCGGAACGGTGCAGGTAGGCCTTGTGCTCGATCGGCGGATCCGCGTGGATCACCAGCGTGACGTCGTCGACGTGGATACCCCGCGCCGCGATGTCGGTCGCCACCAGCGTCTTGGCGGAACCGTCGGAGAAGGCCTCCAGGTTCCGCGTCCGGGCACCCTGGGACAGGTTGCCGTGCAGCTCGACGGCCGGGACACCCTGCGCGATGAGCTTCTTGGTGAGCGACTTCGCGCCGTACTTCGTCCTGGTGAAGACGAGCGTGCGGCCGGGTGCCGCGGTCAGGTCGACGAGCACCGGCAACCGGGTGTCGGCCTGCACGTGCAGCACGTGGTGGGTCATCTTGGCGACCGGCGACTGCGCCGAGTCGACGGAGTGCGTCACCGGTGACTTCATGAATCGCTTGACCAGGACGTCGACGCCGGCGTCCAGCGTTGCCGAGAACAACAGTCGCTGGGCGTTGGCCGGAGTCGCTTCGAGAATGCGCCGTACGGCGGGCAGGAAGCCGAGGTCGGCCATGTGGTCGGCCTCGTCCAGCACGGTGATCTCGACCTGGTCGAGTTTGGCGTGACCGGTCTTGACGTGGTCCTCGAGCCGGCCCGGGCAGGCGATCACGACGTCGACGCCGCGACGCAGCGCGGTGATCTGCGGACCGGCGCCGACGCCACCGAAGATGGTCATCGTGCGCAGGTCGAGCGCGTCGGTCAGCGGCGTGATCGAGGCCTGGATCTGGGTCGCGAGCTCGCGGGTCGGCGCCAGGATCAGCGCGCGCGGCTGGTTCGGCCGGCGCTTGCTGGTGCTGGTGGTGAGGCGGGCGAGCACCGGCAGGACGAACGCGTAGGTCTTGCCGGAGCCGGTCCGGCCGCGACCGAGCACGTCCTTGCCGGCCAGCGAGTCCGGCAGCGTCGCCGCCTGGATCGGGAACGGCTTGAGGATGCCGGCCGCGGCCAGCGCCTTGACCAGCCCGGCCGGTACGCCGAGGTCGTCGAAGGTCAGGTTCTCGTCGATCACGGTCGCGGGAGCCTCGGTGAAGGTCTCCTCACGGACGGTGCTCTGCTGAGTGCGCTCCGGATTGTTGCCGGTGGCACCTGTACGGCGCCGGCGCCGCGGCCGCGCAGGGGCCTCACCCTGGGCGCGCCGAACGGTGGTCGAAGGAACAGTGGAATTGGGCGTGGTGCTACTGGGGCGGCGTGCCGCCATGAAGTACTCCAAAAGATCGGGGGTCGTCCTGCCCGGCGCGGCCAGGTGGGCCGCGGCGCGTGGTGGTCGACTGCTAGCGCAGCGTATGCACTGAACCGGCGCGAGGCAGAACTGGGCGCGCCGTCACGGTTAGTGTACGGCACTGCCGGACCATTGGCAGAGAGTTACCACTCTGGGTACGGTCGGCCGGTGCCCAACGACGCAGATTTCCGGACCGACCCGCCCACGACAGCCGGCGAACGCGAACTCCTGCAGGGGTTCCTCGACTACCACCGCGGCACCCTGCTGTGGAAGACCGCCGGGCTGACCGGCGAGCAACTGGTGCAGCCCAACGTGGACCCGTCCAAGATGAGCCTGCTCGGGCTGGTCCGGCATCTGGCCGAGGTGGAGCGCTACTGGTTCCAGATCTGCCTCGACGAGCGGCCGATCATGCCACTCCTGTGGACGGACGAGTCTCCCGACGGCGACTTCGACCTGGTCGATCCTGCCGCCGCGGAGCAGGACCTCGCCCAGTACCGCGACGTCATCAAGATCTCGGACGAGATCTGCGCCAAGTTCGACCTCGACCACGTGTATCACCGCCCGCACCCGCGGCAGTCCGAGCAGTACTCCGTGCGCTGGCTCTACCTTCACATGCTCGAGGAGTACGCCCGGCACAACGGCCACGCCGACTTCCTCCGCGAACGCCTCGACGGCCAGACCGGCGAATAGCTACGCCTTGATCGAGCGGACCAGGCCGACGATGTCGTTGGTCACACCGCGGACGCCTGGGATCCGGGTCAGCCGGAGCAGCTTGTCGACCAGTGGGACCGAGCGATCGATCAGCGCCTTGGTCCGGCGCAGACCGTCGCTGTCGTCGTGCACCCAGAACAGCACGATCCCCATCTGCATCAACCAAAGCAGCTCCGGCAGCTCCGCCTTCAAGTCGGGCGCGAGCTTCAGGTCCGATCCGTCCACCACCTGCCGGAACACCTCGACACTGGCGTCACGAGCCGGCCGTGACTGCTCGCTGAACGGTGACAGCGGACTCTTCGGCTCGGCCGCGTTCTTGAAGAAGGTGCCGGCGAACTCGTGGTACGGCGCGGACACCTCCAGCCAGCTGTGCAGCACCCCGCCGAGCCTCTTGGTGAAGGACTTCTCGCTTTCCAGGATGTCCACGACGGCTTCGCGGTGCTGGGCTTGCAGGTGGTCGTAGTACGCCTGCATGAGGTGCTCTTTGGAGCTGTAGTAGTAGTACGCGTTGCCGACCGAGACACCTGCCTCTGCGGCGATCACACGCATCGTGGTCTTGCCGTACCCCTGCTCGCGGAACAGCCGCAGCGCGGTCGACAGGATCAGCTCACGGGTCTGCTCACCCTTGGCGGTCGCACTGTCCGTCACATCCGTCAGCGTAGCCACCCCCTTCTGCACCACTGCGCAGCATGCTCCGCAACCCCGCTGCCGCTTGCACCATCGCCTTGGCCACCGGCCGCATCGAAGGACGAGCAAGCCGTACTGCGGTGTGCCGGTGATCCGCCGTCGCCCAGAGACACACGATCCACGCCCGGTCGCCGACGTACACCGAACCGTCGTCGGCGACCACTGTCACCTCGCGCAGCGTTGCCTCGTGATCCAGGGCCGGGTAGAGCCTTCGTGCGTCCGCCGACCCCGCCGCGACGAACTCGAACCGAAGCACCCCACCACTGCCGTTCCTGGCCGGCCGCTGGGTCGCCAGCCACTCCTTGAATCGCCGGCAGAGGCCGCACTGCGCGTCGTACAGAACTACCAGGGACTGCATGGCTCAGTAGCCACCGTGCATCGGGTACTGCGGTCCGGCGAAGGGTGCGGGCACCGGCTGGAGCTGGGCGCCTTGCTGGATGACATCGTTCGGCGGCACGGGTGGCGTCGTCAGCTCCTGCTGCCGGCTGCGACGACGGATCGCGTTGAAGACCCAGACGTTCAGCAGGTGCAGTACGCCGAGCACGACGAGGACTGTGCCGAGCTTCACGCTCAGCTGCTCGATCGCACCCCGGGCGTCGTCGACGGTGCCGCGAGTCCGCAGGAACAGCGTCACGAACCCGAGATTGACCAGGTAGAACCCGACCACCAGCAGCTTGTTCACCGCGTCGGCGAAGTCGTCGTTCCCGTCGAACACGTCGACCAGGAAGATCCGGCCGTTGTGGCTCAGCGTCCGGGCCACCCAGATCGTGAGTGGCACCGCGATCACCAGGTAGAGCAGGTAGGACAGCACGGTCATCGCACTCATCGCTCCATTCTTGAACACGTTCAATTCTTCGGCTGCACTGAGCATAGGCCGACGTTTTGAACATGTTCAAGAAGGCGGCACGGTGACCCCCGTCACCTAACGGATCCGCTGACCTCGCAGCACGACGGCAGCCGGGGTGGCGAGCGCCTCCGGGTTGTCCCGGGGATCGGCGTCGTCCGTGACGAGGTCCTCGCTGCCGGTCAGGCCGAGGAACTCACTGGCCGACGTGGTCGCGGCTTCGAGCGCCTGAGTCACGGTCAGCCCGTGCTTGACGAGTTGGTCGACCTCCCCCGCGACGGTGCCGAAGACGTCTGACCCAGTCAGCACATGTACGCCGTACTGGCGGGCCAACGGCAGCATCGCGGTCATGTGCTCGACCCGCCGCCGACGCCGCTCGGCCTGCTCCGGAGTCGCCTTCGGGTCGGGCGGGCCGTAAGCGGTGAGCGTCGGCGTCCAGCCGCCACCCCGAGCACCCAGTACTTCGAGGTCCTCGGCGGTGATCACCTCGCCGTGCTCGACCGAGTCGATGCCGACCCGGATCAACTCGCTGACCAGCGCGGTCTGGGTATGCGCCGCGACCCGGGCACCCCGGGCGTGCACCGCCGCGATCATCTCCTCGACCGCGCCGATCTCGTAGTTGGGCGTCATCGCCCTGCCCCGGATCGGCCCGTCAGGTCCCACCGGCGGGAAGTCGGCGACCAGCTTGATCCAGGTCGCTCCCGCATCCAGTTCGGCCTCGACCGCGGCCACCAGCTGCCCGGCCGGCACCGGCTCGTACAGACCTGGGAAATACGACCCCTCCGGCGCGACGAAGCGCCCGGCAGCCAGGATCAACGGCTTCCCGTCCTCCGGGTTGGCGGCGAGCTTCAACGTGATCGACCGATCCCCACCGACATCCCGTACGGCGCGGACGCCGGCCTGCCCGAGTTCGTCGAGCATCGTCCGGGCGGCGTCCTCACCGAGCGGAACCAGCGTCTTCTCGCCCATCCCGACGGTCAGGTGGCAATGCGAATCCACCAGCCCCGGCAGGGCGAACCGGCCCGGCAACACCTCCGGATCACCGCCGCCTATCTCGAAGTGAACCTGCTCCCCATCCGGCAACCCGATTCCGTCGAACATCCAGCGCGTCATACCGGCCATCGTGCCTCGCAGTGGGTTCAGCGCCTCGACCTTGTTGCTGGAGCTTCAGGGCCTGACAAATGTCGGCTGCCCGCAGTACAGTCGTTGCCAGGCACTCAGGGTGCCACCGGTCCGCGGGAAGGGCTCAGCCCACCTGACAGCAAGGTTGTGCGGTAGGACCCACCTCCTTTCTCGCCTGACGACGCGGACAGCAGGCACGTAGAGAGGAGGTCGCTATGCCGACCCGAAATCTTCCGAACGACCCGAGCCTCGAGCACCTGAAGAAGCAGGCCAAGGCCCTGCTCAAGAAGGTCCAGGCAGCCGATCCCGAGGCACTCTCGCTGGTCGCCGAGTTCCATCCGTCCGGTGTGGACGGTCTGGCCGGGGCGCAGTTGGTGGTTGCCCGCAGCTACGGTTTCGCCAGCTGGGCAAGGCTTGTCCATCACCTCGAACTGGTCGATCGCTACAGCCGTTCGCCGCACCGTCAATCGGTCGGCGGTCCGCTGGACACCCCCGAGCAACGCGCCGACGAGTTCCTCCGGCTCGCCACCCTGCACTACGGCGGCGACGATCCGGCTCGGCAACGATCCGCGCAGCAACTGCTGACAGAGTTCCCCGAAGTTGCCCTAAGCAACATCTGTACGATGGCCGTCGCTGCGCCACCGGCCGCTGTCGCCGAAGCGCTGGCCGCCGATCCGGGAGCGGCGAGCCGCGAGGGCGGCCCGTATCGCTGGGAGCCGTTGGTCTACCTCACCTACTCGCGCTTGCCCGCAGACGATCGCGTGGCCGTCGCGAAACTCCTGCTGGACAAGGGCGCGGACCCCAACGCCGGATATCTCTGGCAAGGCATGCCATCACCGTTCACCGCGCTCACCGGCGCCTTCGGCCGCGGCGAGAACGATCAGCCACCGCACCAGAACCGGCTGGAACTCGCCCGGCTGCTCCTCACCGCAGGAGCCGATGCCAACGACAGCCAGACCATGTACAACTGCGGTCCCGGCTGTCCCCCGCCGTACGACGATGCGCATCTCGAACTCCTGCTGGAGTTCGGGCTCGGCAAGGGCGACGGCGGTCCCTGGCACGAGCGGATGACCACCGCGCATCCGACACCGCGGCAACTGCTCGAGGACGAGCTGGTCTTCGCCTCGCACGAAGGGCTGTTGCACCGGGTCGAACTGGTGCTTGCCCAGGGCATCGACCCCGACGGGCGTGGTACCGAGCACCCGACCTTCGCCGGTCATCGGGCCTACGAACTGGCCGCGATCCAGGGCCACACCGAGATCGCGGAACTCCTGCTGGCTCATGGAGCCCAGGGCCTTGACGATGTCGGTGAGCTCTACGCCGCCGTACTGCGAGGCGAAGCCGTCCACCCGGATCCGGAGCTCGCCGCCCGAGCCGTCGAACGCAACCGCCTGCTGCCGATCCGGGTCGCCGAGATCGGCGCGACCCACGCGCTGGAACCACTGCAGCAACTGGGCTTCGACCTGAACGTCGGGCGAATGAGAACGCCGCTGCACATGGCCGCGGTGAACGGACATCTCGACACCGTGCGGAAGCTGATCGAGCTCGGCGCGGACCCGACGGTCGAGGATCCCGGCTATCACGCCACGCCACGCGGCTGGGCCGTCCACGCCGGCCACCAGGACGTCGTGGACTACCTGGACACGGTGTAGCGGATCTCCAGCATCACGCAGCCGTCGTCCGTCTGGAAGAACTCGTACTCGTCCTTCATGGACTGACCGTCAGGAAGAGGAACGAGCCGAAGATCATCAGGTGTACTGCGCCCTGCAGCAAGGTGGCACGGCCGGTCGCCAAGGTCAGCATGCTCACCACCACGGTCAGGATGAACAGCACGAGTTCCTTGCTGCCCAGGCCGAGCACGAGCGGTCCGTCGAGCCAGATGGACGCGATGGCGATCGCGGGAATCGTCAGGCCGATGCTGGCGAGCGCCGACCCGAGCGCAAGGTTCAGGCTGGTCTGCAAACGGTCCCTCAACGCTGCCCGTACGGCGGCGACTGTCTCGGGCAGCAGTACGAGCAACGCGATCACTACACCAACGACCGCGAGAGGTGCACCTGCCGACTCGACCGCCGACTCCAGCTTCGGCGAGACCGTTTTCGCCAGGCCGACCACTGCGATCAGGCAAGCGAACAGCAGCCCGAGACTCACCAGGGCGACTCGTGCGCTGGGAGCAGGCGCATGCACCTCATCGGGATCCTCGACCTCCTCCGCGGGCACCGGGAGGAAGTAGTCGCGGTGGCGGATGGTCTGGACGAAGACGAAGACGCCGTACATCACCAGCGACGTCACTCCGGCGAAGGCGAGCTGGGCTGAGCTGAAGGTGGCTCCCGGCGTACTGGTCGTGAAGGTGGGCAGGACAAGGCTCAACGTCACCAGCGCGGTCATCACGGCGAGCGCGCTACCGGACGCATGCACCCGGAACGCCTGGGTTTTGTGCCGTAGCGACCCGACCACCAAGGCGAGCCCGAGGATTCCGTTGCAGGTGATCATCACCGCGGCGAACACGGTGTCGCGCGCCAGCGAAGCTGCCTTGTCGCCGCCGGACGCCATCAGCGTCACGATCAGCGCGACCTCGATGATGGTCACCGCGAGCGCGAGGATCAGCGTGCCGAACGGTTCACCGACCCGGTGCGCGACCACCTCGGCATGGTGAACGGCCGCGATCACGGCGGCACCGAGGCCGGCGCAGACCAGGATCAGCAGGAAGACATTGAGGTCCCGTCCCCAGGACAGCACCAGTACGACGAGGGCGAGCGGGGGCACGGCCAGACTCCAGCGCGGCAACCCATGGACAACCGTCTCTGTCATCCCCAGCGAGTCTATTAGGCCTGAAGCTATTCGGTTGGCAACTTCCGCCGTACAGGTGATGCTTTTCGCATGATCAGAGATGCGGTGGCTGACGACTGGGCGGCCATCTGGCCGTTCTTCCGCGAGATCGTCACCGCCCGGGAGACCTACGCCTACGACCCCGACCTCACCGAGGAGCAGGCTCGCGCGCTCTGGATGTCACCGTCCAGCGCGAAGCTGAGCCGGACCACGGTTTTTGTCGATGCCGGCGGGACCGTCATGGGCAGTGCCAACATGTACCCGAACCGTCCGGGTCCCGGCGCGCACGTCGCCAGTGCCAGCTTCATGGTCGACGGTTCGCAGCGCGGCCGCGGCGTCGGCCGGGCACTCTGCCAGGACATGATCGACTGGGCGGCCGCCTCGGGGTTCCGGTCGATCCAGTTCAACGCGGTGGTGGAGACCAACGAGCGGGCGGTCAAGCTCTGGCAGGACCTCGGCTTCGAGATCATCGGCACCGTCCCCGAGGCGTTCCTGCACGCCACCCACGGCTACGTCGGCCTCCACGTCATGCACCGCAGGCTTTAGAACGAAGCGAGTTCCTCGGGGGTGAAGGCACGGAGTACGCAGAATTCGTTGCCCTCGGGGTCGGTCATCACGACCCAGGAGACCGAGTCGTCCTGGCCGACCGCGGCCCGCTTGGCGCCGAGTGCCTCGAGCCGGGCCACCTCGGCGGCCTGGTCGGTCGGGCGCAGGTCCATGTGCAGCCGGTTCTTCACCGTCTTCGTCTCGTCGGCCGGCACCCGGACGAACAGGATGTCCGGCACGATGCCGTCCTCGGGGCTACCGGCCGGCGGCTCGAGCACGGTCTCCTTCTCGACCTCATGGGTGATCCGCCACCCCAGCGCTTCGGCCCAGAACCGGCCCTGGGCGGCCGGGTCCATGGCGTCGTAAATCACACACTGCACACGAATACTCATGGCCGACACCCTCTCTGGCCACCACCGCCCGCGTCCACTTGGTTTACTCGTCGGTATGTCGGAGACCCGCGCACGCCGGATGTGGAAAGCCCTCGAGCCGTATCACGCGATCACCTACTTCGCGCCGGAGACGCGGCAGGTGACCGACGCACTCGGGCTGCGCGGTGGCTGGATGAGCTACTTCGCCTGCCGGGCTGCTCCTCTCGGTCCTGTCGGCCCCGAGGTCGTCACGGCGGTCTTCTACAACTTCCATCCGGCGATGGTCGCCCGCGCAATCCCGGACGCATGGAACTACGCCACACCCGACCAGGTCCTGGCAGCACGGCTGGCCGCCGTCGACACCGCAGTACGCCGGATGCTGCCCGCGCCGGTCGAGTCATTACGCCGTACTGCGGAGCTGGCTCGCCAGGCTGCCGAAGTGGCGCCTCTCGGCGGACGCGCGATCGCGGCAGCGAACGCGGCGCTGGACTGGCCTGAGGAGCCACACCTGGCGCTCTGGCACGCCACCACAATCCTCAGGGAATCCAGAGGCGACGGGCACGTCGCCGCACTCGTCGCTGCCGGCCTCAGCCCATGCCAGGCGAACCTCACCTTCTCGGCTGCCGGAGGCCCGTCCAAGGCGGTCTACCAGGCGAGTCGGCGCTGGAGCGACGAGGAGTGGGCCTCGGCTGAGGAGGACCTGCGCAGTCGTGGACTGCTTGCGGCCGACGGAAGCCTGACCTCGGCAGGTCGTGGTCTGCGTCAGCAGGTCGAGGACACGACAGACGCGTTGGCAGAGCAGGGCTGGTCGAAGCTGGGCGACGCAGCGACTGAGGAGCTCGACTCCCTGATCCGTCCGATCAGCCGCGCGATCATGGAGTCCGGCCTGGTTCCAGCGGACAACCCGATGGGGTTGCGCTGGGACTAGCGGCGTTGCTGCGGTCCTCGGAAGGTGACGTAGATCAGGGAGACGCCGAGGGCGGCGACGAGTGGGCCGACGATCGCCCAGAAGCTCTGTCCGCTCATCGAGCTGCCGCCGATGTACCCGAGCCCTTGCAGTGCCCACACCACACCGGCAACGGTCAGCAGCACTCCGAGCGCGGTCAGTACGACCTTCTTCATCCCTAGTCCCTTCGACCTGCTGAGACTAGCTGTCTTGGATGCGTGCTGAGACCAGCTCTAGTGCTTGGGCTAGCTGGTCGCCAGTCGGAGCCTTGGCGGGGTCGAAGAGCCACAGGACTACTACGCCGAGCAGTAGTGCCTGGAGGAACGAGCCGACGAGCTGCACCTCGCCCTGCGGCGCATCCGGACCTACTACGCCGAACAGCGACGCTAGACCTTCCCGTGCTTCCCCCTGCAGGTCGGACAGTTCCTTGAGCAGCGCCGGCTGACTAGTCCCCGCACTGAGAACCTCGAACTGTGTGGTCCACAGTGCCCGCGTACTAGGCGTCGACAGCGTCCCCACGGCGAGTCGCCAGGTCTCCACAAATCGCTCGCGAGCCCCTGCGTCGCTGCCGAGCCCGGCAGCCATCGCAGTGCCGACCTGGACGCCCCACTCGTCCAGGGCCTGACGCATCGCCTCGTTCAGCAGGTCGTCCTTGGAGCCGAAGTGGTAGCCGATGGCCGCCAGGCTCACGCCGGCCGCGGTCGCGATGTCGCGGGCCGTGGTCCGGTTGTAGCCCTTCTCCATCAGGCAGGTCTTGGCGCCCTCGATCAAGGCCTCGCGGTTTCCCATGCCGGCCAGCCTAGCAATCGTCTGACACAAACGTCTTGCACAATTGTCTAAGACGATCGTACAGTCATCTTACCGACAACTCAGGGAGCTGGATATGAGCAAGAAGACGGTGTTGATCTCCGGAGCGAGCGTGGCCGGCCCGGCCCTGGCCTTCTGGCTGGAGCGATACGGGTATGCCGTGACCGTGGTCGAGCGGGCTCCGGCGCCCCGGCCGGGCGGCTACGCGGTCGACTTCCGCGGCGCCTCGCTGAAGGTGCTCGACCGGATGGGCCTGCTGGCGGCTGTCGAGGCCGAAGCCACCCAGATGGGCGACATGATCTACGTGAACAAGAAGGGCAAAAAGCTCGCCACCTCACCGGCCGGCAATATCAGCGGGGAGCTCGAGATCCTCCGCGGCGACCTGGTCGAGATCCTGTACGACGCGACGCGGGCCCGGGTGGAGTACGTGTTCGACGACTCGATCACGTCGCTCCGCCAGGACGCGACCGGCGTCGATGTGACCTTCGAGCGCGGCACTTCCCGCCGGTTCGATCTCGCCGTCGGTGCGGACGGCCTGCACTCCAATGTCCGGGGACTGGCCTTCGGGCCGGAGAAGAACTTCCTCCACGAGCTCGGCTACTACGCCTCGGTCTGCACGGTCGAGAACCACCTCGGCCTGAACCACACTGGGCAGCTGATGAATTCACCAGGCAAGACCGTCGGCACCTACAGTGCCCGCGACAACACCGAAGCGAAGGCGCTGTTCTACTTCGCCTCCGAATCACTCGACTACGACCGTCGCGACCTCGCGACCCAGAAGCAAATCGTCGCCGAAACCTTCGAAGGCGAGGGGTGGGAGACACCGAAGTTACTGGACGGCATGCGAGAGGCGCCGGACTTCTACTTCGACTCGGTCAGCCAGATCAAGCTGGACAGCTACTCGAACGGCCGGGTCGCCCTGGTCGGCGACGCCGGGTACTGCGCCTCGCCGCTGTCCGGGATGGGCACCAGCCTCGGCATCGTCGGAGCGTATGTCCTGGCAGGCGAGCTCCACGCGGCGGCGGGCGACCACGCGAAGGCGTTCCACGAGTACGACGAGGTGATGCGCGGGTTCGTCGAGGCCTGCCAGAAGCAGGGTGCCGACGGAGCGATGTGGTTCATCCCGGGCAGCCGTTGGTTCATCGCGTTCCGCAACCTGAATTTCCGGCTGATGCCGTACCTGCCCTGGCGCAAGGTGATCGAGGAGATGCCGCTCAAGGTCGGCAACAAGGTCGAGATCAGGGACTACGCAGCCCCGACGCGGCAGCCCGTAGTACCGCAGTAGTGAGCGCGTCCAGGACGGCGGAGTCGAGCTTCCAGTGCTGCCAGTACAGCGGGACGTCGACATACTTGCCGGGGGCAACGTTCACCAGTCGGCCGGCGGCCAGGTCCGCCTCGACCGCTTCTTCCTCGATCATTCCCCAGCCGAGGCCCAGCCTGATCGCCCGGACGAACGCCCCCGGCGCGGGGATGGTGTGGACCGGCGGATCGAGGCGGCGCCGGGTCACCTTGCGGGTCAGCCGTTCCTGCAGTTTGTCCTTGGCGTTGAAGACCATCATCGGCGCGGTCTGCAGGGCCTCCGGCAAGGGCCGTCCGGTCAACCAACGCTCGGCGAATTCAGGGGTGGCGATCGCCAGGTACCGCATCTTCCCCAGTGCACGGACGCGGCAGCCCTGCACCGGCCGGGGGTCGGCAGTGACCGCGGCCAGCACGGTGCCGTTGCGGAGCAGTTCGGCGGAGTGGTCCTGATCCTCCTGGCGAATGTCGAAGGCCGTCACCAATTCCGGCGGTACGTCGAGCAGGGCCGGCAGGAACCAGCCGTTGAGCGAGTCGGCATTGACCGCGACCGGCAGCCGCAGCCCTTCCAGCTTGCCCTTGACCGCGGCGACCGCCTCGACCTCGAGCAGATCGACCTGGCGCGCCAGCCGCAGTACCGCCTCACCGGCCGCCGTACTCCGGGCCGGCTTCGTCCGCTGGATCAGTACGTGACCGAGCCGGCTCTCCAGGGCCTTGATCCGCTGGCTCACCGCCGATGGGGTGATGTGTAGCTTCCGGGCGGCCGCGTCGAAGCTTCCTTCGTCGATCACGGCCGCGAACGTGTCGAGCTGTGCGGAGTCGATCTGCATGATGAAGCAATGCTAATGCTGCTGAAGAATCTTTAGCTGGTTTGCGGATCATCTGGTGCTTACGGTCGAGTCATGCCGCTCCTAGCAGGTTTCGCCACGACCATTGCGATGATCGCCGCGATCGGAGCACAGAACGCCTTCGTACTGCGCCAGGGCCTGCGCCGGGAACACGTCCTGCCCGTGGTACTGATCTGCGTCTGCTCAGACGCCCTGCTTGTATCCAGCGGAATCGCGGGACTCGGCGCCTTGATCGAGAGCAGCCCGACCGCGTTGAGCATCGCGAAGTACGGGGGTGCTTCGTTCTTGTTCGGGTACGCCGCGATCGCGGCCCGGCGGGCATTCCGGCCGAATGCGATGAGCCCGGCGGATCACGCTCCGGCGGCGCTGCGCAGCGTCGTACTGACTTGTTTGGGCTTCACCTTTCTCAACCCGCACGTGTATCTGGACACTGTGGTGTTGCTGGGATCGCTGGCCAATCAGCGCGGTACGGACGGGCGATGGATCTTCGGGCTGGGGTCTCTCGGTGCGAGTGCCGCGTGGTTCTTTGCATTGGGGTTCCTGGCTCAGAGGCTGGGGCCGATCTTTGCGCGGCCGCGGGCGTGGCAGTTTCTGGACGGTGGGATCGCGGTTGTGATGGCGGCGTTGGCGACCTGGTTGGTGATCCCCGCCTGACAGCACAATGGGCGGGTGGATGTCACAGTGTTGTGCGATGCCGTCGCTGTGTTCCCGGAGCCTGTGGAAACAGCGATGCCGGGGTGGTCTGCTGCGCATGCGGCGTGGACCGCGGCCTCGTTTCCCGGCAACGTGGCTGCGGACGGTGGGTGGTTGCTGCATTTCCACAGCTATCTGGTGACTTCTGATCGCGGCGCTGTCTTAGTGGACACGGGGATCGGGCCGGCCGGAAGTCAGGCAGCGGAGTGGCTCAGTACGGCTGGTCGACTGCCGACGCTGCTTGGCCGGGCCGGCGTCGGTGTGGATGAGATCGACACGGTGATCCTCACGCATGTGCATCTCGACCATGCGGGATGGAACATTTCCGACGACCGTCCACGCTTCGCCAATGCGACGTACGTGGTGCAGCAGGCCGAACTGGACCACCTCGGCGACGGCCCGACGTACGAGCGCTACCTCCAGCCCATCGCCGCAGCCGGCCAACTCCGCGCCGTGCCAGGCTCCGGCCCTCTGGACAACCTGCAGTTATTGCTGACGCCCGGACACACTCCCGGCCACCAGTGCGTGATCACCGACGTAGCCATCCTCGGCGGAGACGTCCTGGTCCACCCAGCCCAAGCCCGCTGGCCCAACCTCACCTACCTCTACGAACACACCCCCGCCATCGCCACTACCTCCCGCCAAGAAGTCCTAGCCCTAGCCGCCACCACCGGCACCCCCATCGCCGCCTCCCACCCCACCCACCCCCTCACCAACACCGCCACCCCAACAGCCGCCGCCCACCCCTTCACCAACACCGCCGCCCATCCCCCCACGCACGCGACCACCGCCGAAGTCACCGCCCCGTCCAACACCCCACCTATCGCCCCACCCACCACACCCTGCCCACCTCACCCCCTCTAACCCCTCACCCCACCACCTCTAACCCCTGCAACCCCGGCCGCACCACCCCCGTCGACCCGCCCCGACCCCCGCCATCTCCACCCCACCCACCACCTCCCGGAGGTCCGGACAACAACCCGGGCCCGTGAACAAGCTATGAGGTGTCCACACCCCCAACAGCCTGTCCCGACCCCCGGCAACACCACCCCAGTCGACCCGCCTCGCCCACCCCACCACCTTTACCTCGGCTCACCCCACCAGCTGTAGCCCTGCGGCGGCCCCGGTCGCACATCCCGGTCGATCAGCCCAGCCGCCCAACCGGCTCTCGCCCCAACCACCACCAGCCGGAGGTCCGCACAACCACCCGGAACCCTCAACAAGCCGTGAGTTGCCCGCACCCCCCAGCTCCAACCCACCCGCCACCACCCGGAGGCTCGGACAACCACCCGGGGACCCTCAACAAGCAGTGAGCTGTCCGCACCCCCCAGCTCTAAGGTGCCCGCTGCCTCGCGGGTGGTTGGGACAACAAACTGGGGTTGTGAACAAGGTGCGAGTTGTCCCCACCCCCAGCGTCCTGTGTTGGCCTCCGGCTTCGGGGGTTAGCGGTAGCCGGCGGTGTTGGCGGGTTTGCCTTGGGCTTCTACTTCGACGATGTAGCGCCAGGCGTCCGGCTGACTGCCGTCGAGATCGGTGAAGCCGTAGATCTTCGCCAGATCTCCGCTGGAGGTCGACTTGCCGTTCCAGCGCGCCACCTCGGGATCCGCTGCGAGAGCGGCGACCGCGCGACCGACGTACGAGGGACTCTCGGAGATGGCGAAGTGCGGGATCTTCTCGGTCGCGTCGCGCCAGTTCTCCTCGGTGACGCCGAAGCCGTCGAGCATCGCCTCCGACCGGAGCCAGCCTGGCGTGAGCAGCACGACGGTTGCGCCGCGGTCGCGGACTTCGTGCGCCAGCGCGAACGCCATCCGGCTTACCGCGCCCTTCGCGACGTCGTAGAAGAACGAGACGCGATAGTTGGCCGCGTTGTACTCGTCGGTGCCGTCCGTCATCTCTACGACGAGCCCGCCAGGTGTCTTGAGGAGCAACGGCAACGCGAAGTGGCTGGTGATCGCGTGCGTCTCGACGCCGAGGCGCAGCAACCGCAAACCGCTGTCGAGCGAGCTCTCCCAGACGGTCTTGTCCCACTCGGGCTCGCCGGCCTGCCCCCAGATGTCGTTCACCAGGATGTGCAGCGCACCCTGCTGCTCCTCGATCCGCTGAACCAGCGCGCGTACCTGCTCAGGCTTGGTGTGATCAACCCGTACGGCGATCCCGCGCCCGCCCGCCGCATCGACAAGCTCCGCGGTCTCCTCAATCGTCTCCGGCCGATCCATCTCCGACCGCCCCGCCCGAGTACTCCGCCCAGTCACATAAACCGTCGCCCCCGCAGCCCCCAGTTGCACCGCCACTCCCCGCCCAGCAGCCCGAGTCCCCCCAGCAACCAACGCCACCTTCCCCACCAAGGCCTTCCCGCCCACCGACTCATCCGGCGTCACCACCTGCCTCGCGTCGCCCTCGCCGCCCACCGGCATCCCGACCGGCTCAGCCTCCGCGCGACCCTTCTCGCTCATCGGGTGCTGCTCCTGCGTGTTCATCTTCGTCTCCCGGTTAGCCATACGTTGTATGATTTCGCTACCATACGACGTATGGTTAAGGGCGGCAAGGCGGTTGCTGGGCGGTCGGGGCGTCCGCGGGTGGGCGAGGAGCGGCTGAGCCGGGACGCGATTCTGCAGGCGGCTCTGCGGATCGTCGACGACGAGGGGCTCGATGCGATGACGATGCGCCGGCTTGCCGCCACGCTCGGCGTGAACCCGATGTCGATCTACCACCACCTGCCGAACAAGGCAGCGGTGGTCGCCGGCCTCGCCGAACTCGTCTTCGCCGAGCTGAACAACTCGACTCCACCGACTGGTGAGAGTTGGCAGGAAGAATTACTAGGTGCGGCGAACGCCTACCGCAACGCGTTGAGGGCACATCCGAATCTGGCGTTCCAGGTGCTGGCAGACGCGGCGGCGGTGTCAGACGTGGTCGTGGTGACCGTCGAACCGTTCTATCGCGCCTTGGATCGAGCCGGCCTCGCGCCAAGGGACATCTTCGAGGCGGTGAACACGTTGATCGACTTCATCCACGGGTTCAGTCTCGGCGAGGCATCGGTGCGCGCAGAGACGTTCGAACTCGCGCCCGATCTGGTGGATCGAGTCAGCAAGTTGAAGCCCGGCCAGGCGCCGACGTTGATCCGGATCGTCGACGAACTAGGCGCGGACGGGCTGCACTACGAGTTCGACGACGGCTTCGCGATCGGGCTGAGTGTGTTCGTCGCCGGCATCGCGGCGCGCTTCGGCTTGTAGCGGGAGATCGCGACTCCGAGCAGACACAACGCACCACCGGCGAAGGCGAGTGGCGCCGGCGTCTCACCGAGGAACAGCCAGCCGAGGAAGATCGCGATCGGCGGCACCAGGTACGTCGTCGCGCCCATCTTCCCCGCGCTCGTCCTCGCCAGCGCGTAGGCCCAGGTCGTGAACGCCAACGCGGTCGGGAACGCACCCAGGAACACGATCCACCAGATTGTGGAGAGTCGCGCGTCACCGAGTTCGCGGATCAAGGCCGGCGCGAACGGCAGGCAGGCAATCGCCCCGATCGTGCAGGCGAGCCAAGTCACCTGCAGCGCGGGCATGTGGGACAGCAGCGGCTTCTGCGCTACCACTCCGATCGCATAGGCGATTGCGGCGACGAGGCAGAGGATCACTCCCCAGGTCTCGGCCTTGCCCTCCGACGACGACGTACCGATCACCACGACGCCACCGAACGCGGCGATGCTCCCGATCACCAGCTGTCGCGGGAATCCTTCGCCCAGCAACAGACCGGCAAGCAACGCGATCAGCAACGGCCCGATGTTCACGAGCATCGCCGCGGTCCCGGCATCGAGCCGCTTCTCAGCCGCATTCAACGCCACGTTGTATACCCCGAACCACAACAACCCACACACCAACAACAACTTCCAGTCACCCTTGGAAGGCCAAGTCGCCCGACGAGCCGCTGCGGGCCGACTCTCCGCGCCCCCGAGAGGCGCGGAGCCGACCCCCGCACGCCGGTGTTCTTCGCCTGCTGGAAGTGCGGAGCCGGCCACGGCACGCCGGTTTTCCGCGTCCGCCGGACGCGGCGCGGGCGCCCCATCCGGCAGTTGGCGACGGGGACGGGCCAGGAGGAAGGCGCCGAGCAGGAGGCTGCCGACTAATAGGCGGCCGAGGGAGAGGGCGCCGGGGGTGAATTCGTGGCCGACGTGTCTGATGGCGACGAAGGCCGAAGCCCACAGCAGTACTGTCACAGCCGCCGCGCCCGCAGCCAGAACCCCTTGGCGCCCCTCGGTCTTGATCACATGCTGACCGTAAGTCCCGCACCCTTCGGCCGACACCGAATAATCAACCAACGGACCACCCCATCGCCCGCCAACCACAACGCGATGAGCTTTGCAGATCCCAGCATCACCTGGGCCGTGAACCGGAGCAGCACCATTTGCGGATCCCAGCATCACCAGGGGCCGTGAACCGCACCAGCACCACGAGCGAAACCGCGATCCACCCACCGACACAGCCGGAACCGTGGTCCATCCACCGACCTAGCCGGCACCAGCCCACCGTCCACCCACCCGGAGGTTCCTATGCGCGCGAAGATCCTGTACGTCACCGATCTCACCTACCCCGCCAACGGGCGCCGGTACGGCGACGAGGACGCGTATCTGACCCGCCAGCTCCGGGAGCACTTCGATCTCGCGCTCTGCCACCCGCTCGACGCCACCGCCCTGATGGACAGCTTCGACGCGGTCGTCGTGCGCAACAGCGGTCCGGTGATCCACCAACAGACCGAGTACGACGAATTCCGCGCGGCCGCGATCGCCCAGGGCACCCGGGTGTTCACCCAGCTGACCGGCAAGGCGGACATGATCGGCAAGCAGTACCTGGTCGACCTGAGCGACGCCGGCTACCCAGTGATCCCGACCACCGACAGCGATCCAGCGAAGTTGCCCGAGGCAATCAGTTATGTCGTCAAGCCGAAGCTGGGCTCCGACTCGATCGGACTCCGGAAGGTCTCCCGCGACGAACTCACCCACCTTTCTCTCGACGGCCAGCTTGCCCAGCCTTTGATCGACTTCCGCTACGAGGTGTCCTTCTACTTCATCGACCGCGACCTCCAGTACGCCTTGTACGCACCGGATCCGGCCAAGCGCTGGGAACTCGAGCGCTACGAACCCACCGACGACGACCGAGCCTTCGCCCAGCGCTTCGTCGACTGGAACACGATCGACCACGGCATCCAACGCGTCGACGCCTGCCGCACCGCAGCCGGCGAACTCCTCCTCGTCGAACTAGAAGACCTCAACCCCTTCCTCTCCCTGGAACTCACCGACGACACCACCCGCTCCCGCTTCGTCACCCGGATGGCAAAGTCCCTGACCGACCTACTCGCGCTCTGACTCCAGCTCGCCCACCTCTACCGCGGCAGCTCCCGAACCAGGTGGTGGCAAGGCGAACGGAGTCAGCAACGCCGTGAACAACACCGGCACGGTCAGGCCCGCTACCAGGACGGGCAGGGTGAACCAGAATGAGCCGAGAGCAAAGCCCGCGTACACCGAGACCGCGAACACCTCGGCGAACAACCCTGACACCGAGATCACCGTCGCCCGGGCCGGGCCGGTGATCGCGTCCTGCAACCGCGCCTCGGACACGATGATGACCAACTGCATCACCCCGTAGCCGACCGCGATCGGCACGAACCCGAGCGCCGTCCCACTCAACGAACCCCAGGCGATCAGTCCGGCCGTCGCCGCCAGCCCGATCGCGAACACCGACGCCCGCAGCCTGTACGCCGCTCCCGCCAGCGCACCAGCGATCGCCTGTGCAGCCACCGTCCCCGCGATCAGCAAGGGCACCGAAGCCGTCGGCACACCCATATCGCCGGCCAGACCGGGGAAGTACTCGTCGAACGCCAGAAACCCACCCAGTAGCGCGACCAGGGCAACAGCTTTGCGAACCGTCCTACTGGTCCGCACCTCGGCCAGTCCGGTCGTCAACATCAACCGATACCGTCCGAGAGCGCCGTGCCTCGCGCCGTGCTCCACCTCCTCCGTTTCGTCGACCGTGGCGACGGGAGCCGCCTCGGGAAGGGACATTGCGAGCAGCAGGTGCGCAGCGCAGCTGAGCACGCTGACGATGCCCGCCAGCCGATAGCCACCGAGTTGATACAGCGGTGCCGCCAACGCGGTCGCCGCCAGGTTCATCACGAGCGCGGCCGCCCTGGCCCACCCGATCAACCCTGCGTACCTCTCGGTGCGCCCACGCGCCGCCAACTCGTCGTACACGAAGGCCTCGAACGTGCCCGAGATCAGCGCGGAGCTGATTCCCCAGAGCACAAAGCCGAGCGCGAACCCGGCGTACGAGGGCAGCAGGATCCAGCTGGCGTAGCCGAGGCCACTTAGCGCTGAACCGAACATCAGCAGTTTGCGGCGCGAGAACACGTCGGCCCAAGCGCCCGACGGCACCTCGAGCAGGAACGCGGTCGTCGACCAGATGATGAACAGCGTCGACACCTGCGATGTCGACAGCCCGTGATCCCTGAACAGCAACTGGTACAAGGGATACAGCGGGATGAAGTCCTGCAAGGCCGCGTAGGCGACGATGCGGACGGTCAGGCGGTCAGGACGTCAAAGATGCGGGCTCGGATATCTCATGTCTCAGAAGGTATCCGGGAAGTCACCGCCCCAACAGAGTTTTTGTCCCGGGTGTGGACAAGTGCAGAACCTGGTACCGCGTCCCCGGCACGATCCCCGGCTCGCCACTCCACAAGGTGAAGTGAACCAGCTCCCACCGGCTCGGATCCACCGCGATCGCCGAGCTGTGGACACCGTCCAGAGCAGCCGTCGTAGCCAGCAGATCCACCGCGGCAGCGACCGGCTCGGCCGGATCGACGTCGGGCGGCAACAGTTGAACGTGCTTCGTCGCAGCCACCGCCGGCTGATCCACCGCCACACCCGGCCGCGCTTCAACCCCCGTCCAGTGCGAAACCGCCGGCCGACCGAATGACTTGCAGATCCCGCTGAAGAAGCCACCGCCCCACAAGAACCGGCTCATCCCAGCGGAGTCGTTCCACAGGTAGAACGGCGCGTACTGGTTCACGATCGCCCCGTTCGCCTGGTCCTGCACCAGATAAGCCTTGATTCCCAGCCCGTCGAAGTCGTCGGTGCGGTCCCCGAGCGTCTCCACCCGTCGCCGGATGATCCCCATGTCGTAGTCGGTCGGCAGATTGATCTCGTACTGCATCGCGTACACGGCCACTCCTTCGCGTCGGAACATCAGCAGACATACTAGTAGGTACAGAGGCTTAATTGGCAGGCGAAGACCAGCGAAGCCGGTCAAGCTTGGGTGATGAGCGACGTGACCGAGCGGATCTGGCGACGACTACCGACGGGGACCCGGGAGGCTCTGGTCGACGGCCTGAGTCCGTCCGAGCTGCAGAGCGCGCTGCTCGACGTCAGCCGCGCCCGCGCCGCAAAGGTGACACCTGCACGAGTCATGCAGCGCTGGCGCGAGGACCGCTTCGTCCGCCCGTCGACTGTCGATCCCCGGCAACTGGTGAAGACCCAGGCGATGCTCTGGGAACGCCTGCCGGACAGGTTCGACGGTGTCGAGCTCTCACCCCTGACGCCGCTTGGGACGTGCTCGGCGATCGCCACCGTCGACCAGAACAAGGTGGTGACGACCAACCGCAGTACGGAGGTGGCGAGTGATCCGACCAACGAACTGGCGATCGAAGCCGCCGTACGCCGGAAGGCCGGCGCTCCTCGCGTAGATCTGGCCGCGTGCCAGCGGGTCGTGCGAGCCCAGTCGGTCGACGCACCCGGCATGTTCGCGCACTTCCAGCTCTTCGTCCTGGTGTCGAGCACAAGGGACACCGGGTCGGGCAGGGCAGAGGCGGAGATGCTGCTGGACCACCTCGGCTTCTGGGCCGACGTACTAGGTGAGCAAGCTGACCTGGCCTTCACCACGATCAACCCAACAGCAGTACGGGAACGCATCGAAGACACCGTGCGGCCCGGGTTGAAGGTGGACTTCAAAGAGGATCTCGCCAGGACCAAGGGGTTGAACTACTACTCTGACACAGCGCTAGGCATTGGTCTGGGCAGCGCCGAGTTGGGCGACGGCGGCTTCACCCCGGTGGACTGCCGACCTGCTCGGCGACGCGAAGGAGCGCTGCCTGATCTCCTGCGCTTCCACGGAACGGCTGACAGCACTCAGCGCAGCTTGAGCAGTCCAGCGTCGGTAGGCGAGAAGCCACAGGCCTTCAGGTAGAAGTCGGCGAGGTGCGGCTCATAGTCGACGTGCAGCCACTCGCAGCCAGCTGCCGCAGCCTCTGCGGCAGCGACCCGCACCAGCTCCTTGCCGATGCCCTGCCGCCCGTACGACGGGTGCACAGCGGTGTCGAGCACGAAGGCATGCGCGCCACCATCCCAACAGACCTGTACGAACCCGACCAACAGATCGTTGCTAAAAGCACCGACCCACGTGAGCGCGTGCCGCTCGAGCCTAGACGCCCACGGCTGCACCTCGACCTCGGACTCGAAGGCAAGCGCATGCAGCGTCGACAACTCCTCGTCGTCGACCGGGAACCGCACCTTGATCTCCATGTCAGCTCCTGAAGTCCGGTGAAGCCTCAGTACTAATCAGAACAACAGTGCTGCCCTCCTGCAGTCCTAGCTCATCGCGGTGACCTGCTGCCAGGGCAGCGCGGAGACCTGCCAAGGTCGCAGCTCCACTGGCGCCCGAAGAGATCCCTGCCGCGCCGAGATCGCGCTCGGCAGCCAGCGCCTCGTCCTCCTCCACGGTGATCGCGGCACTCAGCCCAGCTCGCAGTACGGGCCAAGCGAGGCTAGACGGCGTACCGCAGTTGAGCCCGGCCATCACTGTGGTGCCAGTACTGACCGAGACAGGCTCACCCGCATGCAGACTCGCCAGGACACACGCAGCACGCTCAGGCTCAACACCCAGTACTACGGGCGCAGTCGCGCCACTTCGGTAATGCGTCACCGCCGCCTGTGCGACCGAACCCACCCCCATCGGTACGACGACCAGGTCCGGCTGCACCGAGATCTCCCGGAACAGCGTGGAGTACCCGTCGACGATGCGTTGCGGCACCACCTCGTACCCCGGCCAGGCGGCGTCCTGGATCAGCAGGCGACTCCCTGTCGCCGTCGAAGCCGCGGCAGCCACCGCTGCGTCGTACGACTCAGGCACGACTGTGATGGTCGCGCCCTCCGCGCGGATGGCCTCGACAGCGCGGTCGCTGATCACGTCGGGAACGAACACGTGCGCGGGCAGCCCCAGCATTGCTGCCATCCGAGCCACTGCGCGACCGTGGTTGCCGTCAGTTGCTGTGACAAGCTCCAGCGGGCCGCTGGACTCCGAGACAGCGCAGTGGATCGCCCACCAGGCACCAAGCGCCTTGAAAGCTCCCAGGCCGAGCCGCTCTGACTCGTCCTTCACCAAGAGCCGGCCGACTCCGAGCTCAGCCGCCAGTGACGGCACGTCTCGCAGCGGCGTCGGCGCATAGTCGGCCAGGCCTTCGTGGAACGCCTTCACTTCTTCAGGCGCAGCCGGACACCGCCAGTCGCGCGCAGCGTCGTTGTAGTACCAGAGCACCTACGCGACCAGCGCGAAAGCCTGCGCAGTGGTGGAGTAGGCGGCCGGCCCGGAGGACGAGACGCGCACCGACTGCGACTCGTGCACCTGGATGGCCGCGGTCTGCAGGCGGATCGGCAGCGCGGTACGGGCGACCGTGGCCAGGTCGTACTGGACCTCGTGCAGCAGGTCGGCCAGCTCCAGGTCCAGCGCCCGGCAGATCGCCGCCAGGATCTCCGACGAGGGCTCCTTGCGGCCACGCTCGATCTCGGAGAGGTACGGCACGGAGACCTGAGCCTGCTCGGCCAGCTCGCGCAGGGTGATGCCCCGCTCGCGCCGCAGCCGGCGGAAGACGTTCCCGATCACCTGGCGTAGCAACACGTCTGGCCTCCCTGGTTCTTTGGTCCTGTATCGAGTGTGCCATCCCCTGGAGGTCTGCGGTGGGCAGATCTGCCACGGGCAGATTCCCGGGACTCCGCGGCAGCGCGGGGTCACGCTGGAGAACATGAGCGAGACGACCCTTCCGAATGCCCTCGACAACCACATCTACCAGCGACTGCTCTGGCAGCGGATCCTGGTGCTCGGCGACGAGCTCAAGGACGAGAACGCGAACGCTCTCTGCGCCCAGCTCCTGCTGCTGAACGCCGAGGACCCGAAGGCGGACATCTCGCTGTACATCAACTCCCCGGGCGGCTCGGTCTCGGCCGGGCTGGCGATCTACGACACGATGAGCTTCATCAGCAACGACGTCCGGACGTACGCGATGGGCATGGTCGCGTCGATGGGCCAGGTGCTGCTCGCCTGCGGTGCTCCCGGCAAGCGGTTCGCCCTGCCACACGCGCGGATCATGATGCACCAGCCGCTCGGCGGCATCGGCGGCACCGCGTCCGACATCAAGATCCAGGCCGAACAGGCGATCCTGGCGAGGAAGGACCTGGCCAAGCTGCTCAGTGAACGCACCGGCAAGCCGGTGAGCCGGATCGAGGCCGACTTCGACCGGGACCGCTGGTTCACCGCCGAAGAGGCCGTCGATTACGGCATCGTCGACAAGGTCCTCACTTCACCGGTCCCGGTCTAAGCCTCCAGGGCCTGCGCCAAGTCGTCGATCAGGTCCTCTGCGTCCTCGAGCCCGATGCTGAGCCGCAGCAGGTCCTGGCCCGGCCTGGCCTCGGCCGCTACCAGCCGATGCGTCAGCCCTGCCGGGTGCTGGATCAACGTGTCCACCCCACCCAGTGAGACCGCATGCGTGATCAGCCGCGTCGAGGCCGCGACCCGCGCAGCCTGCTTCGTCGTGAACGCCAGTACTGCGCCGGGCCCCGACTGCTGCCGCCCGACGAGTCCTAGCGGGTCACACTCGGGCAGTCCCGGGTAGAACACCTTGTCCACAGCCGGGTGATCACTCAGCCACCCAGCAACCTTCGATGCAACCGACTGCTGGGCCCGAACGCGCACCGGCAACGTCTGCAGCCCCCTGTGCAGCTCGTACGCCGCTAGTGGGTGCAGCAAGCCGCCAGTCACCGCCCTGATCTGACGGAGCCGAGCGACCCACTCGGTCGGACCGGCGACGAGACCGCCCATCACGTCGCCGTGGCCGCCGAGGTACTTGGTAGCCGAGTGCAACACCAGAGTCGCGCCATGATCCACAGGTTGCTGCAGCACCGGGGTCGCGAACGTGTTGTCCACAAGCAGCGGGATGTTCGACTGACGAGCGATGGCGGCGATATCCACAAGCTCCACGGTCGGGTTCGCTGGAGTCTCTACGAGAACCAGCCCGGTGTCAGAGCGAACTGCTTCCGCTACACCGTCCGGGGTCGCCCAGCTGACCGCAGTACCGAGAAGGCCTGTGGACAAAAGATGGTCGGAGCCGCCGTACAGGGGGCGGACTGCAACCACGTGTGGTTTGCCGGCGGCGACAGTGGCGAGCAGGCAGGCGGTGAGCGCTGCCATGCCGCTGCCGAACGCGACTGCGCCGCCGCAGTGCTCCAGCTCGGCGAGGGCTGTTTCCAGGCGGGCGACTGTCGGGTTCCAGAGTCGCTGATAGACGAGGCTGCCGCCGTCCGGGCCGTTGCCGACCGCCAGTTCGTCGTACGACGTACCGCCGGCCTCGACGCCCGGGAGCGGGTAGGTGGTGGACAGGTCGATGGGTGGGACGTGCACGCCCAGCGCGGTCAGGTCGTCGCGGCCGGCGTGTACGGAACGGGTGTCCAGTCGGGTCATGACAGCCTCCTCAGTCGCCTTGAGGATGAAATCTTCTGCAGATTCACGGCAAGAGTTCCGAAGAAAATTCGTCCACAGGCTTGTCCACACGCTGTGGATTCTGTGGACGCGGCTTACAGTGGGGGCATGCCGAAGGATCGCCGGACGCCCGGACCGGCCCCGAGGCCGGTACCGGCTGCGCTCGACGAGGTCGATCAGGAGCTGGTCCGGCTGCTGACCGCCGACGGGCGGATGCCGAACAACGCGCTGGCCGAGGCGACCGGGATCGCTCCTTCGACCTGCCTGACCCGGGTCCGGGCTCTGCGCGACCGCGGCGTGATCCGCGGCTTCCACGCTGACGTGGACCTGGGTGCGCTCGGGCTGCCGCTGCAGGCGATGGTGGCGATCCGGATCGGCGCCCACTCGCGCGACGAGATCGACCGCTTCCGCACGAAGGCGCCGCGGCTACCCGGCGTACTGGCGCTCTACCACGTGAGCGGCGCCAACGACTACCTCTTGCACGTGGCCGCGGCCACGCCCGACGCCCTCCGCGATTTCGTCCTCGACCACCTCACCGCGGACCCCGCCGTCATCCACGCCGAAACCAGCCTCATCTTCGAACACCTCCGCGGCACCCCTGTGGATAACCCCCGCCCCTCCTGACCCGAACCGGATACCTTCCAGACGACAGGAGGGCGGACCTACGTAAATCGCAGGCGGCTGAGGCGGTGCGTGGATACGCTCCGGGCGAGTTGAGGAGGGGTCATGGTTGATTCGGTGCGGAGTGTGACCGAGGCCAATCGGCAGAGCTGGAACGAGATCGCGCCGCGACGGCTTGGACAGCCGGCTGAGTTTTTTCGCGGTGGTGGGATCGCGTTGGAGGCCTTCGAGGTGGAGTTGGCCGGGGAGGTCCGTGGAAAGCGGGTTCTGCAACTCGCGTGTTCGTGCGGCGACGAGGTGCTGTCGTGGGCCAATCTCGGCGCGCACGCTGTCGGTATCGACATCTCGGACGTGGGCATCGAGATGGCGCGGCGCAAGGCGAGTGAGGCGGGCATCGAGGCCGAGTTCCACCGGGCCGACATGTTCGATCTGCCGGCCGGGCTGACCGCGTTCGATCTCGTCTACTTCAGCGCGGGCGCGATCTGCTGGGCGCCCGACCTGGAGCGGTTCGCCGCGATCATCGCCGACCGGTTGCGACCGGGTGGCTCGGTACTGATGGCCGAACATCACCCGGTCTGGGAAGTCCTGGCCGTCCACGGCGAGAACCAGTTCGGTGTGGCCGGCGACTACTTCGCCAGGGGAGCACCACAGCACGAGCCCGACGACGCGAAACGGCCGGTCGGAGCACGCGGAACCGAGAGCCCGCCGCTGTTCTCGGCGTTTGTCTGGCCGGTGAGCGATGTGGTGATGGCGTTCGTCCGTGCCGGACTCCGGCTGGATACGTTCTTCGAAGCACCCGAGCCAGACATGTACGGCGGGTCGGGGGACATCGCAGCCAAGCTTCCGGCGTACTACGTGATCAAGGCGACCCGCAACTGATCGGGCACCTTCGCTTCCGAGCAGCGTGTGGTGGAGCTGGGGTGGTGCGCCCCGCGGACCCCGCGATCGGCCGGGTCGCGAAGCCCTAGCTCGACGGCACTCCTCGGTTATAGCCGAGTAGTTCCATGGCTTGGCGGTTGTCGGGTTTGGACCAGAAGTGGTCGTGGAGGTCCGGCGTCAGTTCGTCGCGATGGGTCCCGGTCCGGCCGCGGCGGAAGAAGGCCGGGTCGACCTCGTGGAGTTGGTCGAAGGTGGGGATCGTCGCGCCCGGGAGTGGGCGGAGACCTGGCAGGAGGGCGGTGAGGACGTGGTCGACCGATGCATGCGGGTCGCGCGCGAGGTCGTCGTACCGGAGGAGGACCCGGTGGGGCGCGGCGGGTTGGAGCCAGCTGAGGACGTTGTGACCCCAGCTGCCGGTGCCTGGTTCGTCCGACGGGCGGCCGATCATCGTTCGGAGTTCGGTTTCGAAGCGGCTCGGATCCGGCTCGCTGGTCATTCGTGCCCAGGAGACGAGGGCGTCGCGGCCGTCGCGGACCAGGCAGATCGCGGGGTCCTGTTCGTCCACGAGGTCGTCGCGACGACGGTGAGTCTTGATGAAGTGAACCTCCTGGGAGGCGCGCAGTTCGGCGTACCCGGCGGCTCTCTCCTCGAAGCCGATCAGCTCGCCGCCGAGACGTTCGGCGACCCCGTCCACGTCGTAGACAACCGACGCACGGATCCCGTACAGACGGTGCAGGACGATCCGCAGAAACGTGTTTCCCGAACGAGGAAAGGAGGACACCCAGACGATCATCTGCTGGACCTTACGAGCCCCCACCGACAGAAACTAGCGGGGCTTGAGTCCCCACGCGCTGGCCAGAAGTGTGTAGGAGTGGCGGCGTTCGGCGGGGTCGTGGATCGAGGTGGTGATGATGAGTTCGTCGGCGCCGGCTGCGTTCGCGCGGCGGCTGAGGTCGGCGGCGACCTGGTCGGGGGTGCCGACCGAGACGAGGCCGGTCCATTCCTCGACGGCGGCGCGTTCGCCTTCGGACCACGGGTACGCCGCGGCTTCCTCGGCGGACGGGAGCGGGCCAGGTCGGCCGGAGCGGAGGCGGAGCATCGAGAGCGCGTTCGCGAGGGCGAGTTCCTGGGCGCGTTCCTCGGTCTCGGCGACGATCGCGGCAAGGGCGAGGATCGCGTTCGGCTCGGCCTGCTCGGCGGAGGGCTGGAACAACTTCTTGTAGGTCCCGATCACGTCGGCCGGGTCGAGCGTGCCGAAGTGCCCGGCGTACGCGAACCCGGTGCCGAGGACCGCGGCCGCCTGCCCGCCGTATGTGCTCGAGCCGAGGATCCAGACCGGCGGCAACGGGACGTCGTCCGGCTGCGCGGAGATCGGCGCGAACGGGTGATCGGCGGGGAAACCCTCGGCGTACGCGCGAAGTTCGGCGTACTGCTCGGTGAAGTCGTCGGCGCCGAGCGCTTCCCGGCTGCGGCGGAGCGCGAGCGCGGTGCGCTGATCGGTGCCGGGCGCGCGCCCGAGGCCGAGGTCGATCCGGTCGGGGTAGAGGCCGCCGAGGACGCGGAACCATTCGGCGACCTTGAGCGGGGGGTGGTTCGGCAGCATGATGCCGCCGGAGCCGACGCGGATGGTCGAGGTCGCCGCGGCGACGGCCGCGATCATGATCTCGGGGCTGGAACTGACCACGCTCGGGATGTTGTGGTGCTCGGCAAGCCAGTACCGGTGATACCCGGCCGCTTCCGCCGTACGGGCGAGCTCCAAGGTCTCGTGCAGCGCCTGGGACGGTCGCGTCCCGGTCGGCACCGGCGAAAGATCAAGCACAGACAACGGCATCGCTTCAAGGCTCACTCCCAAACCCAACCCACCTCCCCCACCCCCTATTCCTTTCCAGCACCACGAGGTGACGGCAGGCGTGGGTCGTCAGGCGGCATTGCCCGTACTACGAGGTGGTGGTGGAAGCTGGGTGGTTAGGCCGGGTAGGGGGTGGTGGTGCGGGCGTCTCGGAGGGCTCGGGACCACCAGGCGAGGTGGTTGAGGAGGGTTGTTGCTGCTTGGGTGGTGCCGGGTTCGACTGGTTCGCCTTCGGGGGTGAAGCAGGTGGGGACCTGGTGGAAGCTGAGGGTTTCGCGGATCGGGACCGCGTGGAGTTCGGCGAAAACGAGTCGGAGCTGCTCGGCGGCGCGGAGTCCGCCTGAGCGCCCGCCGTACACGATGAAGGCGACCGGTTTCGCGTACCAGGGTCGCCGGACGGAGTCGATCGCGATCTTCAGTTCGCCCGGGTAGGAATGGTTGTACTCCGGGCAGACGATCACCACGGCGTCGGCAGCGTCGATCCGGGTGCTCAGCGACTCGGGTTCTGTGAGTGCGAGGTCGATCAGGTCGAGCTTGAAGTCGTCCCGCTGCTCCACTTGCCGCGCGAACCACGCGGTGGCGACCGTCCCGAACCGCCCGGGCTCCATCGACCGCACCAGCACGGCGACGACCAACGGGTGAACACTCACCCGCCGGACGCTACGACCTCAACCACACTTGAGGTCAACCACACCTTCAATCAGCCGAGGGGATGCGGCGGTTCGGCGCCGTACACCCGTCAGTCGGTGGACGGCGACGCGGCAGGTGGCGCTGGCGGGGCGGGCGGCGTACTGGTGTCGAGCGCATTGGCTGCCCGCATCAGCTCAGCCGACTCCGCCGCAAGCGCCTCATCCGAGACAGCATCATCAGGCGTCGAGTCGTCCGAGGTCGGGTTGCCCGAGGACGGCGCCGCGGGTGGTTGATCAGTCGACGGCTCGGCCGGTGGTTGGTCGGTGGGGGGCTCGCCAGCGGGCTGGTCGGTGGGCGACTGATCAGCTGGGGGCTGATCGGTCGGCGACTGATCAGCAGGGGGCTCGTCGGTGGGCTGGTTGGTGGAGGGGTCGGTGGGCTGGGTTAGGACGCCTACTTGTTGCCAGGCGGTGGTTACGGCGGTTTGTTGGGGGGAGTTGGGGCCGTAGAGGGTGGTGGCGGCGGCTTGGGTGGCCGTGGCGAAGGTGGTGAAGTCGACGGTTTCCGGGAGGTCGCCGGAGGTGAGGGTGGCGTACCAGATGCGGCCGGCTTCGGACCAGGCGTTGCCGCCGAGTGCTGTCGCGACCAGGTAGAACGCGCGGTTTGGGATGCCCGAGTTGATGTGGACGCCGCCGTTGTCCTCAGTCGTCTCCACGTAGTCCGACATGTGCGCCGGCTGCGGGTCCTTGCCCAACCGCGGGTCGTCGTACGCCGTACCAGGTGCTGCCATCGAGCGCA
Source organism: Kribbella sp. NPDC006257 (assembly GCF_040613535.1). NCBI lineage: Bacteria > Bacillati > Actinomycetota > Actinomycetes > Propionibacteriales > Kribbellaceae > Kribbella > Kribbella sp. NPDC006257. The sequence continues at coordinate 146,111 of NZ_JBEXSJ010000004.1, forward strand.
GCGCAACACCTTGTACGCCGGGGCGGAAGATGCCCGCGCCGATCAGCCAGTCCGCGTCGGCCGCCGTCTGACCGAGGTGATGCTGTTTGGCCAGCGAGCCGAACACGTCCGAGATCGACTCGTTGAGCGCGCCCGACTGCCCTTCATAGGCAAGGTTCGCCGTGTACTGCGTGACGCCGTGCGTCAACTCGTGCCCGGTGACGTCGACCGATCCGGTGAAGCCGCCGAAGATCTCACCATCACCGTCGCCGAAGACCATCTGGCTGCCGTCCCAGAAGGCGTTCGCATAGTCGCGGTCGTAGTGCACCGTCGAGATCAGCGGCAGCCCGGCGCCGTCGATCGAGTCACGGTCGAAGCACTCCTTGTACATGGTCCAGGTCGCGCCGGTCCCGTCGTACGCCTCGTTGACCGCGGCATCTTCCACGGCCTCTGCACCCTCGGCGCGAACCAATGTCCCCGGCAACGACGTCTCGTGCTGAGCATCGTGCACCGAGCGATGCAAACCACCTGCGATTTCCGCAGCAGCTGCGTCGGTTGCCGGCCTGGTTCGGAACGTAGCGTCGTGCTGCAGGGACTGGCGGTAGCGAGCCCGCAGGGTGGGGTCCGGCGCGGTCCGCTCGAGGTGTTCGAGCAGGTACGGCGGGATGATGTGATGGACCGTCATGCCAACAGATGGTGCCCTTTTCGGACTGCCGCGCAAAGGGCGAAATGCGTTAAACTTCGGTATTTGTGGCTGCCACCAGAGAATTCACCGAATTCGACTCTGGGAACCTACGCGGCACAGTGTGGTTAACAGGCGCCCGCATTTTATCACAAGGGGCAGGAATTGCTGAATCCGGTCGATGATGAACAGGTTCACCTGACGGCTTTCTACGTCACGCTCGACCACGAGCGGGCGTTGACCGAGCGCCGCCGGGCGGACGAGCAGGTCGCCGGGACCCGCAACCGGCAGGCCCTGCACCAGCGCGACGGCCGCGTCCGTGACCTCAACGCCAGGCTGTCCAGACTGAACGCGGCCGAGGAGGGTCTCTGCTTCGGCCGGCTCGACGACGCCGACGGCGAGGTGCTGCACATCGGCCGGCTCAGCCTGCACGACGAGGAGTACGAACCGCTGCTCACCGACTGGCGCGCGCCTGCGGCGAGGCCGTTCTACATCGCCACCGCGATCGAGAACCACGGTATGGTCCGGCGCCGGCACATCCAGACCCGGCTCCGCAAGGTCGTCGACGTTCAGGACGAGCAGCTCGACTACTCCCGCACCGCTGCCGGCGCATCGCAACCGGGTCGGGGCGTGGTCGGTGAGGAGATCCTGCTGGGCGCGCTGAACGCACGGCGTACCGGCACGATGGAGTCGATCGTGCGGACGATCCAGGCCGACCAGGACCGGATCATCCGGTCGGACCTGGCCGGAATCCTCGTCGTCCAAGGCGGTCCGGGCACCGGCAAGACCGCGATCGCGCTGCACCGGGCGGCCTATTTGCTGTACACCCATCGTGATCAGCTGGAAAAGCGCGGAATTCTCGTCGTCGGACCGAATCCGACGTTCCTGAAGTTCATCGGCCAGGTGCTCCCGTCACTCGGCGAGGACGGCGTCCGGCTCGTCACCCTGGCCGAGCTGTACCCGGGTCTGGTCGCGACCCGGCCGGAGCCCGCGGAGGTCGCCGAGGTGAAGGGCCGGGCGGTGATGGCCGAGGTGATCCGGAAGGCGGTCGCGGATCGCCAATGGGTGCCGGCCGAGCCGATCGAGGTGACTGTCGACCGGACCGTACTGCGGCTTGATCCCGCCGTCGTCCAGGATGCCCGAGGCAGCGCGAGGGCTCGCCAGACGACCCACAACCAAGCGCGGCCGTTCTTCCTGAAGGAAGTCGTCGACCATCTCACCAACCAGTACGCCGACATCATCGGCACCGATCCGCTCGACGGCGAGAACCTGCTCGACGAGTACGACCTGGCCGAGCTGCGTAAAGAGGTCCTCGCCGAACCGGCGATCCGCAAACTGCTCGACCTGCTCTGGCCGATGCTCAGCCCGCAGGACCTCCTGGTCGATCTGTTCGGCAGCGAGGAACGGCTCGCGTCGGCAGCACCGCAGCTCACCGAACTCGACCGTGAACACCTGCTCCGGTACGGCGACGACTGGAGCCCGGCCGACGTGCCGCTGCTCGACGAAGCGGCCGAACTGCTCGGCGAGGACGACAAGGATCTCGCCCGCCGCAAGGCCGAGCGGGCTCGCGCAATCGCTTATGCACAAGGGTCTTTGGACGTTCTGAGCGGCTCGGCATCCACCGACTTCGACGATGAGGACGAGGCGGAAGTCCTTACTGCGAAGGACATTCTCGACGCGGAGGCGTTCGCCGAGCGGTACGAGGCGGACGACGACCGCACGCTCGCCGAACGAGCCGGCTCCGATCGCCGCTGGACCTACGGACACGTGATCGTCGACGAAGCGCAAGAGTTGTCGCCGATGGCGTGGCGAGCGATCGGCCGACGTTGCCCATTGCGATCGATGACGCTGGTCGGCGATGTCGCCCAGACCGGTGCGGCGGGTGGCGGGACGAGTTGGCAGCGGGCACTTGCGCCGACGTTCGGAGATCGCTGGCGGCTGGCGGAGCTGACGGTCAACTATCGGACGCCTGCCGAGGTGATGGACCTCGCGGCCCACGTGCTGACCGAGGTCGATCCGAACGCAAAGGCACCCGAGTCGGTGCGGTCGACCGGCGTACGGCCTTGGTACGAAGAGGTTGGCGCGACCGATCAGGCGCAGTACGTCGGGAAGGTCGCGCGCGAGGAGGTCGCGCACGGACAGGTCGGGGTGATCACCTCGCGGTCGCGGCTCGAACTCGTCCAGGAGGCGATCGGCGAGCATCCCGACATCACCGTGCTGACGGTGGCCGGTGCGAAGGGACTCGAGTTCGACTCCGTCCTGGTGGTCGACCCGGACGGCATTCTGCTCGAGTCCCCGCGTGGCCTGCGCGACCTCTATGTCGCTCTGACCCGCTGTACACAGCGTCTCGGCGTCGTCGGCGAACTTCCGCCGGTACTCCGTGACGCAGGTGGCTGGGATGCCCGGGGTCAGTGATCGGCGCAGCATTTCTGCTGGTGCTCGACCTCGAACGGAATCAGTACCCCGCCCGCGGCCGGCTGCACCAGCAGAACCACCTTGCCGTCACGCCGTACCGGCCGGATGAAGTCGCGGGTGTCGACCAGGCTGTTGTCCTCAACAGCCTGCCCGCCGAGCGCCTCCACCTGATCGATCCCACACCGCTCCCGAAGCTCCAACGCCGTCATCACACCCCTTGCCTGCTCGGAACCCGGAAACCGAACCAGCCGCCCGGTACTCCCCAACGCACTCTCGATCGCCGCGAGATACGCGCCGCGAACCAATGCGCTAGGCCCCGACAACTCCGGTCCAGAAGCACCCGGCCAGGTGATCGCCGAACCGATAGATCCTTCTGCAGACCAGGCCCGAGTACGGTCAGCGAGCTCTCCTACTGCATCAGTAGTGCTGACAACAGATACGGCAATATGAGGACGCTCGCCTGTGACTACGTGGGTGCAGGCAACCACATCCGCGGCCTCCGGGCCGAGCAGCTCATGGAGGAGGTGCTCGGCTTCGGTGGTGTCGCGGCTGTTGGCGTCGACGGCGATGATCACTTGGTCGGCAGGACCCAGATCGGGTTCGTGTAGAACCACAGGTCCGTCCACGGGTCCGCGTCGCCGATGACGTCGAGCGCGGGGCCTTGCGGGTCGATCGCCGCGCCGAGGTAACCCGGCTGGCTGCGGTTGCCGTCGGTGCCCCGGACACGCACGTAGTACGCCTCCTCCGCATCACCCAGCGGCAGGACCAGTTCGAAAGTGCCGCGCTTGCCGGAGGTGTCCCACTGCCGGACGACCTTGGTGTCGGGCGCCACGAAGGTGTCCCGGTCGCTGACCGCGCCCTTCACCGCACCGCGGATCACGTCGACCCGGTTGAGCGACGGCACGAAGTTGGCCCAGTTCGGCATCGTCTGGGCGGTGATCCGGACGACCAACTCGACCGCGCGACCACGGCGTACGAGGAGCGCACCACCGAGCGGCTCGCCGTGCTTGCGGCCAACCTCGCGGACCTCCACCTCGACGCCCTTGGCGAGCATGCCATGGTCGACCCACATCCGGCCGCTGCGCATGCCTTCCATCACCGACAGGTAGTCGCGACGCTCGGCACCGACGTGCGTACGGCTGTAGAAGCCCGGCCAGAAGTCGTTGTTGAGCGACATGACCGTGTTCCCGTAGACCGGGTCCATGTAGCGGCCGTCGCGGTCGAACTGCGCCTGGTCCGAACCGTCGGGGCGACGCGCGGTCTCGTTCCAGTTCTGGTGCGAGTCGGAGTTGGCGCTGACCCACCACGGCTTGCCCTCGGCGAGCAGGCTGTCCCACAGACCGCCGACCGTCGACGTCATCCAGTCGAAGCCGCCCCAGGTGCGGTAGCTCTCGGCCGGGTAGCCGGGAAACGAGTTCGCGTTCGGCGCGTTGCCGTACAGGCCGCGCGCACCGCCGGCACCGATGCCCTTCGGCAGACCACCGGCCTGGTGACCGGGGGCGCCCTCGAAGCCGATCGCGATCCGCGGGTCGGCGTCGCGCCAGTTGCGGATCTCGTGCGGGCTGTCGACCCCGTTGCGGGCGGGGTGGTTCGCCAGGAACAGCGCGTCCTGGACGCGCCGGCGGTCCACCTGCTGACCGAGCCAGTGGATCCCGTCCAGCGCGAGCTGCTCATTGGCGGGGCTGTTGGAGCCCGCGTTGTTCACGCTGCCGTCGTAGCTGTTCTCGAACTGCTTCAGTACTTCGACCTCACGCGACCCCGGAGCGACGAAGACGGTGCCGTGCTCGGCAGCCGGGATGTTCCACTCCAGCCCCTGGAAGATCAGGGTGTCCTTCAGCTCGGAGCGGGCCGACTTGATCTGCGGGTTGACCAGGTCGACGCCGATCCGGGCGTGCGTGGCGCCACCGTGGTCGGTGATGACCAGCCAATCGAGGCCGAACGCGGCCGCGTGCCGGGCCTGGTCGATCACCCGGTACAGGCCGTCGGAGCTGAGCTGGGTGTGAATGTGGTGGTCACCGGACAGCCAGACCCGCGGCTTGTTGCCCTGCTTGAAGAGGGACGAGTCAGCCTTCGGTGCGGCAGCTGCCAGCCCCGCGCCGCCGACGGCGAGAGCGGCAGTACCGCCGAGGATGCCGGCCGAACGGAGCAGCGTACGACGGGAGACTTCGGTCGGCGAGAGCTCGCTGTCCGGGATCGACTCGTCCAGCGCGGCCGTCGTCGAGGCGTCCAGCTCGGTGTTCGGGTGGTGGTGGTCATGGTCGTGCCCATGACCGTGCCCGTGGCCATGCCCGTGACCGTGTCCGTGATCGTGGGTGTGACCGTCGTGGGAGTGTCCCATCGTATTTCCTCTCGCCTGGCGGAATCCGGCGGGATCATCGCCTTTCCCGATGACTTCCAGGTGTTGTCCAGGTGAACCGCTCAAGCCGCAGATCGCCCGAATTCCCTTGTTCTGCGACGGTGTCGCATTTGTCCGCACATTCTCGGCTCAGCCACCTAGTGCGTAAGCTGACCGCACTCAGGCGAAGGGAGCCAGCTATGTGGCGTCGGTCCGGCAGGACGGCGGTGCTGGCGGCTGCCGTTGGACTGAGTCTGGGTTTGTCGGCCTGTGGGGCAGCGGACAATGCGAGCCCACCAGGACCGGTCGCCGGTTCCACCGCGACGCCGGAGGCGCCTGGCAGCGTCAGGGCACCAAGCGCTCCCACGAGAGCAGGGACTCCGGTGTCTCCGACGAAGGCCGGTACTCCGGTGGGTACGCCGGTGCCGGGCCGGAGCGAGTCGACGCAGCCGGAGCGGTTGGCTGGGGCGACGACCAGGTATGTGTTCCCAGTGGGCGGCTGTCACGCATCGGCGTCGCAGAGTCACCACGACTATCCCGCCTCGGACATCTTCACCAAGGTCGGCTGCCAGTTCGTCTCACCAGTGGATGGTCGGGTGGACGAGGTGACCCGGGTAGACCCCTGGAATCCGAAGACGAACGTCGGGCGCGACCGAGGTGGACTGTCCGTCTCCGTGGTCGGCGTCGACGGCGTCCGGTACTACGGGTCGCACCTGTCCGCGATCGCCGCGGGGATCGAACCCGGGCGGCAGGTTCGAGCTGGCCAGATTCTCGGACTGACCGGCAAGACAGGGAGTGCCCGCTTCACCCCAGCACATCTCCACTTCGGCATCAGCTGGCCGACTTCGCCTGGCAAGTGGTGGATTCGCCGTGGAGCCGTGGCACCACAGCCCTTCCTGACCGCTTGGCAGCAAGGCAAATCGGCCTCACCGGCGACCGTGGTCGCCCGGGCCGAGCGTGCGTACGGCGTCGACCGCGGCTGCCGTTCCTACTGCTGACGTCTACCGAACCGTGCGGAAGAACGCCCGGATGTCGTCGATCAACAGATCAGGAGCCTCCAGCGCGGCGAAGTGACCACCACGGTCGTACTCCGTCCACTGGGTGATCATGTGCTCACGATCGAGGATGTGCCGGATCGCCGGATCGGTCGGGAACACCGCCACACCAGTGGGAACCGCTGACCGCAAGGTCGTCGGGTCAGGCGAGTGCGGCCAGGTTGGCGTCGACGACGCGGAGGCCGCGCTGTCGGCAACCACCCGGTTCTCGTAGTAGAGGTTGGCGCTGGTCGCGCTGGTGTTGGTGAACCAGTAGATGGAGACATCCGTCAGAAGGTGGCCTAGGGCAACGGAATCTTCCGGCAAGCTGTGCGCCGGGTCGGTCCAGTCGTGGAACTTCTCGAGGATCCAGGCGAGCTGGCCGACCGGCGAATCGCTCAAGGCGAACGAGACGGTCTGCGGCTTGGTGGACTGCAGTTCGGCGTAGCCGGTTCCGGTACGGCGTACGCGCTCGGCCGCTTGGAGTTTCGCCTGATCCCGCGGCTCCAGGTCGTCGAGATCACCCGGTCGCGCATTCGGAAACGCGAGACCACCGTTGATGTGTACGCCGATGACGTGCTCCGGATCGATCCGCCCCAGCAACGGTGACACCACCGATCCGGTGTCGCCGCCCTGCGCGCCGTACCGGCGATAGCCGAGCCGGCTCATCAGCACCGCCCATGCTCTGGCGATCCGTTCGTGGTTCCAGCCCGGCTGTTCGAGCGGGACCGAGAAGCCGTGTCCCGGAACCGAGGGTGCGACGACATGGAACGCGTCGGCAGGGCCCGCGCCGTACGACCGCGGATCGGTGAGCGGACCGAGGATCTCGAGGAACTCCGCGATCGAGCCGGGCCAGCCGTGGGTGAGGATCAACGGCAGCGCATCCGGCTCGGGCGAGCGGGCATGCAGGAAGTGGATCGGCTGGTCGTCGATGCGGGTCAGGTACTGCGGGTACGCGTTCAGGCGCGCCTCCCACTCGCGCCAGTCGTACTCCAACCAGCGGTCCACCACCGAGCGCAGATACTCGACCGGCACCCCGCGATCCCAGCTCGCATCGGGAAGCGACCGGGGCCAGCGGATGCGGCGTAGGCGATCGCGCAGGTCTTCGATGTCGGGTTGCGGGATCTCGATCCGGAACTCGTCCATGGCTGCGACCCTAGTGCGCCGCCCCTGTTCTTCCTTGTTGAGTTTATCCGTTTGGACCGGGCGAGCGGCGAGGTTATCCACAGGTGGTCTGGTCGAGGCTTCCTCGACGACATCGGGGGTTACTGGATCCGTTGGTGGAGGATCTTGCTGGTGATGTTGCGGTAGCCGAGGTTTTCGTAGAGGCGGAAGGCGCTGGTCGGGCTGTCCGCGTCGACGCCGAGGCCGGAGCGGTCGAAGCCGGCCGCGGCACCAGCACGGAGTACTGCGGTCAGTGCCGCTCGCGCCAGCCCTCGACCGCGATACTCCCGTCGGGTGCCGACCTGGCCGGCCCAAAGCTCCCGTACGCCGGTCTGCTCGGTGTCCACGTCGAATTCGTAGGCCAGCGTGTACGCCGCGATCCGGTCGCCGTCGAGCACCAGGTACGACAGGCCGGGCCGGAACACGCTTCGCCCGGTGAACCACTTCTGCCAGTCGGCCTTGCTCTTCGGGTGCGATCGCCAGTGATCCTGGAAGATCTCGTTGTGCGCCAGCCGGAGCGATTCGTCGTACGCCGGGTCGAAGGGGATCAGGTCGAAGCCGGGTGGGACGGGGCCGGCGGGGATCGGGGTGGCGTCGTACGGGCGTTGCATGACGCTGAAGTACCGGATCGGCTGGTAGCCGCGGCTTCGGAAGAGGACGAGGGCGCCGTGGTTGGATGCCTGGATCTCGGTCTCGATCGCTGGGGCCGGCCGGTTGTTGATCCAGTCGAGGAGCGGACCGCCGATGCCATGGCGACGGTGATCCGGGTGGACGCCGCCCTTCTGATTGACGATCGCGAGATCGCTGTCGTCGTCGGGGTGCATGACCATGGCGTAGGCGACGAGTTGGTCTTCGCGCCAGACGCCGAGGGCGTGCTCGGACGAGGCCAAGGAGTCTTCGACGTCCGCGCGGGTGACGTACTCGCCGCTGTTGTCGGCGGTCGCGATCGCATTGAGGCAGGCGACGGCTTGGTCCACCTCCGCCTGCATCAACGGCTTGATGCTTAGTCCTGCCGGCCAGGTCACCATGGCCGACAGGTTAGAGGTTGGCGTAGTACTCAGGCTTCATCTGGATCAGCTGGACATAGTTGCCGTCGGGGTCGATCAAGGTGGCGAACCAGCCATTGCCGCGGTCCTCGGGTTCGACCAGCCAGGTGACGTCGAGGGTGCGGAGGTGGGCGGCGGCGGCTTCGATGTCCTCGACGGCGAAGTTCAGTACTACGCGGCCGGGCTCGAGGGTGCGGGTCTCGACGTCGTCCCGGTATTCGACGACCATGCCGAAACCGCCGAGGTTCAGGTTGCCGTAGCCGTCGACCTCGGCGTGAAATCCATCGAGGTACCACTTCTTCAGCCGCTCAGGATCGGTGCTGCCGAGCAACATGCTGTTCAGAACCGGCTTGTCCATCGTTCGGTCTCCTCAGTCAGTCGGACTTTCTGCTGACGTCGGAGCCGATGTCCGCGGCTCGACACCCCGTACTACGAAGCGCCGCGGCGCCTGCAGCAGGTGAGGCCGCCCGGCGCCCGTAGTACGGGCAGAAGAAACGTCCGCACCGCGTCATGCTGGAAGGGGTGCGGACGTCGATCGAGGGGGCAGGGGTTGAGGGGATTGAGGGCGGCAAGCGAGGGGCAGAGCGCCCACGCTCGCTTGCCGCCGATCTAGTGTCCTGAGTCGGAAGTTGCTGCTTCAGCTCCGGTGTTCAGGTGCGTGCATCGCGGTGCTGGAGGAGCGTCCTCGATGCGGAGCATCGTGGATGCTTCGCCAGTGCCGTGAGGTGCGTGCCTGGGCGCCGGAGCTGAAGCAGCAACTTCCGGCTCAGGACACTGTGATTCTATCGGGGGGCTACGTCCCACATGCGCTCGCCGGGCAAGGGATCGGGGAGACGGTCCACGGCCGGCATCGGGTCGTTGGTGACCCGCAGTCCGGCGAAGCGACGGCTCATGGCGTGGGCGTACCGCTCGGCCAACGCCGGCTCGGCGTTGTAGTCGGCGATCACGTGCTCACCGAACCAGACTCGTACGCGTCGGCGCTCAGACGTCTGGATGGCGGTGGCGGTTGTCACTGGTCCTCCTGGCTGGTGTCTCTTGGGGTGGTCGGCCGGGATTCGCGGGCGAGCGCGGTGTCGGTTAGCCGTGTGTTCACCGTCACGCAAAGTCCAACGGACGACGCGGACGGTAAGTCACGGACGTTTTTTGGGCAGTTGTCCAGAAAATCTGAAAGTCTTTCCGTTCTGCTTCGAAAGGCTTTTCGAATGTCGATTCACCGGCAATTCATAGCGTTTCCTCAGCTACGACACGCCGAGCTGTCGGAACGACTCCGTAGGCTGGAAGACGTGACCATCGAAGACGCTGGAACCAAGGCACTGGCCCTCCCTGACCGGATCGCGCAGGCCGACCGGATCGCCCCGGACCGGGTCGGGCCGGCCACCGGGATCGCCACTGTCCAGACCGAGCAGCTGATCGGCGACGTCGGTGACGCGCTCCGGCTGCTCGACGCGGTGGAGCGGGTCCGCGGACACGCCCATCCGCTGATCCTCGGCCTGCAGGACGCGGTCGGGATGAAGATGCCGGCCGCGCTGGTGCTGAGTGCGATCTCCAACGGGCGCGACACAGCGGAGGCTGTCGCGGAGCAGGTCGGTACGACGCCGGGCGAGGCGGAGCTGGCGATCGCCGAGCTCGCCGCGCTCGGGCTGGTCCGGACCACCCCGCAGCTCGCCGTCACCGGTGTCGGTCAGGCGCGGCTGTCCCAGCTCGACGGCCTGACGGTCCGCGTCCTCGACGTCATCACCGGCATCCTCGGCCCCGCCGACGCCGCCCACCTGGCCCGCCTCCTGCACACCGTCGCCGACGGCCTCGAGTCCGCCGCAGTAACCGCCGCCGTCACCAACCAAACCGCCGCCCTCCACAACTAACCCCCCACCGCTCCCCCGAACATCGCCCGCCGAAGCGCGGCTCCGCGGTGCGCGGCTCGCCGGAGCGCGGCTCGGCTGGTGCCACTCGCCGAAGCGCCTCCTCACCGGAGCGCCTCGCCGGGCGCCGCTGGCCGGATGTTCGTCCGATGGCGCGCTATAAACCCGTCAGCGGGCGTCTTGAAAGTCTGGGTGGGTTGGGTGTCGAAGACTCGCGGGTGGTGTCGACGTACTGGGTGAGAGGCGCCGGTGGGGTGCTTCGGAGGTGGAGGGTGAGATGTTCAAGGAGACGAAGGCGTTCAGTGGGTTCGCGGTTGACGACATCGCCGCGGCGAAGGAGTTCTACGCCGGCACGCTCGGGCTCGATGTGACCGAGGAGAACGGGATGCTGCAGCTGCAGATCGCCGGCGGAATCCCGGTCCTGGTCTATCCGAAGCCGGAGCACACACCCGCGGAGTACACGATCCTGAACTTCCCGGTGCCCGACATCGAGGCCGCCGCGAAGGAACTCGCAGGTCGGGGCGTCGTGTTCGAGCGGTACAACGACAAGCACGACGAGTTGGGGATCGTCCGCGGCGGCGGCCCGCTGATCGCCTGGTTCAAGGATCCGGCCGGCAACATCCTGTCGATCATCCAGGCGTAACTCACAGGTACGGCGATCGACGCCCTGGCCGCGCGACTGCGCGCGTAGTACGAACTGGTCGGCCCCATTGCCGCGCGCATTACTGCTAATTGGTGGGGATTGGGTCGTTGTACTGGCCGGGGCGGCCCTTGTAGCGGGTGCCGTGGAGGTACGGCCAGGAGTTGGCGACGCAGCCGTGCAGGCCGAGCGTCTGCTGCTCCATGACCGGCGCGGGTTGCCCCGGCCCCGGGCAGAGCTCGTGATGATTGCCGAGGCGGTGACCGGTCTCGTGGTTGACCATGTACTGCCGGTACGCCGTCAGCGAGGCGCCGTAGTTCGGTACGCCGTGCGCCCAGCGAGCCACATTCAGTACGACGCGGTCGCCGATGCGGCAACTGGTGTAGCGATCGGGGCCGCCACCGCAGAGGATGTCGCGGGTCTCGGGGGTGACGAGCATGAGCTGGAAGTCGGCCGCCTGACCGGGACCGACCTGGCGGAATTGCCATTGACCGGCTGAGGTCCAGCCGTTCGGGGCCGCGTAGGTATCACGGACGAACTTGGCGAACGCGGCGCCGTCGACGCCCCGGATGCCCCCTTCGATGCCGATCTGGAACTTCATCAGCTGACCCGCGGTACCGATCGTGGTCGGGTCGCCGGGGAGGATCGAGTAGGACACGGCACCGCGCATCGGATAGGTGATCTGCGATGCCCCGTCGCCCGGCGTCGACCGCGACGCCCGATCGCCAGGCGTCTTACCTGCCCCCTGGTCGCCTGGTGTCTTGCCTGGGTCTTTGGCGCCCGGGTCTTTGGCGCCTGGGTCCTGTTCGGCGTCGGTGCCGTCGGGGCTGTCCTTGCCGGTGGGGTCGTCCGGGTCGACCGACGAGTGCGCGGCGGCGACGCGAGCGGGATCTTCCCTGCGATCGAACGGGCTGGCCGGCAACTCGTACACCGCGACCCCCGCGACAGCGACCACGATCCCCAACGCGGCGATCCTCGTCCTACGCATCCCACAACTCCTCACCCCGCACCCTTCGGAAGAGCACGTCCTCACCCCCTACTTGCCACCCGACCCCAAAACCCTTCTCCCAATCCCCACTCATCGAGCTCCTCACACCCGCTCCGAGTCACTCTGTGCCCCACCCGACCGTTTCCACGGCGAGAAGACGACCAGCTGGGGCACAAAGTCGTCGCCAGCCGTCCGCCGCCAATGCCCTCCGTGACACGAGCACCACAAAGAGTTGGTGGCATTCGGGGGCGAACTTTCTGATGGGACAAGGAGTCTGAGGGATGGGCGCGATACAGGGGACGGGCCCAGGGTTCTGTTGCCGGACGTGAGTGGAGTTATGTCCCCGAACGCGAGTAGGGCTAGACGAGCTAAGCCACGGGGTGCCCGGAGGGCGGTGAGGCAGCGGTCTGCGTTCGGGGCGCTGGTGATCGCGGTGCTGGGCGCTGTGGTTCCCGGTACGGCGTACTTGGTGGCGGGGCGGAGGAAGCTCGGCAGCCTGGTCACGGGGATGACCGTCGCGTTGCTGGGGGCTGCGGCGTACGTCGGGGTGGCGCGGCGGGATGACGTGATCAAGTGGGCGGTCGATCCGAATCTGCTGTTGTGGATGATCGGCGGGCTCGCGGTCGTCGCGCTGCTCTGGGTGGCGACCATCGTCACGTCGTACAAGATGTTGCGGCCGCTGGGATCGGGGGTCGGGACGCGGCTGGGTGGGGCGTTCGTGATCGGGCTGGTGTGTTGCACGATCGCGTCGGGGACTGCGTTGGGGGCGCAGAACCTGCTCGCCCAGCGCGACCTGGTGACGCATGTGTTCGCGGGTGGGAACTCCAAGAGCGCGACCCGGCCGACGATCGCGAACAAGAAGGATCCGTGGGCTTCGATCCCCCGGCTCAACCTGCTGCTGCTCGGTGCCGACGACGGGGTGGGCCGCAAGGACACCCGGACGGACACCGTGATGGTCGCCAGCATCGACACCAGGACCGGTGACACGAAGCTGATCTCGCTGACCCGGAACTTCATGCGGATGCCGTTCCCCGAAGACTCGCCGCTACACAAGCTCTATCCCACCGGCTACTGGAACCCGAAGCTCGGTGACAAGGAGCAGAGCGAGTTCTACCTGGACGCGATGTACCGGAACGTCCCGCGCGATCACGACGGCATTCTCGGGCCGTCCGACAACCAGGGCGCCGACGTGCTGAAGGTGTCGGTCGGCGAGGCGCTCGGGCTGAAGCTGCATTACTACCTGCAGATCAACCTGTCCGGGTTCGAGCAGATGGTCGAGGCACTCGGCGGGCTCACCGTGAACATCAACTACAAGGTTCCGATCGGCGGCGACTACAGAGGCCCCGGCAAGGCGGACGACATCTTGCCGACCGGCTATCTGCAGCCCGGTCCGAACCGGCACCTGAACGGCCATGACGCACTCTGGTTCGCCAGAGGCCGGTACGACGTACAGGGCTCGGACCTGGCTCGGCAGGACCGTCAGCACTGTGTCATCCAGGCTCTCGTCGAGCGCGCCACTCCGCAGAACGTGCTCGCCAACTACCAGTCGATCGCGAAGGCGGGCAAGCAGCTGATCCGCACCGACCTCCCGCAGAACCTGCTGGGCCAGCTAGTCGGCCTTGGCGAACGTGTGAAGTCGGCCAAGATCACCAACATCGACCTGGACAAGAAGAAGAACTTCCCCAACGGCCGCAACCCCAACTACGCAGCCATGCGCGAGATCGTCGCCAAAGCGCTCGCCCCAAGGCCTGTCGCCAAGACCACCACCAAACCCACCGGCAAACCCAAGCCGCCGGCGAAGCCGGACCCCGGCGACCTCGAAAGCTCCTGCGCCTACAACCCGCAATGAGCCAGCCGGTACGCCGAGGTAAGCCGGTCAGCAACCTCAGCGACGGTCGAAAGCCCCTGCCGCCAGCGACCGGCGCGCCAGATCACTGAGCCGAGCGCGCGTTGCGCCACCAGATCCGGCAACGCAGCCCCCTCGGCCGCGGACAAGGTGATGAAGCGGTCGTAGCCCGCGCGAAACGCCTCGACCTGCTCGGTGGCGAGCTCGTCGGTCGACTGCCCCAAAGCAGCCGCCAGATCGAACGCGCGCAGGTCGAGCCCCGCGAGCTCGAAGTCCAGTACGCCGGTCACCGTGCCGTTCTCGACCAGCAGGTTGGACGGCCCGAAGTCGCAGTGGATCACCTGTGTCGGCAGCTTGGTACGCCACTCCCGGACCCGTGCATCGATGTCGCGGACCTGTCGCTCGAACCACGTCGTCTCCGCCGAGGAGGAGAGTTCACGGTCCAGGTCGGCCGCCAACTCGTCCAGGTCGGGCACCGCCGGGTGGATGGCGTTCAGCGCCCGTCGCCAATCGATCGGCGCCAACTCGGCATCGACATCTGCCAGGGCCGCATCCAGCTCACCGAGCGCCTGGCCGGTCAGCATCAGCCCGGCCGTGTCCCGCGGTGGATGGTCACCCGGTAGGCGACGGTAGAGCGACGCCGGGCCGAGGTTCGTCGGTACGACGGTGCGCCCGTCGTGAGCTGGAATCGGTGCCGGTACTGCGAACGACAGCTCGCGCCGACCGAGTTCGGCGAGCAGCACGTGCTCGAGCGCGATCTGCTCAAGTCCAGCGTTGCGGTGGACCCGCAGGACGAAGGTGTCGCCGGCTACCTGAACCAGCCAGACCAGATTGTTCGTACCTCGGTCCGGACGGGTCACCTCAGTCGGCGTCCCCAGATTCCAGGGCCGGACCAGGTCGGATACGTCGGAGGCGGCCATGGCTGTGAGTCTCCCCGCAACCGCGGACCTCAGCCAATCGATTTCTGGGCCTCGCCGGGATGCCAGCCGGAGTATAGGGAGGCGGGTGAGAATGGGTTGGTGGTGAAGATGGCGGATGTGGCGCGGCGGGCTCGGGTTTCGGTGACGACGGTTTCCCATGTGCTGAACGAGACCCGGTTCGTGGCGCCGGATACCAGGGAAGCCGTGCTCACCGCAGTCCGGGAGACCGGGTACGTGCCGAATACCGTCGCGCGGTCGCTGGTGATGTCGAAGACGGACACCATCGGGCTGGCCTTGTCGTCGATCTCCAATCCGTACTTCGGCGAGCTGGCCCACTATCTACAGGCCGAAGCCGAGCGGTACGGGTACTCGATCCTGATCGGCGATACCCGCGACGACCCGGAGCGCGAATTCAAGGTCGCCCGGGATCTGCACGAGCGACGGGCGGACGGGATCATCCTGGCCGCGTCGCCGGATCCGGGCCGGACGCTGGAGTACCTGCGGATGCGGCAGGTCCCGGTGGTGCTGGTCGACCGGTTGATCGGGTCGGATCTGGACGAGGTCGGGACGGAGAACGTCGAGGCGACCTCGCATCTGGTCGAGCACCTGGCCAGTCGCGGTCACACCCGGATCGCGATGGTCAGCGGGCTGGCCGGACTGGCGACCACGCTGGAACGCGTCGCCGGGTACCGGCTCGGACTCGAGCGGGCCGAGCTCCCGTACGACGATGCGCTGTTGCGCGGCGGTTCGTCGGACGCGGAGCCGGCTCGCGGGGCGACCGCTCAGCTGCTGGAGATGCCGGATCCGCCGACCGCGTTGATCGTGGCGAATAACAAGATGACGATCGGGGCGATGCGCGCCTTGCGGGATGCCGGGCTGTCGGTGCCGGCGGATATCGCGCTGGTCGCGTTCGACGACTTCGCCTGGGCCGATCTCTGCGAGCCACGGCTGACCACGATCGCGCAACCGCACCAGGAGCTCGCCGCCAAGGCGCTCGAGTTGATCACCTCGCGCATCGA
This sequence comes from Kribbella sp. NPDC006257, assembly GCF_040613535.1. NCBI lineage: Bacteria > Bacillati > Actinomycetota > Actinomycetes > Propionibacteriales > Kribbellaceae > Kribbella > Kribbella sp. NPDC006257. Next base: position 162,038 of record NZ_JBEXSJ010000004.1, read on the forward strand.
CGACCCGGACCAGCCCGCGCGCCGCATCCGGCTCGATCCGACCCTGGTTCACCGCAACTCGTGCGGTTGCTGACAGCAACGGATCGCCGGCACTAAACCGAATGGCGCGCTCGGAGCGTCTATGTCGGTATGCCCCACAGATCGCGGGAGAGCTTCGCCGAGTTCGTCGTCGCCCGGCAGCGCCATTGGCTGCGGATGGCGTACCTCCTCTGCAACGATCGGCAGTTCGCCGAGGATCTCGTCCAGCAGAGCCTGGAGAAGCTGTACGTGGTCTGGCCGAAGGTCGCGGCGGCGGACAGTCCGGACGCCTATGTCCGCAAGGCGATCGTCAACGTCTATCTGAGCGAGACCAGACGGATGTGGCGCCGCCGGGAACGGCCGAGTGACGACCCGGCCGCCGGTGTCGTGGCGACGGCCGACGAGGCGGCGGACGACCGGGTCGATCTGGCCCGGGCGCTGAGCCGGTTACCGAAACGCCAGCGGATGGTGCTGATCCTCCGGTTCGCCGACGACCTGAGTGTGACCGAGATGGCGGCGGTGATGGGCTGCGCCGAGGGAACGGTCAAGGCGCACACGTCGGCGGCGCTCAAGGCGATCCGGCGTACGACGGAGTTCGAGCTGCAAGGGGTTGTCCGATGACCGACGAGAAGGAACTCGAGGAACAGATGCGATCGATCTTCCGGCGCCACGAGGGCGATGCTCCGCGTGAGCTGCCGCTGGACGCCGTACTACAAGGAGGCGAACGGCGCCTGCGTCGCTCTACCACGCTCAAGCTGGTCTCCGCGGCGGTGTTCGCGGTCGTCGCCACCGGCGCGACGATCACCGCGGTTGCCGCCACCACCCACGGCGGCCCCACCCCGCCGCCGGCCAACCCACCCACGGTCAACGCGCCACCGAGCACCCCGACGCAAACCCCGAGCCTGCCGGCCACTCCGAACGTGCCGCCGGCAACACCGACCCAAACCCCTCCCGGTACGCCGAACACGCCTCCCGGGCCGCCAACCCGAACCCCAGGAACCACCGCCACGCCCCCGGAGTCACCCCACACACCGGGATCACCCACGACTCCCCCGACGTACCCGACGCAAACGCCCAGCACCCCGCCGGTACCACCCCAGACACCCGGCCGCTGACGCCCGGAGTGCCCGAGCCTTCCGCTGACGAATCCGTCCGACGCCCGACGCACAGCGGCTCGGGCCGGCGTGACGGCCCCGCCCTACGCGTAGCGGATTCCTAGGCCGCCGTCTACGGACCAGTTGGCGCCGGTGACGTAGGCACCCGGATGTCGTGCCGGGCGACGTCGAGGGCGAGGCTGCGGGTCATTCCGACCAGGCCGGACTTCGCCGCGGCGTACGGGAACATCCCGGCGGTGGTGAGCTGGGAGTGGATCGAGGCGATGTTGACGATCGAGCCGTGCCGGTGCGCGATCATCGACGGCAACACCTGGCGCGCCATCAGCCAGGCGCCCTTGAGGTCGACGTCGAAGACGCTGTCCCATTCGGCGACCGTCATCGCGGTGGCGTCGGCGTACGCGTTCCGGCCGGCGTTGTTGACCAGCACGGTGACAGGACCGAGTTCGGCGACCAGGAGATCGACGGACCGGCGTACGGCGTGTTCGTCGGTGATGTCGCCGACTGCGGCCGCGACCCGCGCACCCGTCTGTTCGAGGGCTGCCGTGGTGGCGGCGAGTTCGTCGGCCAGTACGTCGAGCAGCGCGACGGCGGCACCTTCTTCGGCGGCTTTGGCGGCGACCGCACCTCCGATGCCGCGAGCGGCTCCAGTGACCAGTACGACCTCATCGGCAAGACGACCGGACACTTGAGCCTCCTGGAAAACTGGTGTTCGGAGCAACGACCTCCGACTCTCAGAACACTAGGGGTGCTGTTCTCTCAGCTTGCCGAGCCACTCCACGCCGAGCCGGCGGCCGTCGGGCAGCTGATCGCTGCGGTCCCAGCGCCACGCAGTGACGATTGCCGTCATGAGGATCCGGCATTCGCGGAGGAAATCCTCGTCGACACCTGGGTAATACTTGGCGACCTCATCCGGCGCATGCGCGAGGTCGAACTCGACCGGTCCGCGGCAGCACGTCTCGAGGTCGATGAACAGCGGACCGTCCTTCGCGTTCAGCAGGTTGCCCGGGTGCGGTTCGCCATGCAGCAGCTGGTCGGCGGCGCCGCGTTCGGTGACCACCCGGCGCAGGTCTCGCAACGCGTTGCCGAGGTATTCGCGGTCCGCCTCGGAGAGCGTCGGGCTGATGTTGCGGTCGGCCACGACCTTCTGAGCCTCATCGACTCGATCGGTGAAGTGTGGCGTCGGGTAGTCCACTTTGCGCATGCCGGCATGCAATCGGGCGAGCGCATCGGCGTAGTCGGCCGGGGGAATCTCGGCGGCGAGCGGTTCGTAGTACGTCCACAGCGTGATGCGGAAGTCGTCCCGTTCGTAGACGCGGGGCTCCACCCGGGGGTCGAGTGCGGCGACCGGAGCTCCTGCCTCGAGGAGGTGCTGGGTGAGGTCGATCTCGAACTGCGGGGCCCGGGTCGCCGGCGAGACCTGAGCCAGGACGTCGCACGGGAGCAGGCGCAGCGTGAGCCGGTTCGAGTCCTGCAGGACGATCGCCTCGTCGGCGGTCAGACCGAGCGACGAGGCGGTGAAGGTCGCCGCAGTGATGGCACGCTGAGCCTCTGACGCTTGCAAGGGTCTCCCTCTCTCCGGCGGACTCCGGCACCGTAACAAGATCACCAAGAATGCGCCGCCCGTTTATCAGCGAACGTAGACACCCGCGCGGGCGGCTGCGGCGGCGTCCTTGGCCGCGCGATCAGCTGTTGCCCTAGGCATCGGTTGCCGGAGCAGGACGAGTTGGTGGTAGACCGGCGAGGTCGACGCCATCAGGACGCGCTGGGCGTCGGTCTCCGGTGGGACTTCGCTGCGATCGATCGCTCGACGGACGACGATCGCACTGCGCTCGTACCGGTCCTGCCAGAAGGCGGTGAGCGCTTCGGCGGCTTCCGGCGTACGGAAGGACGCAGCGATGACGGCGCCGGTGAGGGACGGGTGCTGCGCGAGGGAATCGCGGACCTCGCGGTTGAGGCGGATCAGGTCGGCTTCGAGCGAACCCCTATCGGCCGGCTCCCAACTGTCGTCGGCGCCGGATGCGAGCAGGTCGACCAGCAGGCCGGCGACGCTGCCCCAGCGACGGTAGATCGTCGTGCGGTGGACGCCGGACGTGGTGGCGACGGCCTCGATCGTGAGGTTGTCGTAGCCGGTCGCGGCGAGTTCGTGCTGGACGGCGGCGAGTACGTCGGCCCGGACGCGCGCCGTTCGGCCGCCGGGGCGGGAAGTGCGGGTTGCGTCGTCGGCTGTGCTCATGGCACGATCTTAATGCAACAGCCGTCGCATTAACAGGGAGCGTGGTGCATGTCTACGAACTGGACCGAGGTCAGGGTCGGCACGCCGGGCGAGGGCCCGTACGGCGTGACGCTGGCCGGCGACGACGTGTGGACGACCCTGGTGCACGCCGGAGCCGTCACCCGCCTCAACCCCGGGAGCGGGGCAGTTGAGCGGTTTGAGGCAGGGGGTGAGGGGAGTAGGCCGATGGTGATTGTGGCAGGACCGGACGGTGGGGTGTGGTTCACGCGGAACGGGGACGATCGGATCGGGCGGATCACGGGTGACGGGACGGTGAGTGAGTTCGAGGCGGTCGGCGCGCCGTACGGAATCTACGCCGGACCGGACGGGGCCTTGTGGTTCACGTTGATGAATGTGGACCAGGTCGGCCGGATCACGGTCGACGGTGAGATCTCGCTGTTCCCGATCGGTACGGCGGGTGGGTTCCCGGCGATGATCACGAGCGCCGGAGGCGAGCTCTGGTTCGCACTCAACCAGGGGAACGCGATCGGCCGGATGACGGTTCGTGGCGCGGTGACGACCTATCCGCTGCCGACCGAAGGCGCCGGACCGGTCGGGATCAGCGCGGGACCGGACGGGTTGTGGTTCGTGGAGATCATGGCTGGTCAGGTCGGGCGGATCACGTCCGAGGGGAAGATCCGGATGTACCCGTTGCCGGATCGTTCCTCGAAGCCGCACGCGGTGGTCGCGCTCGATGACGGCGGCTGCTGGATCACCTTGTGGGGTTCGGGATCCGCGCTGCGGATGGATGCGGAGGGTGAGGTACTGGACGAGGTGGTGTTCGGTGCAGGGACCGAGCCGCACGGGCTTGCGGTCGGGGCGGACGGGTCGGTGTGGGTCGCGCTCGAATCGGGTTCCCTTGCTCACATTCACGTCTGACAACTCCCCGGAGTGAGGCGACTCACTCCGGGGAGGGAGGCGCGAGGAGTCGACGCAGGAGCACTGTGGTGATGTGACCACAGTGGTGGGACTACAGAACAATTCAGTACTTCGTAGTCGTGCGCGGGATGTTCTCGCGGTGGGGCGGCCGGCGTTTTGGGCGGTGTCGGTTTTGCCCTATTACGTTGGGGTTCTGCTGGCTACGCATCGACTGGTGCCAGCGCCGGCGGATTGGCCCCGACTCGCACTCGGCGCCTTGGTGATGGGTCCGTTGCTGTGGTTGTCGGTGCTGGCAATCAACGACGCGCATGACCTCCCGGGCGACCTGCTGAACCCTCGCAAGTCGAAGTCCCCGCTCCTCGACGGCCGCGTCTCGGTCCGCGCCGCCAATTGGATCGCGGCGATCGCCGGAATCGCCTCCCTGACAGCAGGTCTCGCCGTCGGGCCGGTCTTCGCGCTCGGCGTCCTGCTCGCCGTCGTCCTCGGCTACGCCTACAGCGTCCCGCCCATAAGACTCAAGACCCGCGCAGGCTTCGACGTCGCCGTGAATTCCCTTGCCCTAGGCGCCTTCGGCCCACTCGCAGGATGGGCAGCCGTCACGAAGGACCTGCACGGATTCCCTTGGCTGATGGCACTCCAGGGAACATTGGTTGCCATCGGCCTCTATCTCCCGACGACGCTGGCCGACCTGGAGGCCGATCGAGCCGCCGGGTACAGCACGATCGCGGTCCGCCTCGGCGCGAGTACGACGTACCGGCTGGGGTTCGCTGCCTGGATCGCGGCGGCAGCGCTGTCCGTAGTACTGGCGGCGGCTGACCTGGTGATCCCGCGCAGCATGCTCGTCCTGGAGATCGTGATGGTCCCCGTGCTGATCGCGGCGTACCGGCGCTACATCGGGCCCGGTCAGACCTTCAAGGGCGTCATCACCGTCTCCTTCCTCTTCCTCTGCCCTTGTGCCGCCTTCGCCCTCACCTACGTCGGTTTCCTCACATGAAGGCGCCCCATCACGTTCCATCACCATGGACTTCGACTGGAAGCAGCTGACGGCAGAACTCGACGAGGCCGGATGCGCACTGACGCCGCCGCTGCTCACCGAGGCGCAATGCCGCGAGGTCTCCGGCCTGTACGACGAAGTGCAGCGGTTCCGGGCGACGATCGACATGCAGCGCTACCGGTTCGGCTCCGGGCAGTACCGGTACTTCGACCACCCGCTCCCCGGCCTCGTCACCGAACTCCGTGAGGCCTTCTATCCCCACCTGCTGCCGATCGCGCGCGAGTGGGCCGACAAGCTTGGCCGGCCCGCACCCTGGCCGGACACCCTCGCCGAATGGCTCGACGACTGTCATCGCGCCGGCCAGAACCGGCCGACGCCGATCCTGCTCAGATACGAGGCCGGCGATTGGAACGCTCTCCATCGCGATCTGTACGGCGACCTGGTCTTCCCGCTGCAAGTGGTGATCGGCCTGGACAAGCCGGGTGTCGATCATGAAGGCGGGGAGTTCCTGCTGGTGGAGCAGCGGCCCAGGGCGCAGTCGCGCGGGACGGTGACGACGCTGCCGCAGGGACAAGGGTTGATCTTCACGACCAGGGATCGGCCGGTGGAATCCGCGCGCGGCTGGTCGGCAGCGCCGGTCCGGCACGGGGTCAGCACGGTGCGCTCCGGTATCCGGCATACGCTCGGCCTGGTTTTCCACGACGCCGCCTGAGCCTGAAGTTCACCACGTTCGAAAGGCTTTATTCCGGGACCGCATCTCGGCCGCGAACGACTCCTGCAAGGTGGCCATCTTGGCGGCTTCCTCCGGATCGGCGAACAAGGCCGGCAGGGTCGCCGGGTCCACGTCGTACACGTGATGCATCAGCCACCAGATGTTCCCGGCCGGATCCTTGATCCGGGCACCGCGGTCGCCGACGATCTTCGAGGTCGTGAGCTCGGTGACGATCGTCGCCCCCGCCTCGACCGCGCGCGCGACGGCCGCGTCGGCGTCGTCGACGTACACACTCAGCAGGCTCGGCAGGTCCGGCCAGTCCGGCTGCGCGTCGAAGGCCATCACGACCGAGTCGCCGATGGTGATCTCCGCGTGCCCGATCGTGCCGTCCTCGTTCTGTACTACGAACGGAGGCTTCGTCTCGAACACCTGCTCCACGAACTTCAGCCAATCAGCCGCACCACGCACGGCCACATACGGAGTCACAGTTCCCTTGCCACCTGGATTCGTCATGCCCTCAGTCTCGCGGGAGTAGCGGCCAGGTTCTGGCCTCTACTCAAGAATTCGCGTAGCGGATCGCCAACTGGGCGGCGGCGTTCTTCAGCTCGGCCGGGCCGACGAACTCCAGTTCGGCCTCGAACATGCCGAAGGTCGCGGCCAGCCCGGTCCACGACCAGCCGTTGAGGATGAGGCGGCAGCTGGTCTCGGTGATCTCCTCGACGATCGCGTCGCGGCCGGCCCACTGGGCGATGTCGGCCGCCTTCGCCTGCAGGATCGCCTCGCCGCGGCACGGCCACTGGTTCTTGCCGGTGAACTTGCTTGCGATGTACGTCGAGACGTCCGGCGCGGGCAACTCACGTGGCGTGAAGCGCGGCCCGGTCGGGGTCTTCGGCAGCATCCGGTCGACCCGGAAAGTCCGCCAGTCGTCGCGGTCCAGGTCCCACGCGACCAGGTACCACCGGCCGCCCCACGTCACGAGGTGATGCGGTTCCACCTTCCGCGGCGGAACCCACTCGGTGACTCCGGGCGATGCATAGTCGAAGCGGAGAACCTCGTGCGCGCGTAACGCAGTACCGATCGCTATGAGGTGTTCCGAGTCCACTTTCGTACGCCGTGAGTCGGCATACTTGTCGACCGTCGTCACCTGCAGCGCATCCACCCGTTGGCGCAGGCGGGCCGGCATCACCTGGCGAACCGTGGCGAGCGCTCTCAGCGCACCTTCCTCGATGCCGGTCACTGTCGTGGTTGCGGTCTGGAGAGCGACGGCGACCGCGATCGCCTGGTCGTCGTCGAAGAGCAGCGGTGGAAGATCCGCCCCTGCGTCGAGGCGGTAGCCGCCGTCCGGGCCCTTGGTCGCACGGACCGGATAGCCGAGGTCGCGCAGCCGGTCGACATCGCGACGAACCGTGCGCGGGCTGACTTCCAGCCGTTCGGCCAGCAGCCCGCCCGGCCAGTCGCGGCGCGCCTGGAGCAGGGACAGCAGCGAGAGAAGTCGAGCCGAGGTTTCGGACATGACTTCAGATTGCCATGAGTAACGGCCAGAACCTGTCCTCTACTGCTGGAAATGTCGTCCTCAAGAGCCCCCGACCAAGGAGACATCGTGATCAGCACCCGAGAGCTCACCAAGGACTTCGAGGTGAGCCGGACCGAAACCGTGCACGCCGTCCGCGGCATCAGCCTGACCGTCGAACCCGGCGAGCTGGTCGCCGTCCTCGGCCCGAACGGCGCCGGCAAGACCACCACTTTGCGGATGCTCACCACTCTGATCGCCCCGACCTCCGGTACTGCGAAGGTCGCCGGGTACGACGTCGTCGCGCAGCCGAGCCAGGTTCGCCGGCAGATCGGCTACGTCGGTCAGGGCAACGGAGCCGGCCACTCGCAGCGCGTCTGCGACGAGCTGGCCGGGCAGGGCGTGATCTACGGACTCGACCGGCGCTCGGCGAAACTTCGCGCGGAGGAGCTGCTCGAATCGCTCGAGCTGAAGGATCTCGCCCGGCGCAAGGTGTCCGACCTGTCCGGCGGTCAGCGCCGGCGACTCGATGTCGCGATGGGCCTGGTGCATGCGCCGAAGCTGCTGTTCCTGGACGAGCCGTCGACCGGGCTCGATCCACAGAACCGGGCGAATCTGTGGGATCACATCCTGCGGATGCGGACGCAGTACGAGATGACGATCGTGCTCACCACGCACTACCTCGACGAGGCCGACTCGATGGCCGAGCGGGTCGTCGTGGTCGACCACGGCGAGGTGATCGCCGACGACACCGCCGATGCGCTGAAGGCTTCCTTGGCCGGTGATCAGCTGATCCTGACAATTGCCCCTAGCAACCAGTCCGCCGTACGCCGGTTGGCCGGCCGGTTGCCCGGCGCGCGGGAGGTCGCAACCGACGGCGACCAGCTCACGGTTCGCGTGACGGACGGGCCGGCCGCGTTGCCCGAACTCCTCGGTGGTGCACACCAACTCGGCGTACCGGTGGCTGCTGCGCAGGTGCATCGGCCGACTCTCGACGACGTGTTCCTCAACCTCACCGGCCGCAGCCTGCGCGAGACCGGCACCAACGGAAAGGCAGCAGCATGAGCACCCTCACGATCCATACCGTCTCTGTCCAGGCTCAAGGCCCCGCGGACCGGAATCTCCTGCGCGACATCCGGATCGTGATGGCACGCGAGCTCAAGCCCGTACTGCGGGATCCGTTCTCCTTGCTGTTCGGCATGATCCAGCCGCTGATCTTCCTCGGCCTGTTCGGGCCGCTGCTGCGGGGCTCGATGGGCGCGTCGTTCGGGGACGGCGTCTGGCAATGGTTCGTGCCGTCGATCCTGGTGATGACGATGCTGTTCGGGACCTCGACGACCGGGGCGAACCTGCTGTCGGAGTTCCAGACCGGGGCGCACGAACGGATGATGGTGACGCCGCTGTCCCGGTCGTCGCTGCTGATCGGGCGGGCGTTGAAGGAGATGGTGCCGCTGTTCGGGCAGGCGCTGATCGTGATCGCGGTGATGACGCCGTTCGGGTTCGACCTGCATGTCGCCGGTGCGGTGGTCGGGCTGGCGTTGCTGGCCGTCTTCGGGATCGGGCTGGGTGCGTTCAGCTATGCGCTGGCGATCGCGGTACGCAAGCAGGACTGGATGTTCTGGGTGGTGCAGCAGACCTTCCTGTTCCCGTTGATGATCCTGTCCGGGATGCTGCTGCCGCTGGAGACCGGGCCGGGCTGGATGCAGGTGGCGTCGAAGTTCAACCCGCTGTCCTATCTGGTCGACGCGGAGCGGGCGCTGTTCGCCGGTGACGTCGGCTCGATGGCGGCGCTCTGGGGTTGGCTCGCCGCGATTCTCACCGCCGCGGCCGGGCTCGCGGTCGGCGTACGGACGATTCTTCGCTCGGCTGATTAGTTTCCCTTGACTGCATTCGATTCTAAAGCTTGTCGAGTGCGGCGGCGAGGCCGACTTCGGCCTCGTCGCCAAGCTTTTTGAACTGGCCGCGGAACAGCGACTCGATCAGCCGGGTGACGCCCTTGAACTCGAACTCGGCCCGGTAGGTGACCTGCGTGCCATCCGCGGTCTCGGCGAACGTCATCGTGTCGAGAGCGGTCACCGTCTTGTTCTCACCGCGCAGCTGGAAGATCCGGCCCGGCTCGAGCTGCTGTACGACGTACTCGAGCTCCGTCTCGCGACCGGCGAACGACGACGTGTTCTTGTACTTCGTGCCGACGCCACCATCACCTTCCACCTTCACCGTCGCCACCGTCCCCGGATCCCACTCGACGGTGTTCTCGAAGTCGGACAGGTACCCGAACACGGTCTCTACGGGCTTGCTCACGGTGACAACACGTTCAATGGTGATCACCCCGTCACGCTACCGACCGGTTCAACAAAACCTATGCACCGACGGCCCGCTCCGCCCGGCGTACCGACGGACATGAGGTATCCCCCACACCGCCCCTCACTCGAACCACCCTGAGCGTGTATCCCGACCTCCGACACCGATACCTCATGTCCGTCGGCCCACCCGCTGGCTCAGGGGGTGGTGATGGTGATGATTTCGGGGATTGCGGTGTCCCAGGTCTGGTGGGGGAGTTCGTGGCCGGCGCCTTCGAGGAGGACGAAGCGGGCGTTGGGGATCTCGCGGGCGAGGGCCTCGCCGTGGGCTGGGTGGAACATGGGGTCTTCGGAGCCGTGCATGACCAGGACCGGTACGGCGATGTCGGCGAGGCTGCGGTCCTTTTCCTCGCCGTCTTCGAGGATCCAGTGGTTGGTCATGGCGGACTCGACGTTGGTGGTGCGGGCGATCATCGCGGCGATGAGTTCGCGGCGGGCCGGTTCGTCGTACGGGAACGTTCCGGCGTACAGGCGTTCGTCGCGGATGAAGGCGTCGACGGCGGCCTCGGGGTCGGACCAGTCGGTGGGTGGCTGTTCGGTGCCGAAGGCTTCCTGCAGGCGTTCGGCCATCGGCGGGTACTCGATCGGCTCCGCGGTGGCGATCGGGCTGGTGGAGATGAAGGTCGCGGAGGCGACGCGTTCGGGGTGGTCGACGGTGATGGTCTGGGCGATACCGCCGCCCATCGACAGGCCGACGAGGTGGGCGCGATCGATGCCGAGCGCGTCGAGGATGCCGATCGGGTCGGACTGCAGATCAGCCGACGTGTACTGCGGTTTGCCGGGCTCGTAACTCACCGAGCGGCCGGTGTCGCGATGGTCGTACCGGATGACGAAGCGTCCCGCGGCCGCCAGGTGTTCGCAGAACGCGGTCTCCCAGAAGTCCATCGAGGCCGAGCCACCGTGGATCAGCAGGATCGCCGGGTCGGTCTTCGCGCCGAAGGTCTCGACACAGAGTTCGACACCGTTGACCGGTAGCAGTTGTTCCATTCGCCCCTCCTCAGTCCGAGCGCCGACCATATCCAGGGTGGATGTGGAATCTCTGTGGACTGCGACGTTGCCAGGCCGCGTCGGAGGCGGCCTGGCAACTGGGTGAGACATCGGCGGCTACTGCCAGGACTGGGGCCGGGGCGCAACTTGCTGCGGCGCCTGCCACCCCGGGTTAGGCAACTGCATTTGGGGTTGCTGGGTGGGGGCGGACTGACGGGTTGAGGTGGTGCCGGAGGCCAGGCCTAGGCCGAAGGCGAGGACGGCTAGGGCGGCGGTGAGGGTGCGGATGTTGTTGGCCGGGTTCCAGTTGGACAGGTACTTCGTCCACTCGGCCGCGCCGGCCGCCGAGTTCGGGTCGATCGCCGCGAGCTTCTCGTTCAGCGGGATGTTGACCGCGAAGCTGACCACGATCACGCCGACGAAGTAGAGCGCGGCACCGGCGACCAGCCACCACTTGCCGGGCGAGTCCTTGACGAGCGCGACGATCCCGAGCGCCACGCAGATCAGCGCAGTGCCCATGAAGATCAGCAGAAACAGCGGGTTCTGGATCCGTGCGTTGATCAGATTCATCGCGGTGGCGCCCTGTCCGGCCGGCATCCGCTGCAGCGAGCCCATGATCGCCGTACCGAAGCAGAAGCAGACGCCACCGATCAGTGCGGTGCCGACGAGGGCGGCGAGGGTGAGGATCTTGGTGAGGTTCATGCGGACCACACTCCTGTCTGCGCGGCGGTGCGCGCGTAGTCACGGAAATCGCGGGGAGCCCGGCCGAGGACCTGCTGGACCCCGTCGGAGACGTACTCGGACCGGTGGTTGCGGATCACGGCGAACAGATCGCGAACCGCTTCGGCGTCCTCTGCCGGTACGCCGTACGCGACCAGTTCCGCGACGTGCTCCTCCGGCTCGAGATCGACGTAGTTGACCGGCCGGCCGATCGCCGTACTGAGTTCTGCCGCGATCTCAGGGAGAGTCAGAACGCGCGGACCGGACAGCACGTAGGTCTGGCCGATGTGCCGGTCATCGAGCAGCACGGCGGTCATCACCTCGCCGACATCGTCCAGGTCGATCCAGGCCTCGCCGCCTTCGCCGGCCGACAACCGGAGCTCGCCGGCCAGCACGTAGTCGAGGAAGAAGTCCTCACTGAAACCCTGGGCGAACCAGGAAGACTGGACGATGGTCAAATCGACGCCGCTGTCCTTGACCGTGTGCTCCAGTTCGAGGTTGCTCTCGTAGACCGCGAAGTCGCGGCCCGGGCTGCCGACGCCGCGGCCGGACAGCATCACTACTCGGCGAAGACCTTCGGCGGCTGCTTGCTGGATGAATCGGCCGGCCTGGGTCATCCCCGTCGGACCGACCGGCGGAGCCAGGTACGCCGTGTCGATACCGGCCGCGGTCGCCGGCCACGTGCTCTCGTCGTACCAGTCGAAGGGCTGCTCGGCCGAACGTGAGGCGAGCCGGACCGGGAGCTGGCGGGCGGTGAGGTGGGCTGCGACGCGGCGTCCGGTCTTGCCTTGGCCGCCGAGGATGAGGATGGGCTGTGTCGTTGTCATGACGTCAGTTCATCGCGTCCGAGTGAGACAAACCATGGTTGTCCGGCGCAATTCCATGTCCGAACGTCTCACGACCCGAGGTAGGCTCAGCAGCATGGATGTGCTCGACGACCTGCTGGCCGGCACCCGCGCGCGCGGCGGGGTATTCAACCTGACGATCATGGACACCCCCTGGGCACTCGAGATCCGCGACGAGGCGCAGCTGGCGCTCGCGACTCTGGTCCGCGGTTCCGCCTGGGTGGTCCGGGACGGGATCGAGCCGGTCCGGATGGAGGAAGGTGACGTCGCGATCTTCAACGGTCCCGAGCCGTACGTCGTCGGCGACTCGACCGAGACCCAGCCGCAACTGCGGATCCATCCGGGCGGCATCTGCGAACCGTTGCCCGGGGCACCTATCGACTACAGCGCGCGACTCGGCGTACGGACGTATGGCGGCCGGCTCGGGGGTGAGGCGATGGTTGTCAGCGGCACCTATCAGCTGGAGGGGGACGTCAGCCGGCGCCTCCTGACCGCCCTGCCGTCGGTGCTCGTCGTACCGGCCGGCGACGTCGCCGGGCATGTGATGGCGATGGTGCTGGGCGAGATCCAGCGCGACGAGCCGGGGCAGCAGAGCGTGCTGGATCGGTGGCTCGATCTGGCGCTGATCACTACGTTGCGCGCGTGGTTCGCCCGGCCGGAGTCGCACGCGCCGGGGTGGTACCAGGCGCAGAGCGACCCGGTCGTCGGGATGGCGCTCCGGTTGCTGCACGAAGACCCGGCGTACCCGTGGAGTGTTGTCGAGCTCGCCAACCGCACGGGGGTGTCGCGGGCGAGTCTGGCGCGGCGATTCACTGCGCTGGTGGGTGAGGCGCCGATGGCGTACCTCACCGGCTGGCGGATCGCGCTCGCCGCGGACATGTTGCGCGAGACGACCGACACGGTCGAGGCGATCGCGCGCCGGGTCGGCTACGCGAACGCCTTCGCCCTGTCGGTCGCCTTCAAACGAGTCCGCGGCACGAGCCCGACCGCGCACCGGCGTACGGCGCTGCAGTCTGCCTAGCGGATGGTCGCCTCGATAAACGAGAGACCTGTGGGCCAGGAGAGTTTGTAAGCGTCGGCGTTGACCTGCTTGTCCTGACGGGAGCTGTCGGTGAAGCCGTGCTCGGCGCCCGGGTAGAACTGGGTGATGGTCGCGCCGGTCGCCCTTCCCTGCAAGGAAGTCTGCAGTGCCTCGAAGTCGGCGACCGGGACCGCGGCATCGCTGCCCGGGTAGACCACCAACACCGGTGCGGTGATCGCGGCGGCTTCCGCGATTGCGTCGTACGTGTGGTGCGGCCGCAGCTCCGACGGCGTGGTCGGGTGGTACGCCGTGACGCTCGCGAGCCGGTGATCCCTTGCTGCCAGCAACAAAGCGAACCGCCCGCCGAGGCACCAGCCGATCACGCCGGCCTTCGAGCAGCCGAGTTCGCCCAGCAGGTGATCGAGCAGCGCAACCTGCTCGGCCAGCAGGGCGTCGTCGTCGAACCCGCTCATCAACTCGGCCAGTTCGTCGCGGGTGGAGTTGTCCGTGCTACGGCCCTTGAACGGATCCCAGACCAGCGCGGTGATCCCCCGCCCCGCCAGCTCGTCCGCCCACGCCCTGATCTGCTCACCGATCCCGGTGATCATCGGCAGCAGCAACAGACCTGGCCCGGCACCGGCCGAGGCCGGGCGGGCCAGGTAAGCGCTGAGATCCCCAACGGAAACAGTCGATGTTTCGATGCTCATGCCCGCGAGGTTATCGCTGCGCCTTCAGCATCCGTACGCCGGCGATGTTCACCATCACCAGGATGATCGCCGAGAAGAGCAGCAGCGCGATCTGGTCCGGGAGGAACGCGATCGCGATACCGATGGAGAGGACGGGGACCGCGAGTCCGGCGTACGCGATCAGGAACAGAGCAGCGAGCACCTCTCCACGCGAGCCGGCGTCGGCCAGTGAGGCTGCAGTCGCGACCGCACCGCGGAAGACCAGTCCGACGCCGGCGCCGGCGACGACTCCGCCCGCCACGAACAGCCACAGGCTCGGCGCCAAGCCACCGATCGCGACACCGACCAGGCCTGCGGACATGAGCACGAGGCCGAGCTGCAACTGGCGCTGCCGGCTCAGTTGCACGAAGACGACCTGACTGAGCGCGCCCGCGACGAAGACGGCGAACGTCACCACACCGGCCAGCAGCCGCGACGTGTGATGCAAGGTGCCGGCCAGGAAGGTCGGCGCGAGCGAGGTGAAGAGTCCGAAGATCGCGAAGGCGGCGAACGCGCCCGCGGCGGTCGCGAAGAACTGCGGCTTCGCGGCACTCGGCAGGGCTACCTTCTGCGGCCGGTACGCCGGACGCTCCTCCAGCCGCTCGACGGTCTCGGGGACGAGGGCGATCCCGATCGCGCTGAGGAGCAGCAGCACCAGGAACACCTCGTAGGGACGCTCGAGCGGCGCCGACACGTACTGCGCGAGGATGCCGCCGACGAGCGGACCGAACGCGAGCCCACCGAGGTTCACCATCGACGAGATCAACGCCGACCGGCTCGGGTCCTGCTCCGGCCGGGCGATCTGCCGCAGCTCGGAGATGTGCGCCGTCGCGGTCGCGGTCAGCGCACCGACGCCGACCCCTGAGATGAAGCGAGCCAGCAACAGACCCGGCACGTCTTGCCAGAGCAGGAAGATCGCGGCCGACACAGCCTCAGCCAGTACGGCGAGCAGCGCGACCCGCCGGCGCCCGAGCCAGTCGCTGACGTGGCCGGCCAGGTAGAGGCTCGCCATCACGCCGACCGCGTAGGTCGCGAAGATGACCGTGATCAGGAAGGTCGGGAAGCCGTCCCGGCGTTGGTAGATCGCGTAGAGCGGAGTGGGAACGGTCGAGAAGGCCATCGTGATCAAGAAGGCTGCGGCGATCACCCAGAAGCCGGTGCCATGGGCGAACCGCACGCGCGAGCCGACCTGGTGGCGTGGCCGGTCGGTCAGAGTTGTCATGTCTTCAGGGTGACCCGATTGATCTATCGAGTCCAACGAATCTTCTTGCACTCACTTATCGAGCCTGGCGATAATTGCCCTTGTGGACTCACGTCAGCTGGAGTACTTCGTCGCGGTAGCCGAGGAACTCAGCTTCACCCGGGCTGCGCAGCGGCTGTTCACGGTGCAGTCGACCGTCTCGGCCGCGATCCGGGCCCTGGAGACGGATCTGAAGACGACCCTGTTCGACCGATCCACCCGGCAGGTGACGTTGTCGACTTCCGGGGAGGCATTGTTGCCGGAGGCAAAGGCTGCTCTGGAGGCCCTGGATCGCGCTCGGGCGGTGGTCGAGGAAGCATCGACCGGGCTCCGCGGCAGCATCCGGATCGGGACGATGACCAGAATCGGGATGATCGATCTGGCCGGGCTGCTCGGCGCCTTCTACCAGCGGTATCCGCTGGTAGAGGTCCAGGTGACCACGTCGCCGACCGGCTCCAGCGGGCTGGCCGAGGACGTCCGGCACGGCCGGCTCGATCTTTCCCTGATCGGCCTGAGCGCCGCCGAGCTGACCGGTTTCGAGGTCCGGGAACTGGCGGCGGTGCCCTTCGAGGTGCTCGTACCGGCCGCCCATCCGCTGGCCGGTCGCGAAGAGGTCGAGCTGCGGGAACTGTCCGGTGAACGGTTCGTCGACATGCTGCGCGGCTTCGGTAACCGGATCACGGTCGATCGCGCCTTCGACAACGCGGGGATCCCTCGCCGGGTGCAGGTGGAGGTCCCTGATCTGACCACCGTGCCGGACTACGTCCGCGCCGGATTGGGAGTGGCCGTCGTACCGGCGATCGATATCGGCAAACAACCTGGCGTGGCCCGGCTACGGCTCACCGACGTGGACCTGACCTGGACGTTGTCGGCGATCACGTTGACCGGCAAGCGACCGAGCAGAGCGGTAACCGCCCTGCTCGACCTGATGGCAGACTCGATCCGCCCCGGCGCCCTCTTCTAGCCCAGATCGGCTGCCGGCCCGGGATACTGGCGCGGTGGATGGGACTGCGGGGCGGGCTGGGTATCGGCGGTCGGCTGGGTCGGCGCGGGGGGAAGCGCGGCGGCTCGAGCTGCTCGAGAAGGTTTCCGATGAGCTCGGCGTCAACGGGCTGGTCGACTTCTCGCTGCGTCGGGCTGCGCGCGCAGCCGGTACTACGCACAAGGTGCTGCTCTACTACTTCGACGGTCCCGAGGACCTGCTCACCCAGGCCGTACTGCGACTTCGCACCCGCCGGATCGACCGAAGTATGGCGGCTGCGGCGTCGGCCGACCTCACGCTGGCCGGTCGGGTCCGGGCGATGTGGCCGGTGCTGATCGGCGAGGAGGCCTGGGTGCTCGACCAGGCGATCGGTCTGGCGATGTACGACTCGGGTCGGTATGCGCAACTGGCTCGGGAGGCGTCGAAGCAGTACCTGCCCTTCCTGCTCTCGATCTGCCCGGCCGACTGGGATGCGCAGCGCAAACACGAGGTCGCGGAGCTGATCCTCGGCGTACTGCGTGGCTTCCTGGTCGAGTGGCGAACCAGCGGCGACGCGGCCGGAATCGAGGCCGGCTTCGCGGCACTGGATCGCGCGCTGACTGCCGAAGAGTCCGCTTAAGGAGTTGTGTGCAGCTGTTCGACATACAGGCATGGACAGTTTGCGAACCAGGTGGTTCACTTTCTCCAAGGGACTCGAGGGGAAGGGCGTTGCCATGGAGCGGGTGCGGTTTCGGAGCGGGGACGTGGAGTGCGTGGCCTGGCACTATCCGGGGAGCAACGGTGGGTGCGTGATCATGGCGGGTGGGTTCGCCGTGACGAAGGAGCCGGGGACCGATGCGTTCGCGCGGCGGTTCCACCAGGCGGGGTTCTCGGTGCTCGCCTTCGACTACCGGCATCTCGGCGAGAGCGGCGGCGAACCGCGGCAGGTGGCACGCGTCGGGGAGCAACTCGCTGACTGGCAGGCGGCGATCGAGTACGCCGGAACGCTGCCCGAGGTGGATCCGGGAAAGATCGCGATCTGGGCGTTCTCGTTGTCGGGCGGCTACATCTTCCCGGTCGCGGCGCGGAATCCACAGCTCGCGGCCGCGATCGCCCAGACCCCGAACGCCGACGGGCCGGCCGCTGCCCGGAACGCGGCGAGCTATCAGAAGCCGTTGACCATGCTGCACTTCGCCGGCCGGGCGATCCTCGACGCGGTGGGGAGTCTCATCGGCAGGCCGCCACGACTGGTCCCGCTCGTCGCCGAGCCTGGCACGGTCGCGCTACTCACGACACCGGATGCGCAGCGGACCAACGAGGCGTTGAACCCGGGCAACAAGTACCCGGACTGGCTGCAGTTCGTGGCCGCCCGGTCCGCGCTGAGGATCACCCTCTACCGAGCCGGTCGTCATGCGCCGCAGGTCAAGGTGCCGCTGCTCGTGGTCGTTGCCGACGACGACCAATCGGCGCTCGCGGCACCCTCGATCGCCGCGGCCGGTCGCGCACCCCGTGGCGAACTCGTTCGCGTCCCCGGCGGTCACTACGCGCCGTTCCTCGAACAACACGAGGTCGTGGTCGAAGCCGAACTCGCCTTCCTCCGCACCCACGTCCTGTCCACCGCCGGCCAACGAGCGTGAACGAGATCGAGTTGTCGGCCGGAACGATCGAGTACGACGACGTCGGGTCGGGGCCGACGATCGTCCTGCTGCACGGGTTGATGATGGACTCGTCGCTCTGGGCCGGCCCGGTCGCGGAACTCTCGGCCGGCCATCGCTGCGTAGTACCGACTCTTCCGCTCGGTGCACATCGGCGGGCGACGTCGCCCGCTGCCGACCTTTCGTTGCCCGGCGTCGCGCGGCTGGTCGAGGAGTTCCTCGAACGCCTGGAGCTGACGGACGTCACGCTGGTGGGCAACGACACCGGCGGAGCAATCGTCCAGCTGATGCTTTCGTGTGATCGCATCGGCCGAATCGTGCTCGTCTCCTGCGAGGCGTTCGACAACCTGCCGCCGGGACTCACCGGGAAGACGCTCGCGCTGGTCGGCAAGCTCTCGCCGCGGATGCTCGGTCTCTTCCTGCAGCAACTCCGGCTCCGCCCGATGCGCCGACTGCCGATCACCTTCGGTTGGCTCACCAAACGAGGCGACGCTGCGACCGCGCGCTGGTTGCAGCCCGTACTTGGCGACGCGGCGATCCGGCGAGACGTAGTACGCGTACTACGAACAGCCTTCGCCGACAGGGAGCTCCTGATCAAAGCAGCCGAGCAGCTGCCCAGTTTCGATCGGCCGGCGCTCGTGGTCTGGGCTGCTGATGATCGCGTGATGCCGCCCGCGCATGGACGGCGGCTCGCCGAGCTTCTCCCCCAGGGCAAGCTGGTCGAGGTCGAGGACAGCTACACCCTGATCCCGCTCGACCAACCGCACCGGCTGGCCGAGCTGATATCCGGTTGACGGTCGTGCGTGGATGTCGTTGGCTCGGGGGGTGGCGATCGAGCGAACCAATCCGGCCGGGCTGCATGCGACTCCCGGGTATCACCATGTGACGAAGGTCGAGGCGGCACACCTGGTGTTCCTGGCCGGGCAGTGTCCGTTGGACGAGGCCGGCGAGCTGGCTTCCGGCGGGTTCCTGGGGCAGACCGACCAGGTGGTCCGGAACATCCTCGTCGCGCTGGAGTCCGTCGGCGCGCGCCCGGAGGACGTCGTACGGACTGTCATCTATGTGGTCAGCCCGGTGCGGGAGGACCTCAGCGCGGTGTGGGCCCGGTTGACCGAGTCGCCGCTCGCGCCCGCATTCAGTACTGCGAGCACGCTGCTCGGCGTCGCCCAGCTCGGCTTCCCGGGCCAACTCGTCGAGGTCGACGTCACCGCCGCGCTCTAGAACGGATGGTTGGGCTGCAGTAGACCTTCTGCGTCGTAGTTGGCGCGGAGTTTCTTCAGGCGGTCGTAGTCGCCGTCGTCGAAGGCTGCGCGGAGTTCGGCCTCGTCGAGGGGCGCGCTGCTGAAGTTGAGCAGCCGGCCGATCGTCTGGTCGGCGAACGGTTCGAGGACCTGGCGCTGCCGCTTGCTCTCGTCCTTCTCACTGATGGACAGCACAGTCACGGAGTACTGCGCGTCGCGGTGACCCAGCGCGTTCGGCACCTCTGGTGCTTTGGCGAGCGCTCCGCCGAGGTGCCGGATGCCGATGATGCACTGCGTCTCGGCCCGCACGGTGTCCAGCGCCTTCGGGTCGAGCTCGCTCAGCAGGATGTTGCGAGTACTGAAAGAACCGGGATGATCGGGCTCGGCGAAGATCTTGGCCGACTCCGTGTAAGGCAGCTCGCCGACGGTGTCGACCAGCGGCTCGCCGATCTCCCTCAGTGGGCGGATGAGTTCCTCACCGTCGTCGGCCAGGCTGCTGAGCTGAAGTTGAGCGACGTGCTTGCCGCGCAGGGGCGCAGGGACCTGCGGGAAGTCGGGGAACCTCAGTAGTGCGACTGCCGACGTGATGGTGTCGGGGACCGTGCGGGTCCAGTCGCGCCAGGTCTCGAGCGCATCCGGGTACGCCGTGAGGTCGTAGTACAGGCTTCCGCCGTAGAGGGTCTTGACCGGGAACAGGTCCACCTCGACGCGGGTGACGATGCCGAAATTGCCGATGCCGCCGCGCAAGGCCCAGAAGAGATCGGGGTCGTGCTCGGCGGGCCGTAGTACCCCATCGGGACTGACGACCTCGATCCGGCGGACGTGATCGGCCGCGTAGCCGTACTGTCGCGCCATCAGGCCGAGACCGCCGCCGAGGATGTACGGGACGGCACCGAGATTCGGGAAGCTGCCGGACAACGGGGCGAGCCCGTGAGGCGCGGCGGCTTCGATGACCTGCGCCCAGGTTGCGCCCGCCTCGATCACCGCGGTCTTCTCGTCGGCGTCGACGGTGACGCCGGTCAGCCGGTCGGTGGTGATCAGGACGCCGCCGTCGAGCCGATTCAGGTGGCCGTGCCCCTTCGCCTTGACCGCGAGCTTGAGTCGGTTCTTGCTCGCGAAGCGCACCACTTGCTGGATGTCCTGAGCGCTCGCGGCGCCCACGACGTACGCCGGCTGATGCGGGTCGAGGCGCTGGAATCCCAGCCGCGCCTCGTCATATCCGGCCGAGTCCTTGGTCCAGACCAGTCCGTCGATGCTGCTCAGTTCGGTAATCATAGGACCGACGCTAGAGGTCCTTCCGGACTCATCTTGTCCTAAAGTCTCCTGAGTGAGTTCTCGGAAGGATCTGCCTGGCCGGCTGCTCCGGCTGCTCGCGCTGCTGCAGAGCCGTCGCGAGTGGTCCGGCGCCGAACTGGCCGAGCGCCTCGGCGTCACGGACCGCACCGTCCGGCGTGACGTCGAGCGACTCCGCTCCCTCGACTATCCGGTCACCGGTACGACGGGCCTCGCCGGCGGCTACCGGCTGGCCTCGGGGAAGAACGTGCCGCCACTGTTGCTCGACGACGACGAGGCCGTCGCGGTGGCGATCGGACTCGCCGGTGCGGCGGCGGGCGGAGTCGCCGGGATCGAGGCGAGCTCGATGAGTGCGCTCGCGAAGTTGGAGCAGGTGCTGCCGGCGCGCTTGCGGCCGCAGGTGGCAGCGGTGAGCGCTACCGAAGTCGTCGTACGGGAAGATGGTCCGCAGGTGGATCCGGGGCTGCTCGCCGTCCTGGCCGCCTGCTGCCGCGATCTGGAGATCGTTGCCTTCGGCTACTCGACCCGGCGGCGTGAGCCTTCGCTTCGCAGGGTGGAGCCGCATCGGCTGGTGACGTTGCACGGGCGCTGGTATCTGCTGGCCTACGACCCGGATCGATCGGACTGGCGAACGTTCCGGGTGGACCGGATCTCGGACGTCGCCCCGACTCGGCATCACTTCGAACCGCGGGAGCTCCCAGCTGCGGACGCCGCGTCGTACCTGGCTTCATCGTTTGCGTCGGCGAACTACCGGCACTGGGTCCGTCTCGAGGTGCAGCTTCCGGCCGCTGCGGTGCGAGCCGCCTTCTTCGGATTGATCCCAGGACAACTGGAGCCCAACGGCGACGACGCCTGCGTACTACGGGTCACCGCGGACTCGCCGTCGCTCCTCATCCAGTACGTCGCGGGCGTGGTTTCCCTAGGCGCGGAGTACAGGCTTGAAGCCTCCGAGGAACTGACTGCCCTGATCGGCGAGGTCGGCCGTCGGCTACTGGGTGTTTTGTAGTCGCTTCGTGGTCTGCGCTCTTGCTGCGAAGGGATTTGAGGATCGCGACGTCGCTGTTGTGGGTCGGTGTCTCGACGAGCATCGGGACGTCTTGTAGTGCGGGGACCTTCAGGAGCGCCTCGAAGGCCGAGGGGTCCAGGGTGCCGCTGCCGAGCGACTCGTGCCGGTCGCGATGCGAGCCGATCGGATCGCGGCTGTCGTTGACGTGGATCAGGCCGATGCTCTGCGGACCGACCGCATCGGTGATCCTGTTGACCAGCTTGCCCGGCTCGGCCAGGTCTTCACCGGCGGCGTGAAGATGGCAGGTGTCGAGGCAGAGACCGATCCGTTCGTCGTTCAGGGCAACCATCAGCTCGATGGTGCTCTCGACGGTCGACGCCATCGCCTCCCCGGCGCCTGCGGTCGGTTCGATCAGCAACCGAACCTCCGCCCGGTCCACGATCGGGGCGAGGACATCGTGCAGGCCGGCGAGAACTGTCGGCCGGCGGCCTTTGACCACCAGCGCGCCGGCGTGCACGACGACAGCGGTTGCGCCGATCGCCGCTGCCCGCTGGAGGGTGGTTTCGAGGCCGGTCAGCGATCGGTTCAGCACCACGTCCGAGGGCGAACCGAGGTTGATCAGGTGCGGCGCGTGGACCACGACCGGGAGCCCGCGGTCGGCGCAGGCTGCCCGGAAGGCGTCATCACCGGCCGGGTCGGGCGCTCGCTGCACCCAGCTGCGCGGATTGCCGCCGAACAACTGGATGATCTCGGCACCCACCTCGCTCGCCTCGGCCAGCCCACTCTTCACCAATCCACCGGCGACCGCGACATGCGTACCAATCAGCGACATCGTTCCCCTTCTTCGACATCGCCAGCTTACGGTCGGGGTATTAGGCCGTGAGGAGACCGATGCCGAGGGTGATGACACCGGCTGCCAGGCTGGCGGCGCCGACGCCGAGGATCCAGATGAACTGGTTCGGCTGGGTGCGATCCTTGCCGGCGGACGAGGCGAAGAAGCCGCCGGACATCAGGATCGCCGCGACCGGGACGCCGAGCCGGCCGACCCAGAGGAAGAACCCGGACAGGCTGGTCGAGTCGACGTACAGCAGTCCGACCAGGCTCAGGATCACCAGCACCCCGGCGTGCCCGTGGCCGGCCCGCGCGAAGGACTTCTGGAACTCGGTCATCGGCACGTCGCCACGGACGATCTTCGTCATGAACCAGCCGCCGACCTCGATCGTGGCGATGGTCAACAGGATCGCGCCGGCGATCAGGCGGGACGGGTCGGTCAGTTCCATGCTGGTCCTTTGTTATAGATAGTCAGGGTATCCGTTTATGGATATTGATACTATCCATGGCAGCCGACGCGGAGGCAAGGGAATATGCGAATCGCTGAGCTGAGCCGGGTCTCCGGGGTCCCGGTGCCGACGATCAAGTACTACCTGCGCGAGAATCTGCTGCCCCCGGGCGAACTCACCAGCCCGAACCAGGCGAGCTACGGCGATCTTCACGTACGCCGGTTGCGGCTGATCCGCGCACTCGTCGACCTGGCCGGCGTCCCGGTCGCGCAGGTGAAGGAGGTCCTGGAAGGTCTGGACTCGGACACGATGTCCCTTCACGACCAGATCGGCCGCGCCCACCGGGCAATCACCTCCCACCGCCAGCTCACTTCGTGCACGCCCGACACCGAAGCTGCTGCCGCCCAGGTGGATGCTCTGCTCGCGTCCCGCAAGTGGACCGTCGACTCCGACGCCCCTGCCCTCACCACCTTGACCGAAACGATCGCCACCATGCGTTCGCTGGGCCAGGAACACCTCGCCGACCTCGTGAACGCCTACGCCGACGCGGTCGAAAAGTTCACCGACCTGGAGATCGCCGCCGTCACCGCCAACCACCCCACTCCCGACCAAATCGCCGAAAGCGTCATCATCGGCACCATCCTCGGCGAAACCCTCATCAGCTCGTTACGCCTCCTGGCCCAAGAGTCGATCTCGGCCCACCGCTGGCACCAATAGCCACCAGCGCGTCGGTTGGCCTCAGTGGCGTCGATGGCCGGCTGAGCGTTGTCCGGACACCGCGGTGAAGTCGGGCGTCCACCGTACGGCGATCCCGTCCCGGCGACCGATCTGTTCGATCCTTTCCGCTAACCGAGCCTGAACCTCACCGAGCTCCTCGACCTCCGCAGCCTCGGCATTCAGCTTCAAACCCTCGCCCGTCGCCTGCATCGCGCAGGTAGCTGCACCGAAATCGACCACCAAGCGGCCGTCGCCATCTTGCCGGGCCTGGATGCCACCCGGCTGGTGATCGAAGTGTTTGGCGAACTGTTCCAGATACCGATCCGCTCGCCCAGTCGTGACCAGCGCCTCCGAAGTCACCATCGACATCTCCTTTTTGCTGAACAGAGTGTCAAGTTAGGTGCAATCTGTCTATACCAGTGACGACCTGTAGAGTCAGATTCGTGCCGAAGTTGTGGAACGAAACGATCGAGGCGCATCGCAGCGCGGTGCGCGAGGCCACCCTGGACGTCACCGCAGCCCTGGTAGCCGAACACGGCCCCGCCGCGGTCACCATGTCGCGCATCGCCGAAGAGACCGGCATCAGCCGCGCGACGCTGTACAAGTACTTCCCCGATGTCGACTCGATCCTCACCGCATGGCACGAGCGAGAGGTCCAGTCGCACCTCGATCAACTCACAGAGATCGGCTCCCGACCAGGCCCACCCGCCGACCGGCTGGCCGCAGTCCTGACGGCGTACGCCATCCTCTCCCACCAACACCCGCGGTCCGACCTAGCCGCGTCCCTCCACCGAGCCGACCACGTCAGCCAGGCCCGCCGAGAACTCCACGCCTACCTCCGCGCCATCATCTCGGATGCCGCCGCGACCGGTGACATCCGCACCGACGTCACCCCGGGCGAACTAGCGACCTACTGCCTCCACGCCCTCACCGCCGCCGCCACCCTCCCCACCAAGGCCGCCACCCACCGCCTGGTAGCGGTAACCCTGAGCGCCCTCACCCCCCAGCACTAACCTTTGTCAGCTCACCCGTCGTGCGCCATATCCACAAAGCGCGAGTAATGCCCTTGGAACGCGACAACGATGTCAGCCGTAGGCCCGTTGCGGTGCTTGGCCACGATAAAGTCCGCTTCGCCCGGGCGGGTAGACTCGCGTTCATAGGCATCTTCGCGATGGAGCAGGATGACAACGTCGGCATCCTGTTCTAGTGATCCCGATTCGCGGAGGTCTGAGGCCATGGGGCGTTTGTCGGAGCGTTGTTCGGAGCCTCGGTTGAGCTGGCAGATGGCGATGACGGGGAGTTCGAGTTCCTTGGCGAGGAGCTTGATGGAGCGGGAGAACTCGGAGACCTCGAGCTGGCGGGACTCGACCTTCTTGCCGGACGTCATCAGCTGGAGGTAGTCGATGACGATGAGCTTGAGGTCGTGCCGCTGCTTCAGCCGGCGGGCCTTGGCGCGGATCTCCATCATGGTGAGGTTCGGCGAGTCGTCGATGAACAGCGGCGCCTCGGAGACCTCGCCCATCTTGCGGGCCAGCCGGGCCCAGTCCTCGTCGGTCATCTTGCCGTTGCGCATGTGGTGCAGCGGCACCTTCGCCTCGGCGGACAGCAACCGCATGGTGATCTCGTTGCGGCTCATCTCCAGCGAGAAGACGCAGGAGGTGAGCCCGTGCTTGATCGACGCCGATCGGGCGAAGTCCAGCCCCAGCGTCGAGTTGTGCGTCGGGATCATCGATTTGCCGGCCAGATACAGGTGATCGGCGTTGTCGACCTCCACACACCGCACCGGCACGCTCTCGACCGCGACCACCCGCTCGATCCGGCGGTCCGGATCGCCGATGAAGCCGGTCGACACACCGTGTCCGACGACCTCGCGCGGAGCCGAGCGCGGGATCGGCGGAGTCAGCCCGGAGCCGCCGCCCATCGCGCTGTGCAGGTCGAACGTCGTACAGACGACCGACTGCCCGCCGTCCTCGACCACCCACTGGTGATTGCCGTCAGCAACCAACGTGCTCCCGTCGGAGAAGGTGAGCTCGAAACAGGGCCGGTCGTACATCACCTCGGTGGCGGCAACCACCCGGGTGGGCTGACCGTCAGCGTCGATCAATGAGTCGCCGGCCAGGACCTCGCCCATCGTGGTCCAGCCGGTCGGCGTCGGCAGCTCGGTGTCGAGCGCGAGCGCCTTCCCCATCGCCGGCCGGGCCGCGACGATGATCATCTGGCCCGGGTGCAGGCCGTTGGTCAGCTCGTCGAGGTCGGTGAAGCCGGTCGGCACGCCGACCATCGCGTCGCCGCGGGAGTCGATCGCCTCGATCTCGTCGAGGGCGCCCTCCATGATGTCCTTCAGCGGCGCGTAGTCCTCGGTGGTGCGCTTCTCGGTGACCGAGTAGATCTCCGCCTGTGCCTGGTCGACGACGTCGTCGACCTCGCCCTCGCCGGCATACCCGATCTGGACGATCTTGGTGCCGGCCTCGACCAGCCGGCGCAGGATCGCCTTCTCCCGGACGATGTGCGCGTAGTACCCCGCGTTCGCCGCGAGCGGCACCGAGGCGACCAGGGTGTGCACGTACGGCGCGCCGCCGATCCGGGCCATCTCGCCGCGCTTGGTCAGCTCGGCGGCGACGGTGATCGCGTCGGCCGGCTCACCCCGGGCATACAGGTCGGTGACCGCGTCGAAGACGATCTCGTGCGCCGGCCGGTAGAAGTCCGTCCCGCGCAGGGTCTCGATCACGTCGGCGATCGCGTCCTTGCTGAGCATCATCGCGCCGAGCACGCACTGCTCGGCGGCCAGGTCCTGCGGTGGCGTGCGGTCGAACCCCAGCTGTGGGTCGCGCTCTTCGTTCCCGCCCCCGGGCCCCCCGCGGAACTCCGCAACGCTCACTGGTCCGACCTCCTCGTCCGCCACTTCGAACAACTGATCGAATCTTAACCAGCCGCGCCGACAATTTCCTGCCAGCATCCGCAGGCGTTCTCACCCCGAGACTGCGGGCGGACGGTGTCAGTCACGCGACCGTACGCCGAGCGGGCCGAACCCTGGTAGCCGGTCGTCCACAGGGGGTGTGGACAAGCCGTGCATAACCCCGGGATGGGGTGTGCACAGGTTGGGCATATCCCTGTGGATATCTGGGGACAAACATCCACAACCCGGCTCTGACCTGCGGTTTTGCCTGCGCACAACTGTGGAGAAGAAAAAGATTCGATACCCAGGGGTCCGCCGCGTTGTGCACAGGGCGCGCCAGGCACAATGATCCCCATGCCCCTTACCTGGCCGGCCCAGGACCGGGAGATCCTCCGGCTGGCCGTGCCGGCGTTCTTCGCGCTGGTCTCCGAGCCACTCATGCTGCTGGCCGACTCGGCGATCGTCGGACACCTCGGTACGCCGCAACTGGCCGCCCTTGGAGTGGCAGGAACGATCCTGCAGACCCTGGTCGGGATCTGCGTCTTCCTGGCCTACGGCACGACCTCAGCGGTTGCCAGGCGAATCGGTGCAGGCGACCACAAGGGCGCACTCGCACAGGGCATCGACGGACTCTGGCTAGCGCTCCTCCTAGGCGTTGTACTGGCGATTGCCGGTCTACTGCTTGCCCCACTCGCCATAGCTGGCTTCAACCCTTCACCGGACGTCGCGGACTACGCAGTGACCTACCTGCGGATCTCCTGCCTCGGCATACCGTCCATGCTTCTCCTCCTGGCCGCCACCGGCGTACTGCGCGGTCTACAGGACACCAAGACGCCGATGGTCGTCGCGATCACGGCCAACCTGGCCAATATCGGCTTGAACCTTCTCCTGGTCTACGGCCTCGACCTGAACATCGCAGGCTCAGCCCTCGGTACGGCGCTCGCCCAGACCGCCGCCGGTATCGCACTCGTCGTCGTGGTCGTCCGCGGTGCTCGCAGGGACGGCGCCAAACTCCGCCCGGACCGTCCAGGCATCATCGCCTCGGCACACGCCGGCATCCCGCTCGTAGTACGAACCCTGACGCTGCGCGTAGCCATCGTGCTGGTCACCTTCGTAGCCACCTCGCTCGGTACTACGTCAGTCGCAGCGCACCAGGTCGCCTTCACACTCTGGTCGTTCCTCGCCCTGGCGCTGGACGCGATCGCCATCGCTGCCCAGGCGCTGACAGGTCGGTCACTGGGTGCTGGAGACGTCGAACGGACACGAGCGATCACCCGCCGGATGATGTGGTGGGGCTTGGGATCCGGTGTGGTCGGCGGACTCGCTCTCTGGGGACTGCGAGATCTCTACGTGCCTCTGTTCACCACGGACCACGCCGTACGGCACACGTTGGCGGCAGTGCTGCTGGTCGCGGCCATCTCCCAGCCGATCAACGGCGTGGTGTTCGTGCTGGACGGCGTACTGATCGGTGCGGGTGACGGGCCTTACCTGGCCGTCGCTGGGATCATCGCCTTGGTCCTGTTCGTGCCACTCGCGCTCAGCGTGCAGTGGTTCGGCGGTGGCATCGTCGCGTTGTGGTGGGCGTTCAGTGGATACATGCTGCTCCGCTTCCTCACTCTCACTCTGCGGGAGCGCAGCGACAGGTGGCTCGTCACGGGCGCCGTCCGCTAGCTCCAGGGATCGAGAGCGTGCTTGCCGCTGGTTCGCCTTGCTTCAAGCGCAACCAGCAGTTCAGGCCCGTCCGCCAATGCATGCACCTCTGGGCGACCCGGCGTGTAGACGCCCTGAGCAACGAGTTCCAACAGTTCCTTGAGCAACCAGCGATAGACGGCAGGAGCACTGTCAGCCAGTACGCCGATGTGAAGACCCTTGACCTGCACCGGATGAGTGAAGATCAGGTCGTGAGTAGTGAGCGCAGCCTCGCCGGAAGACGCGCCGAAGACAACCACTCGCCCCGTGATCGGCCTAGCGGCAGCCAGGCTGGCACCGAATGTAGCTCGACCTACTGATTCAAGTACTAGGTCAACACCGCCGGTCATACCCAGAAGCTCTTCTGGCGACGTGCTGTCCAAGACGAGGTCAGCACCGAGCGCCCGTACGGCGTCATGCTTCGTCGGCGCAGCAGTAGCGATCACCCGAGCGCCGTAGTGATGAGCGAGGCGAACAGCAGCCTGCCCCACTCCCCCTG
This sequence comes from Kribbella sp. NPDC006257, assembly GCF_040613535.1. NCBI lineage: Bacteria > Bacillati > Actinomycetota > Actinomycetes > Propionibacteriales > Kribbellaceae > Kribbella > Kribbella sp. NPDC006257. Next base: position 190,673 of record NZ_JBEXSJ010000004.1, read on the forward strand.
CCGCGGCATGGATGAGCACAGTCTCACCCGACTCGACAGCGCCCAGTGGCTTCAGAGCAGCCAACGCGGTCGCCCAGTTCAGTACCAGACCGAGAGCCTCGGCAGCACTCCATCCCGGCGGCACCTCCAGTGCCCCAGCGGCCGGCATCACGACATACTCCGCGAACGCGCCCGCACCGGTCCCGACAACCGTAGTACCGACTGGCAGTAGACCCTCGATGCCTGCGGAGACGATCTCCCCCGCCGCCTCGAAGCCTGCGACGTACGGTGGCTGTGGTCCTCCCCCGTAGCGCCCATATGTCTGGCTGACATCGGCGAAGTTGACTCCCGCAGCAGTCACGCGCACCAGGTACTCACCTGGTCCCGGCACAGGGCGGCGTACGTCGGTCAGAACCAGATCTTCCGGCCCGCGGTACGACCGCTGGACCAGTGCACGCATCATTTCCATGCAGGGGAACGTAGAACCCTCACACAGATGTCAAGGTCAAGTGACCTCGCGCAGATAGGCGTCGAGCGCCTCCTGCTGAGCAGTCAGTACTGCGACCCGCTCGGCGAGGCGATCCCGGTACTGCGTCACCTCGTTCACGAACTCGGCGCAGACCGTCTCTGCGCCGAGATGCGGTAGCAGGTCGCGCACCAGCCGGACGGGCAGCCCGGACTCCAGCAGCGAGCGGATCGCCGCGACTCTGTCGATGGTGGACTGACAGTAGTCGCGGTAGCCGTTGCTGAACCGGCCGGGGACGATCAGGCCCTCGTCCTCGTAGTACCTCAGCGATCTCGGGCTCACCCCGCTGGCCTGAGCGGCCGCTCCGATCCTCATACCGCTAACCAACAACACGCGCCGGCCAACGCTTCCCGGTCTCTGTCAGACCGTGAGGTGACCGAGGCGGACGGCCAGGAAGTTCGCCACGACGACCAGCAGGAATACCGCGCCGAGCACCCAGTGGTCCAGTGACCACAGGGCCAGGACCGCCAGGCCGAAGAAGGCGACCTTGACGACGGCGGTGACGACCGGGCTGCCGTAGTCAGCCTTGGGTGCCGCGAACAGTCCCCAGATGACTGCGGCCACGAGCGGCAGTCCGATCGCGAGCAGCAGCTTCACCGGCGTGTTGGGACCGGTCCGCCAGCCCCACCAGGCGAAGATGCCCAGCCCGGCCAGCTCGACCAAGAACAACAACCCCAGATTGCCGACCCGCCAGATTTCCTGCATCGCTGCCACTCCCTCACTTTGCGAGAGCACTGCTCTCTGTTGCTACGAGTGTGAGCGATCGGCGCGCCGAATGCAAGAGCAGCGCTCTCCCAAGTTGCTGCTGCTCGCGAAAGAGGTCATGATCGGAGGATGACGACGCCGAGACAGCGCGCGCATCAGCAGACGATGGACGATATCCTCCGGATAGCTCATCAGCAGCTCAGCACCGAGGGTTCGGCCGGGCTTTCGCTACGGGCCATCGCCCGCGAGCTGGGCCTCGTCTCGTCGGCCATCTACCGGTACGTGCCGAGTCGCGACGAGCTCCTCACGCTGCTGATCGAGGAGTCGTACAACTCGTTCGGCGACGCGGTCGAGGCCGCCGAGGCCCGGTGCCGTCGCGACGAACTGGGCCGCCGCTGGCAGGCGATCGGCCGATCCGTACGCCGGTGGGCCGTCGCCAATCCGGCCGAGTGGGCCTTGCTCTACGGCAGCCCGGTCCCTGGGTACCACGCACCACCTGAGCGGACCACGGCGGCCGGAAGCCGGGTGCCGCTGCTCATTCTTGGACTGCTCGCCGATGCCGAACTGGAGCCGTCCCAGGACGATCCGCCGATGACGGCGGCACTCCACCGCGAACTGGAGCGCGTCAGGCCGTCCCTGCCCGGCGAGCTCCCACCCGAGATCCTTGCGCGCGGGCTACTCGCCTTCTCGTCCCTCTGCGGTCTGGTGAGCCTGGAGCTGTTCGGCCAGTTCACCAACACGGTGACTCAGTTCCCGGCCCACCTGGACCACCAATTGACCAGGTTGGGCGCTCTGCTCGGACTAGACCCCGCGTAGATCGGGTTGACGCTGGTCTATGAACAGACCGGCGGGCGGCTCCTCCACCGGCAAAGGCGGGATCGGGTAGTCGCTGTGCGAGCCGCGACAGGCCGCGAACGGGCCGTCCGGGTCGAGCAACGCCATCATCTGCGGGTCCGCGTGATCGCGCCACCAGACCGACATACCGGTCGCCGGGTCGAGCCGCAGGTGCTCCCAGGCGCGCCAGATCGAGTCCAGCCGGCTCAGCGCCTCGGCGTGCCGGTACCACTCCGGGCACCAGACGAACTGCTGCCCGATCCGCCGGCAGTACAGGTGAACCAGCCGGTCCTCGACGAAGGCGGCGACGTGCGGATAGAAGAGCTCCTGTTCACCATCCACGGCGTCGCTCCTCGCTCTGCCCCCCGACCGCGACCGACGCGGGTGGCGCCTCATGCCCGTACTGCGGGCGCGGGGCCAGCACCTGGTTGCGGCCGGCCGCGATCCAGGCGCCGACGCTGGCCGGCCCGGACGCACCCGGGTCGTGGTGCGCGAGCGAGGCGCGCACGGCACCGGCGTACGGGCCGCTCATCCAGGGCACGGTCTTGATCATCGTCGCGGGGATCCCGGACGGGAACACCACCGCGCGTCCGGGCGGCATCGAGGCGAGATCGGAGACCTCCATGATGTGCTGCCGCTGGGTCTGCTTGCTGGTACTGCGTTCGCCCTTGCTGTACGACACCGAGTTGACGGTGATGTCGTAGTCGCCGATCAGCTTGCTCAGCCGCTCGAGGAAGTTGGCGTCGGACACACCACCGCCGTACACGCGGATGTTCGCCGCGGACCAAAGCTTCTCCATGCCGCGCTCGCCCCAGCACTCCACACCCTGCGCCCAGGACTGCAGGATCGTCATCAGCACGATGCCGCGGGAGCCGAAGTGGCTGTAGAGGTCGGGCAGGTCCTTCCAGCGGCAGACATTGGCGGCCTCGTCCAGTACGCCGACCAGCGGGCTCGGCATCCGCCCACCGGCGCAGGTCTTCGCGTAGTCCTCGGCTGCTTCAACGACGGCCACCGTCAACGCGGTGACCAGCGGGCCCGCAGTGCCGGCGCCTTCCTTGGACAGGCTGTACAGCGTGCCGCCCTCGCGGACGAACTGGTACGGGTCGAACTGCGGCCGGTTGTCCTTCGGCCCGTTCGGGATGACCCAGCGGGTGATGTTGCGGTTGATCAGGAAGTGCGCGCTCTGCTGTGCGGTGCCGTAGATGCCACCGCGTTGCTTGTCCGGCGCGCTGATCACACCGGCGAGCGCGTCCGCAGACAGCTGCAGACCTGGCGTGGATCGCAGGATCCGCTCCGGCTCGTCGTTGCGCGGATCGGCCAGCCAGGAGTACATCTGGGTGATCGGGCGCTTCGCGACGGCGGCGGCGAGCAGTAGGCCGGCCAGCAGATCGGTGCCGGCGGCATCGAAGAAGGCGTCGGTGCGTGCGGTCTCGGACCGCTGCGATGCGACGAAGTGCTCCGCGAGCTGGCGGGCCTTCGTCTCGTCGGTGATGTAGCTGAGCGGGTTCCACCACCAGCGGGGCTCCTCACCGCACACTTCCTGCGGATCAAACACCCAGACCGGCCCCTTGGCCGCCCGCGGATCCCGGGTCGCGTCAACGATGTCCCGCTTGTTGGAGGTAACGATCACCGCTCCGGGCGCATCCAAAATCGCTGGTATTGCCCGCGAACTGGTCTTGCCACTTCTTGGTCCCCAGATATCTAGGTGCAGGTCTTCCCAGGAGCCGAAGACTTCGAGGTTGTCGCGGACCGTGCGGCCGATCATGACGCCGGGACCGGCCTGGCCGGCGCCGAGCCGGTCGGCGATCTCTTGGGCGCCTCGCCGAGTCAGCTTGTAGATCTCGCTGCGTTTCGACATCAGCTGGGCAGAGCGGTCGACGCGCGAACCAAGCCTGCGCATCCTGACGACGAGGTAGTAGCCGCCGCCGACGATTGCGGCGAGGACGACAAGTTCAAGCACCAGTACGCCGGACGCGGCGCCCGACCACTCGAGCCGGTCGTTGACCAGGTCGATGATCGCGCCGACCGGATTGCCTCGTACGCCGATAGTGCTGTTGATCGCCGCGGCGATCTTGAGCGATGACCAGATCCCGCCGACCAGGACCACGAACAATCCAATGCCGACGAAGACCAGGATCGACTCGCCAGAAAGCCCCACCGGCCCCGTGGATTTCTTGCCCTGGGCCATCAGAGTCCTCCGCCCGGAGTCAGTGCCTCGGCCCCGGTGTGCTGGCTCCGGATGGTAGACACTCCCTCCCCCACGCCGGCCTTGGCGGTGATCCGGTACTCCTCCACGCCGGCCTTGGTGGTGATCCGGGTGGCCGGGTCCGGCGGGGGCAAGGTGGTCGGGTCGTCGAAGGTGTACTCGGCGACGACCTCCTGCGTCCCGTCCTCGCCGATCTCCACCTTCAGCGGGCGGCCGTCGGCGCCGGTCTTCCACAGCTTGTTGGTGTCGTTGATCTCCCGCTCGACCGAGGTGAGCGCGACGTGCACCGGGATCCCCGGCCGGCCACCGACCTTGACCAGGAAGTTCCCCCGGCCCGGCGGCGCCGCCTCTTCACCGGTGGCTGGATCCCAGGCCGGCGGATCCTGCCAGCCGATGAGCATGTTCTGCTCCTCGCCGGACAGCGGTACGACGGCGGTCAGGTTCTCCATCTCGGCCCGGGGCAGGCCGCCGCAGATCACCATCCCGGACCGCTCGACGAAACCCTTCGCCTTCATCCGGTCCTCGGAGTGCTCCAGCGCGAGCAGGTCGGACATGGTGTGCGAGATCATCGCCGTCCCGACCCCGCGCTGCCGGTTCAACCGGGTCAGGGCGTCGACCCGGTCGACCAGGCCGCGGCCGGCCCGTAGTACGCGCCAAAGCTCGTCGAGGATCACGAAGTAGTGCCGTCGCGGCTCCAGCCCCGCGTCGGCCAGCGCCTGCGAGACCGCGACCGCGCCGAAGCCGTACGACCAGCAGGCGAGCAGCACGGCGGCCTGCAGGCTGGTCTCGGAGTCGTCGATGTTGGACACGTCGAACACGACCGGGCGGTCCATCGCCATCGGCTGGTCGGTCTGCTCGGAGAAGATCTCACCGAGGCGGCCACCGCCGGCCAGCCCGATGAGAGACGCCTCGAGGCCCTCGGTGATCTGCCGGTAGCGCTCGATGCTGCCGCGGTCCAGGGCGACGTGACGAACCCGGTCCGGGGCATCTTGGACCACTCGCAGCAGATCCCGCAGTACGGGCGTGCCGTGATGGCGTTCGTCGAGGACCTTGAGCGCCTCGTCGATGATGGTCTCTTCACGATCGGTCGGCGGCGCCGAGCGCATGATCGAGATCAACGCCGACACCATCGTCGAGCGCCGCCCGTGCGCATCGGCCTGAATCGCCTGCCGCGCGCTCCCGGTCAGCCGCAACGCCGCCTTCCGCGACTCACCGGGATCAAGCACATTCAGGTGCCCCCGGCCACGACCCAGCTCGATCACCTGCCCACCGAGCGCCTCGATCAGATCCTTGTAGTCCGGCTTCAAATCCCCAAGCACCAACGGCACCACCCCATACCCAGCCAACCCCAGCGCCATCCGCCGAATAATGGTGCTCTTGCCGATCCCGGGTTTGCCGAGGACGAAGGCCGAAGGGTTGGAGATCAGTTTGGCGCGCATGAACCAGCTGATCGGGTCGCAGCACATGGTGGCGCCGGAGAGGATGTTGCGGCCGATCGGTACGCCGACCATCGGGCTGCCGGTGCCGGCCGCGAACGGCCACATCCCGCAGACCTGGACCGTCGTACCGCGCCATTCGTCCGGTGCCTGCAAGTACGTCGAGTAACCACCGCCCCTGCCGGGCCAGCCGCGGGGCATCGGGCGTTTGCCACCCCGCATCGGGTCCACCTTGCTCACCGGGCCTCCCGCGGGCTCATAGGGCTTCCCGGATGCCGGCCGGGACCGACAGGTGGCTCTGCAGGACGATGCCGAGCGGCAGCGCGGCGACGAAGGCGGAGTCCTGCGATCCGTACGCCGGCCGCAGGAGCACCCGGGCGGTGGCGCCGAGGTTGTCGATCGCGGCGATCATGTCGGGCAGCTGCTCGACGGACATCACCGTGCCGGTGACGATCATGCCGAAGTTCACCAGGCCGGCGCCGCGCGCTTCTTCCATCGCCGTACGGTCCGCTGCTCGTGCCTCGGCCAGCGAGCGGGCCGATGGACGGGCCGACGCGGTCGCCCGGAACGAGGCGTTGCGCTTGTCGGCTTCCACCATGCGTGCCGAGGTAGCCGCGTCCAGTGGCCGGTAGAGCATGGTGACGCGCTTGCGGTCGACGTCCGGATGCGGGGCGACCAACTGCGACAGCACGGACGAGAACACCTCACCGCGAGGCGCCTGCGACATCTGCCAGGTCACCGACCAGGCGCTGTCGTGCCGGTACTTGTCCCAGTACGACTGTGCGCCGGCCGGGCCGGCATCGGTCCACTGCAGCTCCGGCGAGATGCCCTGACTACGGGCCTCGTCGATCAGTACTGCGGCGGCCGGGTCGTAGGCGATCCGGACGGTCTCGCAGAGCTCCTGTGCGGTCACCGGCCGGGCCGCGCCGGCACCGGTCGAGGTCAGGCTCTGGGTGAGTGCGGGCAGGCGGGACGCGAGCTCACGGCCCATGTCCTCCTCCTTGCGGCGCTTGCCCTGCCGGTCGGTCCCCTTGAAGGTCAGGGCGACCCGGGCGTTCACCAGCGCGGATCCCTCGGGGTACGTCTGGATCACCTCGGCCAGCATGGCCCGGGCGATCGCCGGGCTGCCGTCCTGCAGGTTGTGGGTGACCTCGCGCCGCAACCTGATGCCCGTGTCGGGTGTGCTCTCTACCGTCACCGAGGCGGCGACGATGCCCGGCTCGTGCCCGAGCGATGCGAGCCACTGACCCCAGTGCGCGACCCAGACGTCCACCTGGTCCTCGTCGACCAGCGAGGCTCCGTCCGGCTCTGCGTTGATGACGACGGTGAAGTGCCGGGTGCTCGGGTAGAAGAGTAGGGCGAACGGGCGACCGTAGGAGTCTTCGAACTCGCTGAGTTGGGAGGCGGCTGCCAGCCCGGGCAGCTGGAACTTGCCCCACGCCGTACGGCCGAGTGGTCCGGATCGGTACACGTTGTGCCTGGCCATCTTTGCTCGCTGCCATCCAATGCGGGTCGACAGCCTCTGCAGGCTGGACTGCCCGTGCTTGTCCTTGGTCATCAGCATCAGCAGCGCGGCACCGACTGCCGTCGTGGAGACGACCGCGCCGGGAATGCCGCCGGCCATGGTGGCCATCAGCGTCACCACCAGGCCGCCCATCATGAGGGCGGTGCCGAGCGTCCCTAGTCCTGCGATGCCCGCCGAGGCCGGCCGACGCCAGTTGCCGTAGGTCCTGGGTGTACTCCGCGGACCTTCAGCCGTTGCCACCTGGTCTCCAGCCCGTCAGCCGGTTGTCACACCAGCAGTGCTTTGACGAGCCCCGTGGCCGAGCCGATCACGATGCAGGCCGCGAGCACCCAGCCGAGCCGGGCGGCATGCTCGCCACCCTCGCCCCGGCGCTGCCCCATGGCCATCATCGCGCCGGCGATCACGACGCCGAGAATGCAGATGGAGAAGGCGATCCAGGTCACCCAGCCGATCACCGTGTTGATCCCGTCGGCCGCGTCGGCCGGCGGTTGGATCCCGATCAGTGGGGCGAGCAGCGGAACGAATTCTGCCGACATCAGAAGAACCTCTCAGTAGGGGGAGGGATAGTCCGCCGGATTCGCCGCGCGCAGCGCGTAGACAGACTCCAGGACTTCGAAAACCTCGTCCGGGGTGTTGTCCGGCGTCGGGTCTTCACCTCGTCGCCATTCCTCGATCCACGGGATGTCCCAGACCCGCGGAACGCCGCCGCCCACGATGTCGGCGAAGTCGTCGAGCACCCGGGGCAATCGGCCCGGGGCATCAGCGATCAGCACCAGGCCGAGCACCGCCACACCCTGGACCACACCGGACGCCCAGTCGCTCGCAGCCCGCTGCGCTGCCCGCAAACCTGAGCCGTGGGTCCGGGCGACCAGTACGACGGGAGTCGGCACCGGTGGCGGCGGGATCGGCCACCGATGATCGGCGGCCCTGCTCCCCGGCAGCAACCGGGAGAGTGTGGACTCCCCGGAACCACCGTGCACACCGACCCACCAGAGCGTGTCGGCAGCGGGAATCGCGAACTTCGGCAGCCGCTGGTCCTCGGCCGACGCGGACGCCCCGTACCGAGGAGCCGACAAGCTCCCCGGCAGGCTGGTGTCCCCCGGCTGCGAGGGACCCTGCTGTGCCTCGACCGGCGATTGTTGCCGATTCCACGGGTTCTGTTGCGGTTGCGTCATGGCCCCTCCTCTCGCGGCAATCTCACGGGCAGTCGCCCAGAGTATTGTCTCGCTTTTCCAGCTGACCTGATGTGGCTTATCCACAGGCAACGATTTTGGCCCTCGATCAGCGCCGGACGAGCCCCGCATCGGGTGAAGAATCAGGGGCCTGTGGACAACGCCATGTTTTCGGCCGGAAGAAGTGCTAGAACGTAGCGCTGAAGGCCGACTACCGAGGGAGTTCTGTGGCTGGGACGAGGGCTGACCGTGGCTGACAAGGACGTCCCGTCCTGGCCGAAGGTCACGATCCGGCTGGTGGACGACCGCACCGCCGACGTGAAGATCGCCGGGCGCAGTCACCCGGTGAATCATCGGGATCCACGCCAGGCAGCGATCGCCTTGGTGGCCGAGCGCTCCGCCCAGCTCGGTCGCGCGGTGCGGGCCACCGCAATCGACCCCGACGGTACGTCGTGGCCGCTGATCATCCACCCGGACGGTCAGGTCGAAGCCGTCGAGGTAGCGAGCAAGAAGAAGCAACGGGACAAGCGTCCTCAGCGACAGCAGCCGATCTGGCCTGTCGTTGCTGCAGTTGCGCTCGCCGTAGTACTGATCGGCGGTACGGCGTTGTATTTGTTGGTGATCCGTGATCCTGGCCCGGCGAAGCCGCCGTCGGCCGGGCGCACCAGGCTTCCCGAGCTACCGAAGCCGGAGATCAAGCCGGACCAGTTCGCGGCCCGGCCCGCGCCGCCTGGCTGGACGACCGACGCCGCGTGGACCATCGACATCAAGCCGGAAACCCATCCGGCCGTCTCGCCGGACGGCCGCGAGGTCGCGGTGATCACGCCTGACCAGAAGCTCGTCGTACTCGACAGCGCCGGCAAGGTGATCTACCAGGACAACGTGCCGCGCGACACGACCAGTCCGGTCTACACCACCGTCGACTCCAAGCCGGTCCTCGCGGCAACGGCACAGGGTTTCTTGTACTACTGGCCCGGGGGCGGCGCGCTGCGGACCACCATCGAACTGCCGGATGCGGCAAAGGTCCAGTTCTTCGGCTCGTCCCCGCTGGTCGACATGGGCGGCGAGGCCGGCGCGAGCGTGGTCAGCGGCGGCCAACTGCACGCCGTACCGAAGCAGCCGCGGTTGTCGACGATCTTGCTTGCCGATGGCAACCGTGCGCTGATGGCGCGGTACGCCGGTCCGTTGTACTGGGGTGAGCCGGACAAGAATCTGGTCGAACTGCCGCTCAAGCCGCCGATCGGGGCCAAGGGCATCAACCACCTCGTCGCGGCGAGCGCCGGCCGGGTGATCGTGCACTGGAACACCGCCAACCCCAAGGAGGTGCTCGTCACGGTGAACTCGACCGCCAACGGCGCCGTCCTCGCGACCTGCCCGGAGGTCGCCGCCGATCAGGCAAAAGGCTGGGTGTGGCTCCCGGACCAGGCCGGCAAGGTCGCCGCGCTCGGTGAGTGCCTGATCAACTTCGCCACCGGCAAGACCTCCGTGGTCCCCCAGTTCCAGCCGCTCTCGATAACCCAGACCACGATCTTCGGCCAGATCAAGAGCGACCTGGTCTCAACCGTGCCCGGCGGCAAGCTCATCCACCTCCAGCCCAACACCGCGCGCCCCTGGGGCGTCGCCGGCACCCACGCCATAGTCGTCCACGACTCCGTCCTCTACGCCCTGGCCAAGAAGTGACCCCGCGACACCGCCCCCCGCCGCCCGACCGCGTCGCCCGACCAGATCACGCCGTACGCCGGAAGGCGACGCGGCATCGGCGAGCAGCGGCCGTGGTTTCTGCCGTGCTACTTCTCGGAGGATTCGGAACGACGCCATTGCTCGCCTCGGCCGACAACAACGACCCCCGCCCACCCGACTGGCCAACCCTCCAGCCCCCCACCAAAGGCGGCCCCGACCAATCCGACCCCCGCCCCACCATCCCACCAACCGTCAAACCACCGGACGTGGTGAACGACGAAGACCCAAGACCACCCGACTGGCCCGCCCCAAAACAGATCTGACCGCCCTAGAGCGCAGCCGACAACTCCCGGTCTTCTGAGTCGAGAGAGATGGGGAACGCAAAACGGTCCAAGCCGGATAGGGCCGGCAGGTGTGAGGGGTTGGGAAGCGGTTCGCTCTCCGGAGAAGGGCGTCGTGTCGACGCGGAGAAACAGAACGGCCCGCTTCCTCTGGGAGGGAGCGGGCCGGGCTGGTGGTGCTGGGTCAGACTGCTACTACCTCTAGGCGGACCGTGGCGGCCACGTCGGGGTGTAGCTGGACGGAGACGGCGTGCTTGCCGGTCGTCTTGATCGGGGAACCGATGTTGATGACCCGCTTCTCGAGCAGCGGTCCGCCGGCCGACTTGATCGCGCCGGCGACGTCCGCCGGGGTGACCGAGCCGAACAGGCGACCGGTCTCGCCGGCCTTCACGTCCAGAGAGACAGTGAGCTGCTCGAGCTGGTTCTTGACCTCGCTCGCGTGCTCCTTGCCCTGGATCGCCCGGGCGTCACGCGCCCGCTTGATCGACTGGATCTGCTTCTCGGCTCCACGGGTCCAGCCGATGGCCAGACCACGCGGTACGAGGTAGTTCCGGCCGTAGCCGTCCTTGACCTCGACGATGTCGCCGGGGGCTCCGAGGCCCTCTACTTCCTGCGCCAGGATGAGCTTCATGTCTCAGACCTCCCTCAGCGAGCGGTGCTCGTGTAAGGCAGCAAAGCGACCTCACGAGCGTTCTTGATTGCGGTGGCCACGTCGCGCTGGTGCTGCACGCAGTTGCCCGTCACCCGGCGCGCGCGGATCTTGCCGCGGTCGGAGATGAACTTGCGCAGCAGCGCGGTGTCCTTGTAATCGACGTACGTTGCCTTGTCCTTGCAGAAGCCGCAGACCTTCTTCTTCGGCTTCCGAATGATCTTGGCCATTGTGGTGCTCTCTTCCTACTACTAGAGCCCGGCTACTGCCGGAATGGTCACTCGGAAAAATGTCCTGCAGCGGATCAGAACGGAGGCTCTTCCATCGAGCCGCCGCCACCCTGACCTGCCCAGGGGTCGTTCGCCGGGGCGGCCTGGCCGCCCCCACCCTGCGGGGTCGCCCAGGGGTCGTTCTGCGGGGCGCCGCCACCTTGGCCGCCGCCGAAGCCGCCACCCTGGTTGCCGCCACCGCCGCCGAAACCACCACCGCCCTGGTTGCCACCACCGCCACCACCGAAGCCACCGCCGTCGGAGCGTGAGGTCTTGGAGATCTTCAGCGTCGCGTACCGCATGCTGGCGCCGATCTCTTCGACGTCACACTCGAAGACGGTCCGCTTGTTCCCCTCGCGGTCGTCGTAGCTACGTGCCTTCAACCGGCCGTGCACGACGACCCGGGAACCGCGGGTCAGAGACTCGGCAACATTCTCGGCAACCTGACGCCAGACGGCGCACGAGATGAAGAGGGTCTCCCCGTCTTTCCACTCGTTGGTTTGCCGATCCAGCGTCCGCGGGGTCGACGCGATGGTGAAATTCGCCACCGCGGCGCCCGAGGGCGTGAACCGCAGTTCCGGATCACCCGTCAGGTTTCCGATCAGGGTGATGGGGGGTTCGCCTGCCATTGCCGTTCCTCCTGCAATCGGGTGTGTCTGTGTCTACAGCTATCAATACCGGTAACGACCGACACCGAAGGCTGTTTGACGACCCTCAGGGATCAGTGCTGGTCCGGACGGATGACCTTTGTCCGGAGAATCGACTCGTTCAGCGTGAGCTGACGGTCGAGTTCCTTCACCACTGCCGGCTCGGCAGTCAGGTCGATGATGGCGTAAATGCCTTCGGACTTCTTCTTGACGTCGTAGGCCAGCTTGCGGCGGCCCCAGATGTCGAGCTTCTCGACCGTTCCACCTTCCTTGCGGACGATGTTCAGGTACGTGTCCAGCGACGGCTCGACGGTACGCTCTTCGAGCTCAGGGTCGAGGATCACCATGACTTCATAACGACGCATGCGCGAACTCCACCTCCTTCGGACTTGGCGGCCACGGTCTCTCCGTGGCAGGAGGGCGATGCGGTGCGCTCTTCGCCGACAATCGCCGTCGGCTCAAGCAGTAAGCCCGGTCGAAGGACCGGGCCAACACTGACAGAATACCAGTCTCCGGACAGCCCCCTGACCACTTATCCACAGGACTGACCGGGCGATATCGCGCTCCCAGAAGTCACTTCCGCCTCAACAGCCGCCCCAGCCATCCGCGCACCGGATACCGGTCTCAGCGCGCGGAAGGTCTCGGGCGTGGGCGTCGCAGCAGGTCAGGCAGCTCGTGGGGCGCCGCTCGGATTCCGGCATCGTGGTGTGGTTGTGGAACTGTCGGTGGGCGGTCATAGGGTGCCTGTATGAGCTTGAAACTTGGTGCGCACGTCGATCAGGACGACCCGCTGGCGGAGGCCGCGGACCGGGGTGCGGACCTGGTCCAGTTCTTCCTCGGCGATCCGCAGGGGTGGAAGGGCCCGAAGGTGTCGTACGCCGACGGGGCCGACGCCCTGCGTGAGCGGGCTGCCGCGGACGGTGTCGATCTCTACGTGCACGCGCCGTACGTGCTGAACGTCGCGACGCTGAACAACCGGATCCGGATCCCGAGCCGCAAGCTGCTGCAGCAGACGCTGGACAAGGCGGCCGAGGTCGGTGTGAAGGGCGTCATCGTGCACGGCGGGCACGTCGGCAAGGGGGACGACCCGGAGACCGGGTTCGACAACTGGCGTAAGTGCATCGAGCGCGCGGAGCTGCCGGTGCCGTTGCTGATCGAGAACACCGCAGGTGGCGACAACGCGATGGCGCGGCAGCTGGACCGGATCGCGCGGTTGTGGGAAGCGGTGCAGGATTCCGGGAACGACAATCTCGCCAACGTCGGGTTCTGCCTGGACACCTGTCACTTCCACGCCGGTGGCGAGGACCTGGACACGGTCGTCGAGAAGGTGCTGGCGATCACCGGGCGGATCGATCTCGTGCACGCCAACGGTTCGCGGGACGCCTTCGGTTCTGGGGCCGACCGGCACAGCAACTTCGAAGAGGGCGAGATCGACCCCGCGAAGATCGTTGCGGTCGTGAAGTCGGCCGGCGCCCCGGTCGTCGTCGAAACCCCGAACGGCGATCACGGCCAGAAGGCCGACATCGACTACCTCCGATCCCACCTGAACTAATCCCCCGTACTACGAACGCTAACGCGGCTGCCGGTGAGCAGTCGGGTGCGGGTTTACTGCGGAGGCACGCGAGGGATTGCAGCACGAGTGCGGCGTACTGCTGGCGCGTAGTTCGCTGGTACTGCGAGGCGCTGGCGCGGCTGCAGGCACGCGGCCGGCCGCAGGGTGAGTAGTCGGGGCGGGGCTATTGGTTTGTGGGTTTGGTTTCGTTGAGGTTGTGGAGCCAGTAGGTGATGCCCCAGGGGAGTAGTAGGGCCAAGGTGCCGGTGTAGTGGTTTGGGAGGGCGGCGGCTGAGGCTACTGCGATCAGGAGTGGCGCTACGGAGAGCTGGAAGACCGTGGCGCGGCCGGCGATTGACGTGGACAGCTGCAGGCGGCCGAGGGCGCAGGCGGCGTACAGGGCGGCAAGGGTCACGGTGGCTAGGACTATCAGGGCTGTGCAGACCCAGGCGAGGGTGCTGAAGGAGCTGGTGACCTTCGCTGCGATGAAGAGCAGGGTGAGGGCGCTCAGGGCGGAGCAGGCCCAGTAGATGTGTGCACGTGCTTCAGCGGCCGCCATGCGCGGACGGTACCTCAGCAAGGGAGAATGAGGTATGCAGACCTGGAAAGAACAGTTTCCTGAGTTGTTCGCACCGGCGTTCTGGCACTGGGGTGATCTCGACACGCAGTTCACGCTGGAGCAGCCGCCGGACGAGTTGATCAGCAACGTGCACGTGGTCGCCCGGGCCGAGGGCGGGATCGTCGTCTGCCGCAACGATCTCGGCTGGCGGTTCCTGCCGGGCGGTACCCGCGAACCGGACGAGCCGATCGAGGAGACCGCCCGCCGCGAACTGATCGAGGAGGCCGGCGCCCGTCTCACCGGCCCACTGACCTGGCTCGGTGGGCATCGCGCCGACCATCGGCGGCCGGCGCCGTACCGGCCGCATCTGCCGCACCCGGTGTCGTACTGGGTGAACGTGGTCGCCGACGTGGTGGTGGACCGGCAGCCGACCAACCCGCCGGACGGCGAGCAGGTGGTCGAGGTCCTGGTCCTTCCGCCGGAGAAGGCGATCGAGTTCCTCGACGCCATGAACGACAACGACGGCCTGATGGCGAACCTGGTCCGGCTCGCGATGGCAATGGACCTGATCTAGGCGATCTGGTCCAGGCGACCAAGGGCAGCGGAACTGGTCCAGGCGACCAAGAGCAGCAGAAGAGGTCTAGGCGGCCAAGGGCAGCGGAGCTGATCTAGGCGATCAGGGGAACCGGAGCTGATCTGGCCGCCTTCCATGGCAGTACGAGAGCGCTGACCAGGCAGAGGGCGCCCGCGATCACGAGGGTCGTCCGGAGACTCGTGACCCCAGCCAGTACGCCGCCCAGTGCCATGAAGGCCGGCTGGACCGTCCGGGAGGTGATCGACCATGACGACTGGACACGCGCCATGAAGCCGTCGTCGGTCGCCTCCATCCGGTAGGTCGCGAAGGACGGATTGAAGGCACCCGCCGCGATCAGCAGACAGGTCTCGGCGATCAGGATCACCACCATCCCGTCAGCACCAGGTGTTGCCAAAGGCAACAACAGCAACCACGGCGTGCGGAGTACGCCGAACATGATGAGCATCCGATGCAGCCCGAACCGGCGGGTCAGCGGCGGCGCGAGCCGGGCTCCGAGCACTCCACCGAGACAGGGCACGCCGAGCGCCACGCCGTACTGCCATGGCTTCATCCCCAGGTCGCGCAGCATCAGTACGGCGAGCAGCGGTGACGTCATCATGACCGGACCGCCGAACAGTTGTGAGTTCCAGAACAGCGCGCGTAAACCGCGGTGTCGCAGGATGTACCTCCAGCCGTCCCGTAGATCAGGCCGGGTCGTCAACCGGGATGGGACCGGCTCTGGCAACCGGATCCGGCGGATTCCCAGCGCGGACAGCAGGAACGAGACCGCATCGACCGCGAGCGTCGCGGTTGCGCCGACCAATCCGACGAGCGCGCCACCGATCGGCGGTCCGATGCTCAGCGTCGTCCAGCTTGTCGCCTCGAACCGGCTGTTCGCCTCCACGCGCCCTTCAGCCGGGACGAGGGCTTTGAGGTGCGCGCCGCCGGCGGAGGTGAACACGATCAGGGCGGCGGCCTGAAGTACGCCGACGACGCACAACTGCACATAGGTCAGGAGATCGAGCACCGCCGCGATCGGCACGCTCCCCAGCGCGACGAAGCGGGTGAGGTCGGCCGCGATCATGATCGGTCTTCTGTGCCGCTGCTCGATGAACGCACCCGAGGGCAGCGCGATCGCGGCACCGGCCAATGCCGAGAGCGCGGCCAGCAATGACACCCGGAAGGTGCTCACGTCGAGCGCGAGGACGGCGACCAGCGGCAAGGCGCCCGCCCCGATCCCGCTGCCCAGCGCGCTGACGGCGAAGGCGGTCCACAACCGCCGGAAGTCGGGACCCAGCGTTGACGACATCAGCCGAGCGTAGAACCCGCCGCCGACAGTCCCGCGAACGCTGAACCGCGGCCGCTAGAAAGCGCCTGGCACAGGTCGCGCCCGCCCCCATCCTCACCCCAGGTCGAGCCCAGGCTCGGCGCAGGTTCAGGCTCAGCGGAGGTTCAGGCCGCCGTCGAGGAGGATGACTTCGCCGGTCAGATAGGTGTTGGCCAGCACTGCCGCGATCAGGTCGGCCACGTCGGAAGGTTGTGCCGCCCGTCGCATCGGGCTCGAGGTTTTCCACAACTCGTGCGCATCCGTCCACGACGCGGTCATCGCGGTATCCACCAGTCCGGGAGCGACAGCGTTCACCCGTACGTCGGGTCCGAGCGCCGCCGCGAGCAGTTTGGTGACGTGGTTCAGGGCAGCCTTGCTCGCGGCGTACGCGATCGAGCTCCCCTTCGGTCGCACACCCGCATGGCTCGTCACGTTGACGATGGCGCCGCGAGACTCACGCAACGCCGGAAGAGCCGCAGTACAGAGCAACCAGGGCGCGATCAGGTTCACCTCGAGCAGCCGCCGCCAGTCGTCCGCGGTCAACCCGTTTAGGTCGTCATGCGGCACCGGCCAACTGATGCCGGCGTTGTTGACCAAAACATCGAGACGCCCGTACGCCGTGAGCACGCGCGGCACCAACTCCGAGGCCTCCGCCGAGTTCTCCAGATCGGCCTGGAGGTAGCTACCACCCAACTCGGCCGCCAGCGCCGAGCCGGCCGCTCGACTGGTCCGGGAATGCACCACCACTGTCATCCCGTCGGCAGCCAGCCGCCGAACCGTCGCCTCACCGATCCCGCTCGCCGACCCCGTCACCAACGCCACCTTCGTCACACGACCACCTTAGGAAACGCCCGACATCAGCCTCGGTAGCGAAGCCCGTCCATCAGCAGGTCCAGCAGGCGATCGGCTTGTTCGCGATTGGCGCCCGCGGCGAGAGCCACGCCGCTGAGGCTCACCAGTACGTCGGCCGCCGCGACATCGGACCGGATCTCACCGGCCTCGGCGCTCGCCGCCAGCAACGGCTGGATCGCGCCTACCAGCAGTTCGAAGCTGTGCGCATACGGATCGGCGCCGGCCGCGATGATCCCGCGGAGCGCGTCGGCCATGCCGAGCTTGCGGGTCATGTAGTCGATGAAGCGGTCCATCCAGGCCCGGGTCGCCTCGGCCGGCGGCAACGTGGCGAGCAGTTCGGGCGCGGCAGCGCAGACCACCGCGAGCTCGTTGCGATACGCGGCCTCGACCAGCGCCTCCCGAGTCGGGAAATGCCGGTACAGCGTGCCGATGCCGACCCCCGCCTTCTTGGCGATCGCGTCCAGCGTCGCCTCCAGCCCGCACTCGGAGAACGCCTCGACGGCTGCCGACAGCAGGAGATCGCGGTTGCGCTGGGCGTCGGCCCGCAACGGACGCTCGGTCATCCCACTCCCCCTCCGCAGCTGCATCGACCCCCAGAACCTAGCCGACATTGCCTGATCGGAATGAGGTCGGGTTTCCGGCTCGGCTGGGGTCTTGCGCTCCCGCCCGGTAACCTGACCGACCGTGAGTGACTTGACGATCCGGACCATCTCCGCGGACGAGCACGCTGCCTATCTGAACGCGCAGCCGTCAGCGAGCTTCCTGCAGACCCCGGGCTGGGCGGCGGTGAAGAGCGAGTGGAAGGCCGAGTCGCTCGGCTGGTTCGATCCGGCCGCTCCGGAGCAGCTGGTCGGCGTGGCGCTGGTGCTCTACCGGCAGATGCCGAAGGTGAAGCGCTACCTGGCCTACCTGCCCGAGGGCCCGGTGATCGACTGGGACGCGATCGACCTCGGCCGGTACCTGCGGCCGCTCGCCGAGCATGCCCAGGCCGCTGGTGCGTTCGGGCTGCGGATGGGCCCGCCCGTCCCGGCCCGGCGGTGGTCTGCCAAGACGATCAAGGACGCGATCGCCGGTGGCCAGCAGCCGAAGCTGGGTGACGTCCGCCCGGACGTGATCGAGCCGTCCGGCGCGACGGTGGCGGCGCAGCTGCGTGCCCTCGGCTGGAAGGCACCGAAGGCCACCGAGGGATTCGCGGCCGGCCAGCCGCAGTACGTGTTCCAGGTCCCGCTCGCGGGTAAGACGCCGGACGATCTGCTCAAGGGCATGAACCAGCTCTGGCGGCGCAACATCAAGAAGGCCGAGAAGCTCGGCGTTGAGGTCACCGTCGGGACCCCGGAGGACCTGAAGGCCTTCCACGCGCTGTACGTCGAGACGGCCGAGCGGGATCACTTCACGCCGCGGCCGCTGCCGTACTTCGTCAAGATGTACGAGGCGATGGCCAACCAGCCGGGCGACTGCAGCGACTTCCGGCTCTACAACGCCTATCACGAAGGGGATCTGGTCGCCTCGACGATCTGGATCCGGGTCGGCGGGCACTCCTGGTACTCCTACGGGGCCAGCTCGACCGCCAAGCGAGACGTCCGTGGATCGAACGCGGTCCAGTGGCGCATGATGTCGGATGCGCTCGCAGCGGGCGCGTTCGTGTACGACCTACGGGGCATCACCGACACCTTGGACCCGAACGACTCGCATGTCGGGTTGATCCAGTTCAAGACCGGCACCGGCGGCGAGGCCGTCGAGTACGTCGGTGAGTGGGATCTGCCGTTGAACAAGGCGCTCTACACCGCATTCGACCTCTACATGAGACGGCGATAACGACCATGCCCCTGATCCTGCACATCGATTCCGATCGATGGCGCGACCATTTACGTTCCACCTGGAACCCCGACATCATCCCGGTCGCCAAGGGCAACGGGTACGGCGTCGGCAACCCGCGGCTGATCGCCGAGTCGCGGGCGCTCGGTGCCCGCACGATCGCGGTCGGCACCTACAACGAGGTGCCGCCGGACGGCAAGGACGACGTCGTCGTGCTGACGCCGTGGCGGCCGTTCCTGGAGGTCCCGCAGGGCAAGAACGTCATCCACACGGTCAGCCGGCTGGCCGACCTGGTCTCCATCCCGGCCGGCAGCCGGGTGCTGATCGAGGTACAGACCTCGATGCGCCGGCACGGCATCGGCGCCCGCGAACTGCGGCACACGATGTTGCTGAACGCGCTGGACCGGATCCGGTTCGAGGGCTGGTCCCTGCATTTCCCGATGGGCGCGGGCGGTACGTCCGCGAACGTCCGGGAGGCGCAGGAACTCGCCAAGGCGGCCTGGGCGGTCCGGCCGGGCACGCTCTGGGTGTCGCACGTCCCTGCTCAGAAGCTGGCCGATATCGGCGACAACGTGAAGCTCCGGATGGGCACCGCGCTCTGGCTCGGCGACCGCGGCGCCTTCGACGTCCGCGCGACCGTCCTCGACGTTCATTCCGTACGCCGTGGCGAGCGGGTCGGCTATCGCCAGCGCCGGGTCACTGGTGACGGTCACGTCCTGGTGGTCTCCGGCGGGACCGCGCACGGCGTCGGCCTGGAGGCGCCGACCGCGGCGGCCACCGTCCGGCAGCGCGCGATCGCGATGGCCAAGGGCAGTCTCGACGCGGCCGGCCTGGCGTTGTCGCCGTTCACGATCGAGGGCAAGCAGCGCTGGTTCGCCGAACCGCCGCACATGCAGGCCAGCATGCTCTTCCTCCCCGCCTCGGTCGCCCCGCCGGCCGTCGGCGACGAGGTCGGCGTTGACGTCCGCTACACCACCACCACCTTCGACAAGGTGTCGATGGACTGATTCCTTGACTTCAGGTGGACCTGAAGTTGCACGGTGGTTGGTATGAGCTTCTTGGATCGGATCGAGGAGACGCCCGGCGCGGGGGCGCTGAGGGCGACGTCGTACGAGCTCCTGGGCCTCTCACCCGGCGACACCGTGGTCGATGTCGCCTGCGGCGCCGGCCATGCAGTGGCCGAACTGGTCGCCTCCGGACTCAAGGTGATCGGGGTCGACCCGGATCCCGACGCGATCGCCGCCGCGCGAGCACGGAGTACGGATGGAATGTTTCACGTGGCACGGTCCGACGAGTTGCCGTTGGAGGACGAGTCGGTCGACGGCTACCGCGCCGCCCGGCTCTTCCACCTGCTCGCCGATCCGCTGCCGACCCTGATCGAGGCCCAGCGCGTACTACGACCAGGTGGCCGGATCGTGCTCGTCGGCCAGGACTACGGCTTCCTGCTCCTCGACGGCACCGACCAGGACCTGACCGACGTGGTCCTGCTCGGCCTCGAGTCCCGTACGCCGGCGCCGCGAGCAGCCAGAAGCTATCGCGACCTCCTGCTCGACCAGGGCTTCCGCGATCCGGAAGTCGCCGTCCACAACGAGGTCGTCACCGACTACGCCCAGCTGACCCGGCAGCTGGAGTCGGCAGCGACCGCCGCGGTCGAGAAGGCGCTGATCACCCGCCAGGACGCCGACGAGTGGCTCGCCGATCAAGCCGACCGCGGCCGGCACGACCGATTCCTGGCTATCCTGCCGACTCTCCTGGTCGCCGCGACCCGCTGAGGGCCAGTCCGACGAGCTGGTCAGCTCACCTTGAGGGGGCCTCGCCAGCGGACTGTGGGGAGGAGGGCGTGCAGGTCGACCCGGTCCTTGTTGGCGGCGACGATGTCGAAGAGGGACTCGATCAGGGTGTCCGACAGCAGGTGCGGCTCGAGGCCTAGGCCGACCAGACCGGTGTGCTTGACGTTGTAGTAGTGCTCGGGCTGCTCGACTCGCGGGTTCTCCAGGTGATCGATCTGGACCGGACCCGGGAAGGCCTCACTGACGACCTTGGCAATCTCGGCGACCGAGAAGCTTTCGGTCATCTGGTTGAAGACCCGGAACTCGCCGGCCTCGGCTGGATGCTCCACCGCGAGCCGGATGCACTCGACCGTGTCCCGGATGTCCAGCAGTCCGCGGGTCTGGCCGCCGGTGCCGTAGACGGTGAGCGGCTCGCCGAGAACGGCCTGGATGACGAACCTGTTCAGCACTGTGCCGAACACCGCGTCGTAGTCGAGGCGGGTGGCCAGCCGCGGGTCCTGCGCGGTCTGCGGCGTTTGCTGTCCGTAGACGATGCCCTGGTTGAGGTCGGTGACCCGTAGTCCCCAGACCCGGCAGCCGAACTCCAGGTTGTGCGAGTCGTGCACCTTGCTCAGGTGGTAGAACGAGCCAGGCTTCTTCGGGTAGAGCATCCGATCCTTGCGGCCGTTGTGCTCGACCTCCAGCCAGCCTTCCTCGATGTCGATGTTCGGCGTGCCGTACTCGCCCATCGTGCCGAGCTTGACGAGATGGATCGACGGATCGATCTCGGCCACGGCGTACATCAGGTTCAGCGTGCCGATCACGTTGTTCTGCTGGGTATAGACGGCGTGCTGCCGGTCGATCATCGAGTACGGCGCGGCCCGCTGCTCGGCGAAGTGCACGATCGCTTCCGGCCGGAACTCGGTCAGCACCCGGTAGACGAAGTCGGCGTCGAGCAGATCACCCTTGTACGCCGTGATGGGCTGCCCGGAGACCTCTTGCCAGGCCGCGATCCGGGTCTCCAGGTCTTCGATCGGAACCAGGCTGCGGACCCCGAGTTCTTCGTCGTAGCCGCGCCGGGCCAGGTTGTCCAGCACCGCCGTCTCGTGGCCGGTGTCGGACAGATGCAGCGCGGTCGGCCACCCTAGGTAACCGTCACCACCTAGGACGAGAACTCGCACGAGGGGACCCCTTTTCGGCGGAAAAATCGTGTCTTCACCTCCCTGTGTACCCATTGCGGACAGGATTCAGCTGGGCAGTTGCTGGCAATTTCCTGTGAATCGGCGAAGGCGTTTCCCTGGAACGTGCACAATGGGGGCCGTGCGGCTCCTCCTTCGCTACTCTGCGTCATCGCTTGTAGCCACAGCGATCAGTCAACTGGTGTTCTTCGTCTGCTACGCGGCGGGCACCCAGGCGACTGCTGCTGCCGTGATCGGCTTCGCCGCCGGCTCCGTGCCGAGCTACCTGCTGAACCGCCAGTGGGCCTGGGGCCGGACCGGCCCGTCGCACCCGACCCGCGAACTGCTGCCGTACGTGCTGATCACGATCGCCTCCGGCTTCGTCATCACCTACCTGACCACCGTGGCCGACGAGTGGATCCGGGCGATGACGTACGCGCATTCGGCCCGGACCCTGCTCGCCGGCACCGCCTATCTGGCCGCCAACGGCCTGACCTTCGTGCTGAAGTTCGTCATCTTCGACCGGTACCTGTTCGCGCGGCCGCAGGACACGAAGGTCGCTACGCACGTCACCCGATAGCGGGCATAGTGGGCCGGGTGGAAGAACACACCGGAGCCTTCAGCAACGCCACCGGGCGCGACCTCGAGCAAGGTGGTGCGGACCAACCGCGCTACCGCCGCTTCCAGCTGGACCTGATCTCGCCGTACTGCGGGGGCTCGGTCCTGGAGGTGGGCGCCGGTCTGGGTGAGTTCGCGCACGGCTTCACCGGTCTGGACCGCTTGGTCGTCACCGATGCGGACCCGGGAGCGGTCGATTTGCTCGCGGCCCGCTTCGCCGACCGGTCCGAGGTGGAGGCGCGACAACTTGCGCTCGGCGGCGAGGTTGCCCTGGACAAGCCAGTCGACTCGGTAGTCGCGATCAACGTGCTGGAGCACATCGAGGACGACGCCGAGGCGCTCCGCTCACTCGCGAACCTGGTCGTACCGGGCGGCACCATCGTGCTCTGGGTGCCTGGCTATCAACAGCTGTACGGCGAGTTCGATCGCCGCGTCGGCCATGTCCGCCGCTACACGCCGGCGACCGTGTCCGATGCCGTACGACGCGCTGGGCTGCAGGTCGAGGTCGCCAAACCGGTCAACCTGCTGGGCGGCATCGCCTGGTGGGCAGCGGTGCGCCGAGGTGGCAGTACGTCACCGAATCCCAGGCTGGTTGCGCTCTACGACCGGTTCGTGGTCCCGGCGACCCGCGCGATCGAGAGCCGGATCCAGGTGCCGTTCGGTCAGACCGTGCTCTGCGTCGCCCGCGTTTCATCCTGAGATTCGGGCTGCCCTGCTTCGGAGTACGGGGCGTTTGGCCAGGACGTATTCGCGCCACCAGGTCGTCGTCATCACCCGCGCGTAGTTGGCGCCGTACACGAGCCCCGGACCCTTCTTGCTCGAACCGTCGCCGCGCCGCCGCATCGTCATCGGCAACTCGACCACGCGGGCACCACTGGCCAGTACGCCGAGCAGCAGCTCCGACGACTGGTACTGCGGCTCGCGCAACGTCACGCTGGAGGCCAGCCCGGCCCGCATCGCCCGGAACCCGAACGACGTGTCGGTGAGCCTGCGCCGGGTCAGAATCGACGCCAGAGCAGCGAAAACCCGTACGCCGAGCCAGCGCAACCGGCTGTCCGCGTCCTCCGCACCCAGCCTGCGCGACCCGGTGACGAAGTCGGCCTGCCCTTCCAGGATCGGCTGCAGCAGTACGTCCAGCTCGTCGTTGTCGTACTGCCCGTCCGCATCGGTGGTGGCGATGTACTCCGCTCCGCCCTGTGCGGCAAGGTGATACCCGAGCCGCAGTGCAGCGCCTTGGCCACGGTTGCTTGGGGCAATGATCACAAAGGCGCCTTCAGCCGCTGCGATCTCGGCAGTGTTGTCCTCTGCACCATCCACGACGACCAGTACGTCGACCGGCAGGCCCGAGCAAGTCTTCGGCATGTTCGCGAGGACCGGGCCGATCCCACCCGCTTCGTTGTACGCGGCAATCACCACCACCAGCGGGGCGAACGACGGCTCGCCGTGCCTGCCGCGGAAGTCGTCCAGCGCTTCTGAATCCACCTCGTCCGGGTAGGCGTCCATCGGCGGCCGTCCCTGATCAGCACCGAGGATCGCGCGGAGACCGATGGCTCCTGCCAACGGGAACAGCACGAGCCCCGGCAACTGGTAGCGCCAGGAGAACTCGAAGGCCGCGGAGCCCAGCAGCAGGATTACCCCGCCGGCGACCGGCAGCAGCGCGGCCGCTTGCAGCCCGGACTTCCTAGCTCGCCCAATACCCGCGACAGCACCTAGTGCGATCAGGGCTGCGAAGCCGAGCAGCAGTCCGGAGGTGTAGCCGCCGTTGAGCTGGTAGGCCCGCAGTAGGACTGCCGGACCATGGTTCACGTACGGCGCGGTCCCGCCCCACTCCTCAGCGGCCTGGGCTGTGTGTGGGTCGGCGAGGTTCGGATAGGTCAGCTGGAACTGCCACCGACTGAGCGGTACGTCGTCCGGCGAGGTCGTCCTGGTCGGGGCGAAGCCCTTCAGGAAGTCCTTGAACACGGCCCAAGCGACATCGAACGGCTGATGCCGGATGACCAGCGCGCTGAACTCCTGTGCCAGCTGCTGCTTGGTCGTCCCGGGCGGCAGCGGGCCCGGCCAGTTCGGATCGCCGTAGTGGTTGTGCGCGTAGTTGTCGACGCCCAACCGCTGACCGAGCGGCTCCTTCGGGCAGAACAGTTTGGTGCCTTCGTTGAGCGGCAACTTCGCACAGTTGGCGACAACTGCGGTCCGTCCGTAGAGCACCTGGTTCTCGGCGCCCGAGATGGCCCATTTTCCCGTCTCGGCGTGGAAGTAGCCGACATAGGCGCCGAACACGAGGGCGAAGGCAGCCAGGGCGGCGCCGGTGCGCAGTACGAGCTGTCTGCGGCGGTGGCGCCAGGCGTTGCCGACCACAACCAGGTAGAAGACGGTGGCGACAATCAGGGTCAAGCCGATCGTCCGGACTGCAAAGGCTGCGCCCAGGAACAGGCCGGCCAGCGCAGCACGCTGCCAGCTCGGTTTTCCCTTGCCTAGCAGGAGCCAGAGGATCGCGACAAGGAGTACGTCGAACAGGGTCTCGGCCATGATGTTCTGCTCAATCTGGACCTGGTAGGCATCCAGCAGGATCGGTGCTGCAGCCAGCGCCGAGAGCCAGCGGTAGACACCGAGCCGCCGAGCAAGGGCGTAGATGGCGATTCCTAGTGCGAGTCCGGCGAGGTGCTGGACGATCACCACGGTCGTCAGACCGCCGAGGCTGACCAACGGACGCAGTACGAAGTCGTAGCCGATCGGGTTGAGCTGGTCCGGCTTGAGCAGCCTCATGTTGGTCAGGTACTGCACCGAGTCCGTGTAGATGATCGCCGGCCGGTAGGCGACGGTCGCGAGGACACGGAGAACCAGGCCGAACACCAGGAAGGTGGTGAGGAGCCAGTGCTTCCGCAGTACCGAGGTCACTGCGTTTTGAAGTACTGCCACGTCCGTGCCAGACCGTCCGCGAGAGAGACACTCGGCTTGTAGCCCAGCGTCTCAGCGCTGGCCGAGATGTCGACGACCACTGCGGGCATCTCCCCCGCTGGAGCGTCCACATGTTCGGCAGGGATCGCAGAACCGGTCACTTCCCGTACTGCGTCGACCAAGTCGAGCACAGAGACCGAGTTGCCGGAGCCGATGATCGCCCGGCCGCTGTAGCCGGTCTCCAGAGCCAGCAGGATCGCACCGACCACGTCGTCGACGTACACAAGGTCCCTGCGCTGCTTTCCGTCGCCGTAGATACGCACGCCGGAGTCGGTGAGTGCGGCGCGCATCAGACGCGGCACAAAGCTGTCCTTGTGCGACATGCCTGGCCCGTAGACGTTGGTGAAGCGCAGGGCGGCAGTGCTGAGGCCGTAGCTGCCTGAGTACGCCGAGAGCAGCATCTCGCCGGCCGCCTTCGTCGCGCCGTACGGGGTGAGCGGGTGGAGTGGGAGGTCGGCAGTGATGGTGGCTGTGCCGACGTCGCCGACGACGGCGTTGCTGGAGGCGAGCACGAACGAGCCGACGCCGCTGCCGCGGGAGAGCTCCAGGAGCACCTGGGTGATGGTCACGTTCTCGGCGAAGGTCCGCATCGGGGCGTCGACGGACCGGAGTACGGAGGTGAGGGCGGCCAGGTGGACTACGGCACGCGGCCG
Source organism: Kribbella sp. NPDC006257 (assembly GCF_040613535.1). NCBI lineage: Bacteria > Bacillati > Actinomycetota > Actinomycetes > Propionibacteriales > Kribbellaceae > Kribbella > Kribbella sp. NPDC006257. The sequence goes on from NZ_JBEXSJ010000004.1 coordinate 216,494, forward strand.
GGTCTCGAAGGCCGAGATGCAGACCTCCTGTTCGGCGAGATCGCCGGTGATCACCGTGACCCCTTCGTCCCAGGACGCCTCCGGCGGCTCCCGGTCGACCGCCGTCACCGGGATGTCGCGGGCCCGCAGCGCCGCGACCACCGCTCGGCCGATGAAGCCGGCCGCCCCGGTGACCAGCACCCTGTCCGCGTAGTCGTCCATGCGGATCAACCTACCGCCGGGGGCACAACCGGGCAGTGCCACCGGCCCTGCCGACACGACCACGTTCGGACGGTCCGCTACGAACTCTTGACCAAGGGTGACGATGATGGGCAGGATCACCCCGGACGCGGGCTGACAACCTTGTCATCGGGGCCGCGTAAACCTCCGGCGAACGGGAACCTCCGACCGCCGGTTCTGCCGTGCAAGGAGCGTAGATGAATCTCCGCCGCCCTCTGGGGCTCGTCACGTCCCTCGGTCTTGTTGTGACAATGTCTGCCATGACGTCAGCGAGTGCCTCCCCACCCACCGCGAGCCAGGCCGCCACCGCCCCCGCGCAACCGGTGGTCTCCGGCTCCTCCTTCTTCACCTCCTTCGAACCCGGCCAGCCGCAGCCCGGCTACACCGACGCGGTCGAGACCGGTCCGGACGGGAAACCCCGGACCGACGGGGTCGAAGGCCCGACGCCGACCGGGATCGGCGGCAGCGAGATGGACAAGGTGACCAAGGTCGAGGCCAACGGCGAGAACACCGGTGGCGGTGAGATCGCGACCAACGCCGCCGACGGGGACAAGTTCACCAAGTGGCTGGTGTTCGAGCCGACCGGCTGGCTGACCTACCAGACCTCGGTGCCGGTGACGATCAAGAAGTACGCACTGACCTCGGCGAACGACGCCGACGGCCGCGACCCGAAGAACTGGACCGTGTCCGGCTCGACCAACGGGACCGACTGGACCACCTTGGACACCCGGACCGGCGAGGACTTCCCGAACCGGTTCCAGACCAAGGAGTACACGTTCGCCAACGCCACGCCGTACACGTACTACAAGCTCGACATCACCGAGAACCACGGCGACGGCATCGTCCAGCTCGCCGACTGGTACCTGTCGAACGGTGACCCGCTGCCGCCGCCCGGCCCGACCGCCGAGTCGCGGCTCGACTCCGGCCCGACCAGCGCCTACAACGCCCGCGCGCGGACCGGCTTCACCGGCGTGAAGTCCTTCCGGTACGCCGGTCACCAGACCGCCGAGGGCCGCGGCTACACCTGGAACAAGATCGCCGACGTCTCGCTGAAGGTCACCAAGGACACCCGGCTCGGGTACAAGATCTTCCCCGAGCATGTCGAGGGTGACCTGAGCTACCCGAGCACCTACGCGGCGGTCGACCTGGCGTTCACCGACGGCACCTACTTGAGCGACCTGAAGGCCAAGGACAACCACGGCTTCCCGCTCAGCCCGCGCGGTCAGGGCGAGGCGAAGGGGTTGTCCACGAACCAGTGGAACAACATCGACGCCGACCTCGGCAAGGTCGCCGCGGGCAAGACGATCGCCCGGATCCTGGTCGGGTACGACAAGCCGGCCGGTCCCGCGGACTTCCGGGGCTGGATCGACGACGTACGGATCAGCAAGGCGCAGGACCCGGATGCCGCCGCGCAGAAGACGGCCCGCAACCACCCGTCGGATCTGGCGATCACGACCCGCGGGACGAACTCCACCGGCGGTTTCTCCCGGGGCAACAACTTCCCGGCGACCGCCGTACCGCACGGCTTCAACTTCTGGACGCCGGTCACCAACGCGGGCTCGATCTCCTGGCTGTACGACTATGCCAAGGGCAACAACGACCAGAACAAGCCGGAGATCCAGGCGCTCTCGATCAGCCACGAACCGAGCCCGTGGATGGGTGACCGGCAGACCTTCCAGGTGATGCCGTCCACCGCCGACACGCCGACAGCGGACCGCGAGGCCCGGGCCTGGGCGTTCAGCCATGACAACGAGGTCGCCCGCCCGTACTACTACGGCGTCACGTTCGACAACGGCAACGCGGCCGAGATCGCGCCGACCGACCACGCGGCGATGCTCCGATTCTCGTTCCCGGCGGGCAAGGCGTCGCTGGTCTTCGACAACGCCAGCAACCTCGGCGGACTGACGCTCGACGCGGCGACCGGCGTGGTCACCGGCTACAGCGACATCAAGTCCGGCCTGTCCACCGGCGCCGGCCGGCTGTTCGTGTACGGCGTGGTCGACCAGAAAGTGGTTGCCTCCGGCAAGCTCTCGAACGGTGGCGGTGCCAACGTCGGTGGCTACTTCTCTTTCGACCCGTCGGTCAAGCAGGTCCAGCTGCGTCTCGCGACCTCATTGATCGGTACTGCGCAGGCGAAGAAGAACCTCGAGCTGGAGCTGGGCGAGGGCAGCCGGTTCGACAAGGTGAAGAAGGCGGCCCAGGCTGCCTGGGACCACAAGCTCAGCACGATCGAGGTCGAGGGCGCGACGGCCGACCAGCTGCACACCCTCTACTCGAACCTGTACCGGCTGTTCCTCTACCCGAACAACGGCTCGGAGAACACCGGTACGGCGAAGAAGCCGGTGATCACCTACGCCTCGCCGACCTCCCCCAAGGTTGGCGCCGACACCCCGACGGAGACCGGCTCCAAGATCGTGGCCGGCCAGACCTACGTGAACAACGGGTTCTGGGACACCTACCGGACCGTGTGGCCGGCGTACTCGCTGTTCTCGCAGGACGACGCGGCCGCGCTGGTGAACGGCTTCGTCCAGCAGTACAAGGACGGCGGCTGGATCTCGCGCTGGTCCTCGCCGGGCTACGCCAACCTGATGGTGGGCACCAGCTCCGACGTGGCCTTCGCCGATGCCTACCTCAAGGGGATCAAGGGCATCGACGTCCAAGCGGCGTACGACGCTGCTCTGAAGAACGCAGCGGCTCGCCCGCCGACGGACAACGTCGGCCGCAAAGGTCTCGACCGGTCCGTGTTCAACGGCTACACGGCCAACACCACGGGTGAGGGCTTCAGCTGGTCGATGGACGGCTACATCAACGACTTCGGCATCGCGAACATGTCGAAGGCCCTGTACGACAAGGCGAAGAAGAACGACCCGCGCAAGCAGGAGTACCTGGACAACTACAAGTACTACCTGAACCGGGCCCGCAACTACGTCACCCTGTTCGACCCGGCGCTGAACTTCTTCCAGGGCAAGGATCCGCAGGGCGTCTGGGGCAACTCGCCGTCGACGTTCGACCCCCAGGACTGGGGTCACGACTACACCGAGACGAACGCCTGGAACATGGCCTTCTCCGCCCCGCAGGACGGCGCCGGACTGGCCGCTCTGTACGGCGGTCGCGACGGGCTGGCGAAGAAGCTCGACGAGTTCTTCAGTACGCCGGAGGACGCCCTGCACACCGGCGGGTACGGCGGCACGATCCACGAGATGCTGGAGGCGCGGGACGTCCGGATGGGCCAGTACGGCCACTCGAACCAGCCGTCGCACCACATCGCCTACATGTACAACTTCGCCGGTCAGCCGTCGAAGACACAGGAGAAGGTGCGCGAGGTGCTCAACCGGTTGTACCTCGGGTCGGAGATCGGCCAGGGTTACCCGGGCGACGAGGACAACGGCGAGATGTCGTCCTGGTACCTGTTCAGCATGCTCGGGTTCTACCCGCTGCAGGTGGGCTCACCGACGTACGCGATCGGCGCGCCGCTGTTCACCAAGGCGACCATCCGGCTGGCCGACGGCAAGAAGCTGACCGTCAGCGCGCCGAAGAACAGCGCGAAGAACCTGTACGTGAAGGGCGTCAAGGTCAACGGCAAGAAGTGGACCTCGACGAACCTGCCGCACGCTCTGATCGCCGACGGCGGCAAGATCGAGTTCGAGATGACCGACAAGCCGTCGAACTGGGGTACCGGCCTGGGCGACGCGCCGCCGTCGATCACGAAGCCAGGCGAAGACCCGATGACGTGGCGCGACTCGACCGAGGACGAGGGCGCGGTCACCGCGGCCGGCGGTACCGACGTCAGCGCGCTGACCGACAACGACTCGAAGACCCAGGTCACGCTGACCGGGGCCACGCCGACCGTGACGGTCAACCTGACGACCGGCCGGCCGGTCACGATGTACAGCCTGACCAGCGGGAACACCGGTGCGGCACCGTCGGGCTGGGTGCTGGAAGGATCGAACGACGGGACCGGCTGGACACAGGTGGACAAGCGGACCGGCGAGAACTGGCCGTTCCCGGCGTACACCAGGTCGTTCAGCGTCGCTTCACCGAAGGCCTATACGCAGTACCGGCTGGTGCTGACGCCGGCGGCAGGCGCTGACGGGGTGACGCTGTCCGAGCTCGAACTGCTCGGCACTCTGAAGGGCGTCGAGGCCGGGACGCACCCGAGCGACCAGCGGGTGGCCGAGGCCAAGCCGACTCCGACGCCGTCGCAGTCGATCGACCGCAACTACGGCTGAGCACAAAAATGTCCGGCGGAACCTGCCCCTGAGAGGTTCCGCCGGATGTTCGTCCCGTTTGTTCAGTTCAGAAACATATGGAAGGGGTGGCGACCCCGCCCGGCCTGCCACCCCTTCACACCCGTACTGACGACCGGGCCTCCGGATAGGTTGCCTCGCCCGAAATCTGTCCACATCCTGGACAAGTTGCAGGTATTGCCGCCTTCCTGATGAGCCCCGGGCGGGTGAGGATGGCGCGGTGAGCGAACTCCGCGACGACCTCCCGCCCCGCGAACTGGCCGAGCTGCGCCTCCGGGCCGAGCAGTTCCTGCGCGACAAGAACGACCAGCCCCTGCTCGACCTGGTCGTCGACCTGCGCGGCGACGATCAGTGGTGGGCTCATCTCTGGGGGCCGGGTGCCGCACTGGCAGCCCATCGTCTCGGTTCGCCGCAAGCATCGGCCCTGCTCGCCGAGGCTGTCGCCGCCGGGTTCAGCCAGCCGGAACTCTTCGAGGGCGAATTGGAGGAGGCCTTCGGTGCCGACCCGGACTGGTCGCGGCTGCACCGCGAGATGCAAGAGAACATCCCGCTGCCGGCACTCGAGCTGACCGACTGGCCGGACGCCGGCCCGGTCGGACCGTTGGAGCTGTACACGATCGACGCCGACCGCGAGAGCGCGCTGCTCGACCGGCTACCGGCGGCGACGGATTCGGCCTGGGACACCGCGACCCGGATGCTGGAGTGGGTCCGTACCCGGTGGGAGCACGCGAACGACCACGTCGAGAATCCGGACGCGCTGAACGTGCTGGAGCGGGTCGACGCCGGCGCCCGGTTCGCCTGCGTCGAATACTCCATCGTGCTCAGCCAGGTGCTGAACGCGGTCAGGATCCCTGCCCGGCGCCTCGAACTGCGCCAGGCGAACCATCACGTCGGAGTCGGCCGTGGTCACGTCGTCAGCGAGGCCTGGATCGACGACCTCGACCGATGGGTGCTGCTCGACGGGCAGAACGGGTCGTACTGGGCCGGAGCCGACGGGCAGCCGCTCGGCGTACGGGATCTTCAGCAGCTGACCGAGCCGCCTGCCTTCGTCGGGGCGCGGGGAGTCGAGTCGCTGAGCACACAGGAGGCCGCTTCCTGGTTCAGCTACTTCGCGTCGGTGACAACCACCGGCTACACCTGGTCGGAAGGTCCGTTCGCACCGGTCTTCCAGGGCATCGGAATAATCCGTACGCCGCGGCTCGTCCACGACGGCGACTTGGCCTATCCCTCGCTCTCCGCACTCACCACCGGTCTGGGCGGGAAGGTCGACGCACCAACTGTCAGCTTCACCCACGCGCACCCGTATGGCACCGGGATCGCGGTCAACGGCGAGCCCGTCGAGGACTACCCACTCGACATGACTCCCGGCACCCACGAACTCGCGGTCACCATCGCTACGCCGTACGGCGAGACTGCGCCGCAGTATCTCCGGTATCTGGTGCGTGGCTAGCCGGTCCAGCGGCCGGTGAAGAAGGCGGCGGCCCAGATGGCGGCGAGGGGTAGGGCGATCGCCAGGTAGAGGCGGCCTAGCCAGCGGCGTTTCTCGACCAGGACGGCCAGGCCGATCCACAGCGGCCACCAGAGCAGCGTCGCGCGGGTCAGCGAGTAGACCCAGAACGACGTCATGAAGGCGCCGAGCGTCGCCGCCACCCAGGCGGCCTCGCCCCAGGAGCGGCGCCAGAGCAACCAGACCAGCAGGACGAGCCCTACGAACAACGCGACCAGCTCGGCGCGGAACATCCAGGTCCAGTCGCTGTGGTCACCCGGGAAGTGGCCCGTGGTCGCGGCCTGGACGGTGTGCACCACCGAGGTCCACGGCCAGGTGAACTCGCGCGCCCAGCCCTTCTCCTGCGCCTGCTGCCAGGCGAACCAGGAACCGTGGATCTTCTTCAGATACGCCATGAACGCGACCACCGGGACCACCGGCAGCACCAGCCACGGCAGCGAGGACCAGTCGCGCTTCTTCGACGTCAGGAACTCGACGCCGAGGGCGAAGATCAGGAAGATCCCGGACACCCGCACGGTCGACGCGAGCGCGACGAAGACCGCCGCCCTCCCCCAGCGGCCCTGGCGCGCGGCCAGCCAGCCCGGGAAGGCGAAGGCGCAGAACAAGGCCTCCGTGTACGGCGCGGCGAGGAAGACGCCGACCGGTGCGCTGAACCAGATCAACGCCGCCTTCGGGCCGAGGTTCGCCAACTGCGGGAACTCGTACTGCGCGAGCCGGGCGAGATAGATCCCCGCGACGGCGCTGGCGATCAGCGAGACCAGGATGCCGCCGCCGACGTACCCGATGCCGAGCCAGCTCGCGACCCGCATCAGCGCCGGGAAACCCGGGAAGAACGCGGCTAGCGGCGCGCCCGACGGTTCACCCTGGTTGTAGCCGAACTCCGCGACCGCCTTGAAGTGCCAGACGTCCCACTGCAGCCAGGCCCGCCAGACGTTCGGGTAGTCGGTGCCGCGGTTGAACAGCAGCGGCGCGGAGACGGAGATGACGAAGATCCCGATCCGGCTGACCAGCCACCAGCCGAGCGTCTCGCGGGCGCTCGGGTCCGGTCGGAGCCGCAACAGTCCGGCGGCCTCGCGGGCCCTCCTGGCCCGGCGAGGCTGTTCTCCCGCCACTCGCTCAAACACCGGCCACTACTGGCCGCCGGCTCCGTTGTCGGGAGGGGTTGGACCGCCGGTCGGGATAGGCGGCCAGCCGGGTGTTTTGGTCGGCTTGCCCGTCGGTTTGCCGGTCGGCTTCCCCGTCGGCGTGTTCGTCGGGGTGTTGGTGGGCGTGTTCGTCGGGGTGTTGGTGGGCGTGTTCGTGGGGGTGTTGGTCGGCGTGTTCGACGGGGTGTAGCTCGGCGTCGTCGTGTCCTTGATGTCGCTCGGGTCCGGCTCGGTGAAGTCGGCCTTGTCCGAGCCGGCCAGCGCCGGGTCCATGTAGGCGAGCCAGGTCCGCAGCGGCCAGTTGCCGCCGAAGAAGGCCGGGTCGTCGCTGAACGGGTCGAGGTCGCTCTCACCAGTCTTCCCGGCGCGGTACAGGACCGAGGTCGACAGACCCTTCGAATCGGTCGGCGAGTTGTAGCCCGCCGTGTAACCGGTCCACCAGGAGGTCAGCGTGTCCGAACCGTCCTTACAGCCGTCGCACTTGGCGTTGGCCGCCCGATGCTCGACCGCGACACCACCCGCGGTACCGGTCTTGCCGGCCACCGGACGATCGAGGTCCTCGGCCAGCTTGCCGGTACCGTTCGGGCCCTCGACGACATCCTTCAGGACGAAGTTGACCTGGTCGGCAACCTCTTGGCTGATGACCTGCTTCCCCGGCAACTGGGCCTCTGTCCAGTCCTTGGCATTGCCCGGGTAGTCGACCTTCTTGATGGTGTGCACCGGCACGTACCACCCACGAGCCGCGAAGGTCGCGTAGGCGTTCGCCATCTCGACAGGGCTCGCGTAGGGGTCTGGACCGAGCACGGTCGACGGGTTGTTTCGGCCTCGCTCCAGCGCGGTCGTCTTCGGGATGCCCAGCTTCTCGGCTTCGCTGACCAGTTTGTCCGGCCCATCCGGCAACTGGTTGTCGATCAGATCGTAGAAGGCCGTGTTGATGGACTGCTCGGTGGCCTCCTTCAGCGTGACGTCACCGAAGTCCTTGTTGAATTCGTTCTTGAGCTTCTGCCCCTGGACGATGATCGGGCTGTCGCCCTGGAGGGTCGAGTAGATGGTGAAGTCGTTCTCCAACGCCGCTGACACCGCGAACGGTTTGAACGACGAACCCGGCCTGGCCCGCAGCGTTGCCCAGTTCAGCTGGTTCTTCAGGTAGTCGCCGCCGCCGTACATCGCCACCAGTTCGCCGGTGCCCGGCCGGACCGAGGCCATCCCGATGTGCAGATCGCCCTTCTTCTTGGGGCGTTCCGCGATCGAGGCGTTCATCTTCTTCTGCAGGTTGACGTCGAAGGTCGTGGTGATCTTCAGGCCACCACCGCTGATCTCGTCGTCGGGGACGCCGAGCTTGGACAGTTCCTTGCGGGCCATGTCGAGCAGGAAGCCCTGCACGCCCCGGAACCGGTCGCTCTTTTTCTTCTTCTGGGTCGGCGGCACGGCCTTGGCCCAGCCGTTGTACTGCGCCTCGGTGATGGTGCCGGTCTGCCGCATCCCGTCCAGCACGTACCGGTAGCGATCGAGGATCCGTGCCTTGACCACCGGGTCGGTCGAGTCGGTGTCGAACCGGGTCGGGTTGTTCAGCACGGTCGCCAGCAGGGCGGCCTGGCCGACATTCAGCTTGGCTGGGACGGGTTGGCTGAAATAGGCGTCGCCGGCCGCGGCCACGCCGTACGCGCCCTCGCCGAAGTAAATGGTGTTCAGATAACCCGCGAGGATTTCCTTCTTGTCCGTCTGCCGGCTCAGCTTGGTGGCGATGAAGAGCTCGGAGAACTTCCGCGAGAAGGTTCGCTCCTGCGTCAGGTACATGATCTTCACGTACTGCTGGGTGATCGTCGAGCCACCCTGCAGTTGCTGACCGCGGGCGATGTTGAACGCCGCGCGGGCCATGCCGGACGGCGAGACGCCCGGGTTGGTCCAGAAGGTCCGGTCCTCGGCCGCGATCACCGCGTCCTGGACGGTCTTCGGGATCTGGTCCAGCGGCACCGAGCGGCGGTTCTGGTCGTAGAAGCTGCCGATCGGGGTCTTGCCGTCGGAGAAGTACACGGTGGTGGTGTTGGTCTTGAACGCTGCGTTCGCGTCCGGAATGTCGGTCGTTTGGTAGCCGATGAAGAAGGCCGCCGCGGCCCCGATCACCCCGAGGAAGAAGAGCCCCAGCATCCAGCCGAGAACCCGCAGCGCCCAGTGTCTCTTCCCTCGCCGACGGACCGGGGCGGCTTTCCTACGACCTTCACTCACAGTGCAATCCTCGACGATCTCGCTGAAGTCATTGCCACCCAGAGTACGGGCGATGTGGTAGCGCTCCCTATTCCGGCAGGAATCCTAACGCTCCCGGCGGCCACCCGGTCTCATCCCTTCGGAGGAGGCCACGACTCGCCCGGAGACTCCGCGATGTGCCCTATTTCACGTCCCTGGTCAGCCGGTGACATGAGGGGCCAGCAGGGTGACGGCGATCAGGGCGGCCGGGAAGCAGGCCAGGAACATGGTGAAGGTGTAGCCCATGATGTCGCGGGCCTTGAGGCCGAGGATTGCCAGCGTCGGGAGCATCCAGAACGGCTGCAGCAGGTTGGCGCTGGCCTCGCCGAGGTCGTAGACCACCACCATCCAGCCGGCGTCGACCTTGAGCTCGTTGGCGGCCTGCAGCACGTACGGCGCTTCGATCACCCACTTGCTGCCGCCGCTGGGGACGAAGACACCGAGGATGAACGAGTAGATCGCGACCAGCGGGGGGAACAGGAACTGGTTGCTTGCCTGCACCAACCAGCCGGCGATCCGCGCGGAGACGCCGGTGTAGGCGATCATGCCGAAGATTCCGCCGTACAAGGGGAACTGGAGCAGTACGCCGGCCGCCGCCGGTGCCCCGTCGCGCACCGCCCGGGCCATCCGCCATGGCCGCCAGTGCAGCAGCATGGCGAGCAGGAACAGGATCAGGTTCACCGTGTTCAGGTCGAGGGCGTTGAAGAAGCTCTTGCCCTCGAAGTACCGGACCAGATAGATGGCGCCGAGGGCAACGACCAGCAGGCTGAACAGCGGTGAGTGCTCCAGCCAGTCACCCGGCCGTCGCTTCTCGCCATCCTGGCTCTGTTTTCCGTTGTACGCCGAACCGCGGCCGATCAGCGGCTTCAACTCGATCCCGATGTCCTCCGCAGTGCGCGCGTTGCCCTCGCCAGGAGCGATGAACCACGCCATCGCCACGCCCACGGCGTACACGATCAAGGTCGCGACGATCGCCTGCCAGGTGAAGATCGTGTCGGTGAGTGGGATCAGTCCGCTCGCGTGGCCGCCTGCCTTGATGACTTCCTGGACCGGCGCGGGGCTGCTGCTCGCGCTGGCGACCTGCAGCGCGGCCGAGCCGGACAGGCCCTGGGCCCAGACCGTGCCGAGACCGAGGAAGGCCATCGCGCCGAGCGCCCGGTAGTCCGCCTTCGGCACGTTCCGGGCGACCTCGCGGGCCAGGATCGCGGCGAAGATCAGGCTGAAGGCCCAATTCAGGTACGACGCCAGCATCGCGACCGCGGCGACGAAGGCGACCGCCGTCCGGGGAGACCTGGGGATCCGGGCCAGCCGGGTGATCAGCCGGGCGATCGGGCCGCTCGTCGCCACGGCGTACCCGCCGATGATGATCATCGCCATCTGCAGCGTGAAGGTGATCAGGCTCCAGAAGCCCAGTCCCCAGCCGTCGATCAGGCCGTAGCCCTTGGTCGCGGCCGGATCATCGGGGCGCTTGAGCAGCGGTTCGCCGGCGACGAGGCCGAACAGCAGGACGACGAAGGTGCCGACGAGGACGAACCCGAAGGCGTCCGGCAACCATTTCTCGGTGAATGCGGTGAAGCGCAACGCAGTACGGGCCAGCGGCCCTTCGTCCTCGATGCCGTGCTTCGCGTGCTTCCCATGGCTGTCGGCCATGACCCTCCGCTCCTGGACCACGACGCTGTGTGTCAGACGAATTAACGCAGATCAGAGCCTGACGTAACAGGTTTTGTGGCAGCGTGGCGGGCGCGAGGCTGACAAAGGCCGACTTTGTCAGGAGTTGAGCGCTTTCACTGGACCTGCCTACAGTGGCGCCACGATGTATCGAACCGATACATCAGGTCATGACAAACTAGACCGAAGGAGGTGGGTCATGGGAAACCGCAGTGGGGTCCTGGAGCTCGCCGTACTCGGTCTGCTGCACGAAGCGCCGATGCACGGTTACGAGCTCCGCAAGCGCGTCAACGCCCAGTTCGGCTGGGGACGCGTGCTCTCTTTCGGGTCGCTCTACCCGTGTCTGAAGGCGATGCTCCGCAACGGGCTGATCTCCGCCGACGCCGGGACGCCGGACGGACGGAGGCAGAAGATCGTCTACACGATCACGGCCGATGGCAAGGACCACTTCGCTCAGGCGATGCACGACGCCGGACCGTCGGCGTGGGAGGACGACACGTTCGGCGTCCGGTTCTCGTTCTTCGGCCGGACCGATCCGGCCACCCGGCTGCGCATCCTCGAGGGGCGCCGCAGCCGGATGGAGGAACGGCTGGCCAACTTCCGGGCCGCGATGAGCCGGACCGCGGAGCGGGTCGACGCCTACACCCTCGAGCTGCAACGGCACGGCCTGGAGTCGGCCGAGCGCGAGGTCCGCTGGCTGAACGAGCTGATCGACGGCGAGCGCAACCGGCAGCGGCCCCCCGAAGAGCATTCCCCGCCTGTTACACCCCCCAACTAAGGAGTTCCAGATGACTTCGATCCGCGTAGCGATCGTCGGTGTCGGCAACTGCGCCAGCTCGCTCGTCCAGGGCGTGCACTACTACCGCGACGCGAAGCCCGACGAGCGCGTCCCCGGTCTGATGCACGTCCAGTTCGGCGACTACCACGTCCGCGACGTCGAGTTCGTCGCCGCGTTCGACGTGGACGGCAAGAAGGTCGGCCTCGACCTCGCCGACGCGATCGGCGCCAGCGAGAACAACACCATCAAGATCTGCGACGTGCCGCCGAGCGGTGTCACCGTGCAGCGTGGCCACACCCTCGACGGGCTCGGCAAGTACTACCGCGAGACCATCACCGAGTCCGACGCGGCGCCGGTCGATGTCGTGGCCGCTCTTCGTGAGGCGAAGGTCGACGTGCTGGTCTGCTACCTGCCGGTCGGGTCGGAGCAGGCTGCCAAGTTCTACGCCCAGTGCGCGATCGACGCGAAGGTTGCCTTCGTCAACGCGCTGCCGGTGTTCATCGCCGGCACCAAGGAGTGGGCCGACAAGTTCACCGAGGCGGGCGTGCCGATCGTCGGCGACGACATCAAGTCGCAGATCGGCGCCACCATCACGCACCGCGTGCTGGCCAAGCTGTTCGAGGACCGCGGCGTCACCGTCGACCGGACCTACCAGCTGAACGTCGGCGGCAACATGGACTTCAAGAACATGCTGGAGCGCGACCGGCTGGAGTCCAAGAAGATCAGCAAGACCCAGTCCGTCACCTCGCAGCTGGTCGACAAGATCGACCCGCGCAACGTGCACATCGGCCCGTCCGACTACGTGGCCTGGCTGGACGACCGCAAGTGGGCCTTCATCCGGCTCGAGGGCCGCAACTTCGGTGACGTCCCGCTGTCGCTGGAGTACAAGCTCGAGGTCTGGGACTCGCCGAACTCGGCCGGCATCATCATCGACGCGATCCGCGCGGTGAAGATCGCCAAGGACCGCGGCATCGGCGGCCCGATCCTGTCCGCCTCGTCGTACTTCATGAAGTCGCCGCCGGAGCAGTACGCCGACGACGTCTGCCGCGACCTGGTCGAGAAGTTCATCAAGGGCGAGGTCGAGCGCTAAGTAGTTGCTTATCGAGTACTCCGTTCTTCGAGCGCGGAGTACTACGGGCCTCGCGGCCTTCCTGCCGCGAGGCCCGTTGCTTTCCCCACCCCCGCCTTCCTTCCCTGACCCCCTACGCACCTTCCTTCCCTGCCCCCCGCTTTCCTTGCCTGACCCCCACCCGCCTTCCTTCCCTGCCCCCCGCTTTCCTTCCCTTCGTTGCTCTTTTTGTCGGCCGGCTTCGATAGCGTTGGTGTCATGCGGTTGCATGTGGGGTGCGCGATGTGGACGCACGCGCCCTGGCAGGGCAGCCTGATCCCGCATCCGCTGCCTCCTTCCGAGCGCCTCCGTGCCTACGCAAGCTGGTGCAACGCGGTCGAGGGCAACACGACCTTCTATGCGACGCCTTCTGTTTCTTCGGTGGAGAGTTGGGCAGCGCAGACCTCTCCGGATTTCCGGTTCTTGGTGAAATTGCCGAAGGAGCTCACGCACGAGCAGCGGCTCCGGCGTACGGACGCTTTGGTGCGGTCGTTCTTCACGGCGATGGAGCCGCTCGGGCCGCGCAACCACGCGTTCTGGATCCAGTTGCCGGCCTCCTTCGCGCCGGGTGATCTCGGCGTACTGGCTGCGTTCCTGCACGGGTTGCCACGCTCCTATCGGTACGCCGTGGAGGTGCGGCATCCGTCGTTCTTCGACGACGAGCGCTCGGCCCGGCAACTCGAACAGGTCCTCGGCCGGGTGGGTGCCGAGTGGGTTCCCTTCGACACGGTGACCCTGTTCAGTAGACCCGCCTCGAGCTACGCGGAGCGCGATGCCTGGATGAAGAAGCCCCGCGTACTACGACGGTCGCGCGCGCTCACCGCGACGCCGATCGTCCGGTACATGGGGCGTGACGATCCCTCGCTCACGATTGCGGGCTGGGACTACCTCGTCGGGGCCGTCGTGGAATGGCTGGGCGAAGGGCGGTCGCCGACTGTCTTCCTGCATACGCCCGACAACGTCGACGCACTGACGCTGGCCCGGCGCTTCTACTCTGCGGTCGCTGCCGTTGTGCCGTTGGAGCCGCTGCCTGAGCCGTTGCCGGCCGCGCCGCCGACGCTCTTCTGACTTATCCACAGCTGGGAAATCCGCGGCTGAGTTCTTCTTGCTTCTCCATATGTTCTCCGGCGAGTAGCCAATCTCCCGGAGGACCGCGATGGATCACGAGACCCCTTCAACCCCAACTTCAACCTCAGAACGTCGGGCGCAAGCCGACTGGCTGATCGCCGAACTACGCCGCCGAGCCACCCTGGCCGACGCCGCGGACCAACACGACCTCCGCCGATCCGCCGACTCCCTCGTCCGCCTGGCAACAGCCCTCCGCGGATGACCACCACCGAATCCACCACCGCCGACGGCACCGCCTCTGCGTCGGCGGGGCCCACGCGAATGAGGCCGGCCAACGAACTGAACGCCGTGCCGCATCTTCCCGGCGACGGACTCGCGCGGCGGACGCCCAGTGACGAGATCTCCGCCGCTTTGCACCTCGTCAATTCACCCCGGTACGTCGGGCGCTCGCCGGGCCCACCCGATTCGCTGCCGGCCTTGCTGGTCGCGCATGCCGAGGCGGCCGTCGCCGTGAGCGGAGCCGACCGGACCGCCTGGAACGGTCACATCATCGAGGCCGGTGAAGGGATCCTCGGTGTCGCCCACTGGGACGGGACGCTGCATCTGGATCGCGAGTGCATCCTCGATCCACTGCGTGAGCTCTATGCGGATCCAGGGAGCAGACAACCGGATGACGCACTCATCCGTTGCCGCGAAGCCTTGGTGACGGTACTGCACGAGCAATCTCATTTCCTCGGCCCAGCCGACGCGACCCAGGATGCGGCTCGGGTTGCCTTCCGACTACCCGGTGCCCGCGCCTTGGAGGAAGGAGTCGCCGAAGCGTGGGCACACGATCACCTCAACGAGTACGTGACCCGGCTCGGTATCGACGAAGTTGCCCCCGGCATCAATGAGGTCCGCAGCACACCGTCGTACCAGGCCTTCGTTCCCGCCGTCCGGGTCCTGACCGCCGACCTCGACCGACGGGCCGGCCTCCCGCGCGGCTCAACCCTCGACGCCCTCAACCGCCAGACCGCCGAGGGCCAATGGCCCCTCATCATCGACTCGGCCTACCGCTCGAGCCGCCTCCCCGACCTGGTCCCACCCGACCGCGAACAATCCGTCCGCCTCCACCTGGAAACAACCCTCCGCACCTCGTTCGCCGACCTCGCTCAACTCGAGTCCCTCCCCCGAGACCTCGCCGCCACCAAATCCCGAGCCGCCGGCCACCACACCGTCCACCGCCTCACCCAGGAGATCGCCACCACCGAAGCCATCTTCGACCACCCCAAACCCCAGCCCACCCCAACCCTCGACCCTCCAACCACCCTCCCCCTCCGAAAAGCCCTCTCCGGCCTAACCCCACCCCTCCGCACTCCCCCGCCCTCCACACCGGCCGACCGACCAACCACCGCCGCACTCACCCGAAAACCCCAACACCTATCCGCCGGACCGGTGCACCACAGATAGCGCCATTCCAACCGCACTCGCTCACCCTCACTCATCTCGGCGATCGCACGCCCGACGCCACCTGCAGCACCACTCCTCAACCACAGCAGCAGATTCCACGACCGTTGCCCTCTCGCCTCGCATTCACCCACCACGGAAATCCCCGCGACGGCTACTCGCGTCAAGGGCACAATCAGACGGGTGAAAGAGACGCGATCCGCCGACACCACGAAGACCGACGATGTTCTGTCCGTCGACGATGTAGCTGAGATCGAGGAGGTTTTGGTCGGGGGGAATGTTGCTGACGGGGTGGTTCGGGTTGGGGAGACGGTGCGGAAGCCGGCTTCGGGGGCGACGGCGGGGGTTGAGGCGGTATTGGACCATCTGGAGCGGGTCGGGTTCGAGGGGGCTCCTCGGACGCTGGGGCGAGATGATCGTGGGCGTCATGTGTTGGAGTACATCCCCGGCAGGCTTGCGGACGTGCCGTCGACCTTCAGCGTTGATGAGTTGCGGCGACTTGGTGGGATGGTTCGAGAGCTGCATGACGCGATGGCGAGCTTTCGTCCACCTGCGGATGCTGCCTGGGATGTGGTGATTCCTGATCCGACCGGCGGAGATCTCATCTGCCACAACGATCTGGCACCGTGGAACCTGGTCATCGACGGCGACCGCTGGGTCTTCATCGACTGGGACGGCGCCGGCCCAGGTTCACGACTCTGGGACCTCGGCTACGCCGCCAGTGGATTCGTACCCTTTCTGCCGAACGGTGATGTCGCTACGGACGCACCCCGGTTACGCGCCTTGGTCGATGGTTACGGGCTGGACGAGGACGAACGCCGGAAGTTCCCCAGTCTGATCGCCGCCCACACGCGAGGGATGTACGACCTGCTCAGATGCGGCTCGGAGACCGGCGAGCAACCCTGGGCCCGCCTGTACGCCGAGGGCCACGGCAACCACTGGGGCCCCGCCGCCCAGTACATCGAAACCAACCACGACACCTGGATCAAAGCCTTGCTCTGAACTCCCGACAACATCCCCGCCGCGACGCCCCCGGGCAGCTCCGCGACCCCGGCAGCTCCGCGCACCGCGATCAGACCAGCGACCATCGCGATCAGACTGGGGACGAGCACCGCGATTAGACCGGCGAGCACCGCGATCGGACCGGCGAGCAGCGGAACGGGGTAGACCAACGGCGATCTCGTCGTACGTCATGCCCTCGATGTTGCAGAGCTGCCGGTGGCGGCTGGCGGGTGAACAAGCATCTGCGCAAGCGCAGAGTCAGCGGGGACATCGGTGGTGCCGGCTGTGGGTGGGGGAAGGAGCGGGGCACCACCGGAGGAGGGGGCGCGACAGGTGCCGGTCGTGCAGCGCCGCCGGCGCGCCCGGGGTGGGTCGCCGAGGACTCCGGGCAGGCTGCCGAGGCTGTTACTCGGTCGTCCACACCGTTCGGACCTGGACGGTCCCGGCGCTTCCGTTGATTGTGAGGTGGTCGCCTGTCCGTACCTTGTCGAGGAGGAGAGGCACACCCAGCACAGCGGGGATGCGACGTTCTCGAGCAACGATCGCCGCATGGGACAACCGGCCACCGAATTCGGTGACGACGCCGGCGATCACGCCGAAGAGCACGGTCCACGCCGGATCTGTCGACCGGCAGATCAGGAGCTCACCGGCAACAACCTCCTCGAAACCGTCGACTCCCTCGACAACCCTTGCCACCCCACGCACAACACCCGGACTCCCCGCCCTGCCCCGAAGTACCAAACCCTCACGTCCCCCGCCTAGAACCTCCACCAAAGCCCACCACCCTCTCTCCTAGAACCCGCTGATCTCTCGCCAGAACTCACTGGCCTCTCTCCCAGAACCCACTGATCTCTCCGTCAGAACCCCCGCTGGCCTCTCTGCCCGAACCCCACTGACCTCTCGGTCAGAACCCAGTGGTCTCTCTGCCTCAGCCCACTGACCCGGTGGCCGCCATCCTTGCAGAGTTTCAACGGAATGTTGACAACTAGTTGTTGAAGCGGGATGGTTCCCCGGTGAGTGGAGCTGAGCGGGGCAAGGCGGCGGTAGGAGATCAACTGGCGGCTGAGCGGGAGCGGACGGCCAGGAATGTGCTGCTGGAGGCGGGTGCCGACACGCTTGATCGGCGGCCTTGGCAACCGAAGCCGGTGCCGCCGTCGGCGGTGGATCTGATCCAGTACTTCGTCTGGCAGTCGAGCCGGACCGTGGCGCCCGCGCAAGCTGCCCGTCAGGGGCAGTCAGATCCTGACGACTCCTCAGCGAGAGTCCAAGCGCTGGCGGCGTTGGGGCTGTTGCGAGCGGCTCGGGCGGAGGTTGATCAGTTGGAGACCGGGCTGCTGTTCGCAGCCAGAGACCTCGGGTTGACCTGGGCGCAGATGGCGACGGCGCTGGGACTGAACTCGCCGCAAGCCTGTCAGCAGCGGCTCGATCGGCTGCTCGCCAGAGGAGACCAAGCACACGCCGACGGGGTGGACCAATGAGCCAGGGGTCGGCGACGGAGTTGCTGGTGTTGCACGCCGTTCGGCTCAAAGGGATGGCCGATGCCGAGGCAGTCGCCCGGAGGTTCGGGGTCGAGCGCGTGAAGGCGGCCGAGTTGTTGCTCGATGCGCAGGCGTTCGGATGGATCAGTTGGTCGGAGTTCGCCGGCACAGGCGGGTGGTCGCTGACCGAAGCGGGGAGAGCGGAGAACGAGCGGCAACTGGCGGCGGAGCTCGACGAGATCGCGGGTGGTCGCGAGCGCGTGCGTACGGCGTACGAGGTGTTCTTGCCGTTCAACACCCGGCTTCAGAAGGCCTGTACCGATTGGCAGTTGAGGCCGACTGCGGCGGATGCGTTCGCCTTCAACGACCACAGCGATGACGCGTGGGACAAGGCGGTGATCGATGAGCTTCAGAGACTGGATCGAGAGCTCGGGTTGGTGGTCGAGCAGTTGAGCGCCGTGCTCGATCGGTTCCAGGGGTACGGCACCAGGTTCAATCGAGCGCTCGGCAGGGCGATGGCGGGTGAGGCGGCAGGGGTCGACGGAACAGGAGTCGACTCCTGTCACACCGTGTGGTTCGAGTTGCATGAGGATCTGATCGCGACGCTGGGGCTACAGCGCGGCGAGTGAGACCTGCGGTTGGTCGCCCCGCCAGAGGACGACCAACCGCAGGAGATCAGCTCGGGTTGATCGCGAGGGAGTAGGCCCCGCGGCTCCCGTAGGTCGAGTAGCCGGTGTTCAGCGGGTTGCCGTAGCCGGTGTTGTCGACCCGGAGATAGTACGTACCGGGCTGCAGGTTGCTCGTGAGGGTGGCGCCGAGACCTGTCGGCGTACCGGCGTCGCTCTGGCCCGAGTCCGGGTTGGCAGAGGTGACGACGGCGCCGGCGCTGTTGAGCAGGTCGAGCTTGATGTCCAGGTCGCCACCGAGTGCGGCAGCGCTGGCCGTTGCGGTGTAGTTGCCTGCGGCACCGACAGTGATCTTGTAGACGTCCATGTCGGACTCAGCGGCGATCACGCCGGTGGCAGTCGCTCCGACGGCGAGGGCGGCAGCAGCCCCAGTGCTGTCACCGACCTCGTCCGCACGGAGCGCCAATCCATGGCTGCCGATGACGGCGTAGTCGTCCTCGGTGTTGTTGGCGCCGGAGTACTCGCCCTTGCTCCACTGGCTGATCCCGCGGTAGTAGCCGACGCCCATGATCGGCGCCCAGGAGCCGTGGCCCTCGTAGTACCCCACGGATGCGGTGCCGTCGTGGTTGAGGCCGACGTTGTGACCGGCTTCGTGCGAGGCTGCCTCGGCGATGTTCTTCGCTCCGGTGCCGACGCCCTTGGTGAAGACCAGCGCCGGCTGGTAGTAGTCGTGGTTGCCGCTCGTGTCGTAGACGCCGATATAGGCGACGCCGCCACAGCCGCAGTCGGTCTGGTACCAACCGGTCGGATCGATCACGACCCGCGTGCCGTACTGCAGGTCGTTCGCATCGGTGCGGTTGATCGCATCCTGCGCCGGCTGCTGCGTCGTCACGTCGACATCGAACGGGGCGTAGTCCTCCGCAACCCGCGCCCAGACTTCGTGTACGACGTCCTGCTCGGCAGTACTGAAGACGGCAGGGTTCCCATCCGTGTCGTACGCCGTGACGTTCACCGGGTCGACATTCTTGGACGAGTTCCACGCGGTCCCGGTGATCGTGTGGCCGTCGAAGTCGAGATAGAGCACCCGGTTCGAGCCGGCCTTGCTGTGCAACTCGAAGGCAGGACCGTCGGCTGCGGCAACCGACTCTTTGGCCCAGCGAGGCGATGCCTCCGGTGCCTTCTGGGCGGTGGTCAGACCTGGTTCGCGGAAGAACAAGCGGCCCTGCGCATCGAGCCAGCTGGTCTTGTCGGTCGCAAGCGTGTCGCGCAGTCGAGCCTCGGTCAGACCGTTGAGCTGGGCGAGCTCGCCCAGCTTGGACTGCACTTTGGGAAGTGCAGCCAAGCCGGGTGTGGGCTGACCGAGGAGCTGGGCATCAGCTTGGTTGCCTGTAGCAACGGCCAACGCTCCGAAAACTACTGCACCGGCACTGACCAACGCACCGGTACGGCGGAATTTGCCAATCATTCGGAATCCTCCTCAAGGACTCCCCCCGAAAACAAAAGCAAAGGCGAGGTGCTGAAAAATGAGCCCCCGTTACGCAGTACCGGCTAGCCGGCGGTGACACCGACCGAGTAGGCGCCGCGGCTGCCGTACGTCGAGTAGCCGGTGTTCAGCGGGTTGCCGTAGCCGGTGTTCTCGACGCGCAGGTAGTAGCGGCCAGCGGCCACCTGCTGGCGGATGCTCGCGCTCAGCCCGGTCGGCGTACCGGAGTTGGTCTGACCCGCCGCCGGATCGGCCGTGGCGACGACCGTGCCGGCCGAGTTCAGCAACTGGAGCTTGATGTCCAGGTCACCGCCGACCGCTGCCGAGTTCGCCGCGAAGGTGAACGTGCCGGCCGCCAGGTCGATCCGGAAGGTGTCGACGTCGGCGTCGTTCGCGTAGATCCCGTTGACGGCCGTACCGAGGCTCAGGGCGGTAGCATCGGTGGTTCCGTTCCCGTGATCGTCCGCGCGCAGCGCCAGGCCGTTCTGGCCGATCACCGCGAAGTCGTCTTCCTTGTTGTTGGCGCCGCTGTACTCACCTTTGCTCCACTGGCTGATCGCCTTGGAGTAGCCGACGCCCATGATCGGCGCCCATGCGCCGTGTCCGGAGTAGTAGCCGACCGAGGCGGTGCCGTCGTGGCTGAGCCCGACGTTGTGACCGGCCTCGTGCGAGGCGGCCTCGGCGATGTTCTTCGCGCCGGTGCCGACACCCTTGGTGAAGACCAGGGCCGGCTGGTAGTACGCGTGCTGGCTGCTGCTGTCGTAGACGCCGACGTACGCGACGCCGCCGCAACCACAGCCGGACTGGTACCAGGTGGTCGGGTCGATCACGACGCGCGTGCCGTACTGCTGGTCGGCCGAGCCGGAGCGATCGATCGCGGACTCCGCCGGCGCCTGCGTGGTCACGTCGACGTCGAACGGCGCGTAGTCCTCGGACACCCGGGCCCACACCTCACGGACCACGGCCTGCTCGGCGGCACTCCAGTTGCCGGTGTCGCCGTCGGTGTCGTACGCCGTGACGTTCACGCTGGACGGTTTGCCGTTCGTGTTCCACGCGGTGTTGGTGATCGTGTGGCCGTCGAAGTCGAGGTAGATCACCCGGTTCGATCCGGCCTTGCTGTGCAGCTCGAACGCCGGCCCGGCCGCGGCGGCGGCCAGCCTCTTCTTCGACACCTTCGAGGCGGTGGCGGCCTTCTCCTTGGCGGTGGCGGCCGGCTCCTTGAAGAAGAGCTTGCCGTCCTTGTCCAGCCAGCTCGTCTTGTCCGTGGCGAGGATCTGCTGGAGCTTGAGCTCGGCGATCCCGTTCCGCTCGGCCAGATCGGCGAGGCGCGGCTGGAGCTTGGCGAGCGCGGCCTTGCCCTGCAAGGGCTGACCGGCGAGAAGTTGGTCGAGCGGGACCGGCGACGGTCCCTGCTGGGCGTCTGCCTGGTTGCCGGCGACGATCGCCAGCGCACCGAACAACACGGCACCGGTACCTACGAGCGCACCGGTTCGGCGGAACCTGCTCTGCATCTGGGGCCCTCCTCAGGGACTCCAAGCGCGCCGTTACGGGGCGGACGGCGCGCTGGTCTCACATCTCGTGCGCCTCCGCGCACTGTGCGTAGCCTGCCCGACGGTTGTCCGGATGTATACGGTTTGGTTTCAATTTAACGTTTGCTTGCTCGGTAAGCCTTTTCCCTCAATAGCGCCCCTTCCGCGGTTCCGGAACCAACTACTGGTCACGACCTCTTGACGGACCGCAACCAGGGTCTGACAGTTAGGAAAGTTTACTAACTATAGAGAGGTGAACGATGCGCATGTTCCGCCCCCTCGCACTCGCCCTCGCACTGATCGGCAGCGTATTGCTGGTGTCGACAGGCACGACTCCGGCCTCGGCCGCGACCACCACGTACCAGGCCGAGAACGCCACCCGGTCGCAAGGTGTCGTCGAGTCCAACCACGCCGGCTACACCGGCACCGGGTTCGTCAACTACGACAATGTGACCGGCTCCTCGGTCACCTTCACGGTGAACATCGGGACCGCCGGCAGCGCCGCACTGGCGTTCCGGTACTCCAACGGCACCACCGTGAACCGGCCGATGACGATCGCCGTCGACGGCACCACCGTCGCGACACCGCAGTTCGCCAGCACCAGCGTGTGGACCACCTGGAACACCACCACGGTGAACACCACGCTGTCAGCCGGCTCGCACACCATCAAGGCCACCGCGACGACCGCCAACGGTGGCCCCAACCTCGACTCGCTGACCGTCACGGACGCCGGTGGCGGCGGTGGCGGTGCGCCGACCGCGGCCGAACTGCTCGCCAAGGTGACCACCTGCAGCCAGATCTCCAACGGCACCTACAAGACCGACGAGGAGCTCGGCCGGACCATCCCGGTCTGCGGCAAGAACGGCGCCGTCTTCTGGAAGGCCGACATGGACATCGACTGCGACGGGATCCGGACCTCGCAGTGCAACGAGAACACCGACTGCTGCTTCCTGCCCGACACCGCCTTCCACACGTCGAGTGACCAGCCGCTGAACGCAGCCCAGCTCCCGTACGTCGTGGTGCCGAGTCCCAGCAGCACCTGGAACTACGAGAACTTCCAGATCGCCGGTGGCGGTGTGGTCGCCGTCATCTACAACAACCAGGTCACCTATGCGGTAGTCGGTGATACCGGACCGACGGACATCATCGGCGAGGCGTCGTACGCCGCTGCGGTTCAGCTAGGGATCAACCCGGATCCGAGCAACGGTGGTACGGACTCGGGCGTGACCTACATCGTCTTCAAGAACTCGACCATCAACCCGATCGAGAACCACGACCTGGCCGTCTCCCAGGGTCAGCAGCTGGCCCGGACCTTCATCAACAACAACTAGTCCGTACTACGTACGCGGTGGTGGCGGTCGGCTTTCTGGCTGACCGTCGCCACCGTGTTCTTTCAGAAGACGAGCACCTGGCGAATCGCCGTACCGGATGCGAGGGTGTCGAAGGCTTCGTTGAGGTCGTCGAGGCCGACTGTCGAGGTGAGCAGGCGATCGACCGGGAGCCGGCCGGCGCGGTAGAGGGCGATGTAGCGGGGGATGTCGCGGCTGGGGACGGCTGAGCCGAGGTAGGAACCTTTGAGGGTGCGCTCCTCGGCGACCAGGCTGACGGCTGGGATGCTCAGGGTTTGCGAGGGGTGCGGCAGGCCGACGGTGACGGTGGTGCCGCCGCGACGCGTTGCGGCGTACGCCTGAGCCAGTACTGCGGCGCTGCCGACCGTCTCGAAGGCGTAGTGCGCGCCGCCGTCGGTGGCTTCCCGGATCTGCCCTACCGTGTCGTTGCCTCGGGCATCTATTGCGTGGGTGGCGCCCAAGGACAGGGCCAGCTCGAGCTTCTGCGGTACGACGTCGACCGCGACGAGCGGGTTGGCTCCGACGAGCGCAGCACCCAGGAGCGCGGAGAGACCGACGCCACCGAGACCGAAGACGACGGCGCTCTGACCGGCTTGCACGCGAGCGGTGTTGACGACCGCACCGACGCCGGTCATCACCGCACACCCGAACAGCGCAGCGATCTCAGGCGGAAGCTCAGAATCAATCTTCACCGCCGAACGAGCAGACACCACTGCATGGTCGGCAAATCCAGAAACTCCCAGGTGGTGGTGGACGTGGGAGGAGCCCGGCGCCCCGGAGGGCGAGCTACCGCCGCCCGATGCAGCGAGACGGCGCTCGCCGGAGAGCAGAGCGCCGGCGGTGTCGCCGGTACGCCGCTCGCCAGCGGGCGAGCTACTGCCGCCCGGAGGAGCGGTGGTCGGGCGGGGCCCGTCGGCCGCGGCGGGGGCGGGCGCGAGCCTCCGTTCGCCTGAGAGGAGGGTGCCTGCTGTGTTGGCTGCTGCGCCTGGTTCGCAGAGGGCGGGGCGGCCTTCGGCGCATGGGGGGCAGGTGCCGCAGGCGGGGACGAAGGCGAAGCTGACGGTGTCGCCGAGGGTGAAGTCGGGTGACTCGGACTGGATGACCTCGCCGGTGGCTTCGTGGCCCAGGAGCATCGGCATGACTCGGGGGCGGGAGCCGTCGATGACGGAGAGGTCCGAGTGGCAGAGGCCGGCGGCGCGGATGCGGACGAGAAGTTCGCCGGGGCCGGGTGGGGCGAGCTCGATGTCCTCGATGGTGAGCGGTCGCGATACGGCGTACGGGCTGGGTAGGCCCATCTCGCGGAGGACGGCGCCGCGGACGATCATCCGGTGATTCCTTCCAGGGCGGTGCGGAGCTGGGCGGGGATCGGAGTGGGACGGCGATCGGTGCGGTCCACGAAGACGTGCACGAAACGGCCGGTCGCTGCCGGGTCGTCGGAGCCTGCGCGGAAGAGGCCGATCTCGTAGTGCACGCTGGAGTTACCGAGCTTCGACACCCGCAGCCCGGCGTCCACGGAGTCCGGGAACGCGAGCGACTGCTTGAAGGTGCACTGCGACTCCACACAGAGCCCGATCACGTCGCCGCCGTGGATGTCGAGTCCACCGGAACGGATCAGGAAATCGTTGATCACGGTGTCGAAGAAGCTGTAGTACTCCACGTTGTTCACGTGCCCATAGACATCGTTGTCCTTCCACCGCGTACCGATCCCCAGGAAATGTGGATACCCGCTCCGCTCCATCCGCCCACCATAAGGTCCTGTCCATGACCTATGTCCTGATCCCTGGCGCGGGATGTACGCCGTGGCACTGGCACCTGCTGACCGCCGAACTCCAGTCCCGCGGCCAGGACGTCATCGCTGTCGACCTCCCCTGCGACGACGAGTCGGCCGGCCTCAGCTCGTACTGCGAGGCGGTGGTGAGCGCGGTCGGTCGGCGTACCGAGCTGGTGGTCGTCGCCCACTCGCTGGGCGGGTTCACGGCGCCTGCTGTGTGCGAACGGTTGTCGGTGGATCTCCTCGTCTTCGTGGCCGGCATGATCCCGCTACCTGGAGAGAGGGTGAACGACTACTGGGGGCATACGGACTACAAGTGGGACGGCGACCCGGACTCGGACTACTTCTTCCAGGACTTGCCGCCCGAGCTTGCCGCTGAGGCCAGGCGGCAGTTGCAACCGCAGGCCGGGAAGCCAATGGATGACCCCGCGCTGTTCGACCGGTGGCCGGACGTGGCGACGCGGGCGGTGATCGCGACCGAGGATCTGCTGTTCCCGGCTGATTACCTGCGGAGGCTGACGAGCGACCGGCTCGGGTTCGCGCCGGACGAGTTGCCTGGTGGGCACTTCCCGATGCTCGGACACCCGGGCGAATTGGCCGAGTTGCTGGAGAGGTATCGGGAAATGTCGAGATAGGTGGCGGCGGGGCGACGTTGTCGGCATGGATGACTACGGAGTTACTGGGGCGACGGTTGAGGTTCGGGTGCTGGTGGACGCGCGGGTGGAGGCCGTCTGGAGCTGGATCACCGATGTGGCGGGGTACGGCGCGTGGAGTCCGGAGTGTGTGTACGGCGCCTGGTTGGACGGGGTTGATGGGCCGGCGGCGGGGGCTTGGTTCGAGGCGCGGAACGAGTTCGCGGACGGGTTCAAGACCGAGGTGCAGTGCCGGGTGACGGCGGCCGAGGAGCCGGTGCGGTTCGGGTGGGACGTGTTCGGTGGCGAGGACGAGCCGTTCGCGCACTGGGAGTACGAGCTGGCGGCGCAGGGTGAGCAGACCTTGATCCGGCAGTGGTTCACGCACGGGCCGGGCGACAGCGGGATGCGGCACGGCGTACTGGCTGATCCGGCCCGGGCCGAAGCGGTGAAGCAGAGCCGGCTGGATCAGCTCGGGCGGAACATGGAGCTGACCATCGCGGCGATGGTGCGCAGCCGCTCCGAACCTACGGATGCGTAACTTACGGTGCCGTAGGCTAGGGGGATGGATGCCAAGCTGGTGACGAATCTGCTGCATGAGCTCGAGCCTGTGGTCGAGGAGAACCTCGAGCGGCACCTGAAGATCACCAAGAACTGGAATCCGCACGACTACGTGCCGTGGAGCGAGGGGCGCGACTTCGCCTTCCTCGGCGGCGAGGACTGGGCGCCGGAGCAGTCCCGGCTGGACCCGGTCGCCAAGGTCGCGATGATCACCAACCTGCTGACCGAGGACAACCTGCCGTCGTACCACCGGGAGATCGCCACCCAGTTCGGGCTCGACGGCGCCTGGGGAACGTGGGTCGGCCGATGGACCGCGGAGGAGGGCCGGCACGGGATCGCGCTGCGCGACTACCTCGTCGTCACCCGGGGCGTCGACCCGGTCGAGCTGGAAGTCGCCCGGATGGCGCACATGACCGCCGGGCACCAGGTCGACAAGAACATGCTCGAGGCGATCGCGTACGTCAGCTTCCAGGAATTGGCGACCCGGGTGTCGCACCGCAACACCGGCAAGGCGACCGGCTGCCCGATCGCGGACCAGCTGCTGCTCCGGATCGCGACCGACGAGAACCTGCACATGATCTTCTACCGCAACCTGGTCGCCGCGGCGTTCGAGGCGGCACCGAACGAGACGATGCGCGCCGTCACCAACGAGGTCCGCGACTTCTCGATGCCGGGCGCCACCATGGAGGGCTTCGCCCGGAACTCGGTGACGATCGCGAAGGCCGGCATTTACGACCTGCGCCTGCACCACGACGAGGTGGTCGCCCCGATCCTGCGTAACTGGAAGGTCTTCGAGCGCGAAGACCTCTCCGGCGACGGCGCGAAGGCCCGCGACGAACTCGCCGAATTCATGACGGCGCTGGACGCCCAGGCGAGCCGCTTCGTAGAACAGCGCAGCCGCCTGCTCGAACGCCAGGCCGCCCGAGCTCAAGCCTGAGTTACAGGCAAGGGCGAGTTCGTACTGCGTTGTAGCGGTGGGCTGAGGCGTTTTGCTGGGCCAGGCGGCGGAGGGCCAGGAGGACCGGGGCGCCTAGCGCGGTGATGACGACTGTGGCTTCTACGGTTTCTGCGCGGGTGCCGGTGGGGAGGTGGGCGACGTCGGCGTCGCCTACTTGCTCGGCTGCCATCAGGTAGCTGTCCAGTAGTAGAGGGTCTAGCGGGTGACCTACTCGATCCAGGGCGTCTAGCGCGCTGGCTAGGAGGACTCGGTCCAGGGAGTCTTCGTCGACTCGCCAGCCGTGGTCGGCGAGGAGTTCGTTGACCCGAGCGAGGGACTCGTCGGTGGCCTCGAGTTTGTCGGGTCGCAGGGCGCCGTGGGCTGCGCCGAGTACGTCGTGGAGTTCGCGGGACTCCTCGTCGACGGCGGAGAGCACGTCGCGGACGCGGGCAAGGGTGAGGCCGCCTGCCTCGACGAGGGCGCGGATCAGGCGTAGTCGGCGGACGTGCGATTCGTCGTACCGGGCTCTGGTGGCGCCGACCGCTTCGCCGGCGGGCAGCAGGCCTTCGCGCAGGTAGTACTTGATCGTTGCCACCGGCACGTCGGTCTGCCGGGACAGTTCAGCGATCCACATTGGTCTCTCCCTCTTGACTTTTGGAGAGTATCACTTTCCAATATTGGGGAGCTTAACTATCCAAAAGGAGTCGATGATGGAGATCGTCGAGGGGCGGCAGACGGCGGCGTACGACAAGGACGTCGTGGTGTTTCTGATCGGGATGCGGGTGAACAAGCTGCGAGCTTGGCGGCAGTGGCTGCCGGTCACGAAGGCGATGAGCCCGATGCTGCGCGAGCTGTCCGCCGATCCGGACAGTGGGCTGCTCGGGTTCCGCGTGTTTCCGGGGCTGCGGACGACGACGATGCTGCAGTACTGGGAGTCGGCCGAGAAGTTGCAGGCGTTCGCGAACGACCCGGATCGCACGCATCGGCCGGCCTGGACGCAGTTCTTCAAGCTCGCATACAAGGGCGGCAATGTGGGGATCTGGCACGAGACGTACGTCGTACCGGCCGGCAATTTCGAGACCGTCTACGGCAACATGCCACTCCTCGGGCTCGGAACCATCGCAGGCGTAGTCCCCGCCAACACCCGCGGCCGCACGGCCCGCGAACGCCTCACCAAGAAGTAGAGCGCGCCACGGATGAGGCGGGCGGGATCGCCGCCCTGGGTGGCTCCGGGGCTTGCGGGGGTTGTTGCCGGCGGCGGGTGCGGGGAGCGGCGGTTACAGTGCACGCGTGCAGTTCATCCGGGATCTCGGCAGGCTGTTGCGGCGTGGGGATTTCCGGCGGTTGTTCGCGGTCCGGCTGACGTCGCAGTTCGGCGACGGCGTCTTCCAGGTGGCGCTGGCGGCGTACGTGCTGTTCTCGCCGGAACGCGCGCCGGACGCCGCGGCGATCGCCGGGCTGTTCGCGGTAGCGCTTCTCCCGTTCTCGATCCTCGGCCCGTTCACCGGCGTCCTGCTCGATCGCTGGTCGCGGCGGCAGATCCTCTTCGGCGCGAACCTCACCCGCGCCGCCCTGGTCCTGGTCGTCGGCGCGATCGTTGCCCTAGGCAACGCCGGGGTGCCGTTCTACCTCGCCGTCCTGCTCACTCTCGGCGTCAACCGCTTCCTGCTGTCCGGCCTCTCCGCCGGCCTCCCGCACGTCGTCGAGCAGGACGAACTCGTGATGGCGAACGCGGTCACCCCCACCTCGGGTACCGCGTCCTTCCTGATCGGCGGCGGCTTCGGCGCCGGCGTCAAACTCGTCTCCGACTCGGACCTGACAGTTCTCGGTACGACGGCCGCCATCTACCTCGCCGCCGCCCTGCTCGCCCTGCGACTCAGCCGGAACCAGCTCGGCCCCGACCTCACCGGCGACGAACCAGGAGTCGTCGAAGCCATCCGCGGCATCGTCGCCGGCCTGATCGACGGCGGCCGGCATCTCAAGGAACGCCGCCAGGCAGCCCTCGGGCTCGCCGCGATCGGCTCGCTCAGATTCTTCTTCGGCCTCGTCACCGTCGCGATGATCCTGCTGTATCGCAACAAGTTCTACGGTCCCGGTCAACTGGACCAAGCCTTCGGCGCACTGGCGATCGCCACCGGTGCAGTTGGTGCGGGCCTCTTCATCGCCGCCCTGGTGACACCTTGGGCAACGCGAGTCCTGACTCTGCGGCGCTGGGTCACCGTGCTCTTCGTCGCAGCCGCAGTAGTGACAGCGATCCCGGGCGGTCTCTACACGCAACCCGCGATCCTCGTTTCGGGATTCCTCACCGGCTTCTGCGCGCAAGGCGTGAAGATCAGCGTCGACACGCTCGTCCAGACGGGGGTCGACGACGTCTACCGGGGCCGGGTGTTCTCGCTCTACGACATGATCTTCAACGTGGGACAGGTCTCCGCCGCCGCACTCGGCGCCGTGATCCTGCCCGACGACGGGAAGTCCTACCCGGTGCTCACCTTCGTGGTCCTGGGCTTCTTCCTCACTGCGCTCATCTACTCGCGGCTGTCAGCAACCCGCCGCGAGCCCGCTACTCCCTGAGCCCGAGCGCTAACCCTGCTCCCTCATCTGTTCGTTGATCCGCAGGGCTTCGGCAAGCTGGTCCTCCAAGATGATGATCCGGCAGGCGGCCTCGAGGGCGGTGCCCTGGTCGACGAGTTCGCGGGCACGGGCGGCGATGCGCAACTGGTAGCGGGAGTAGCGGCGGTGGCCGCCCTCCGAGCGTTGCGGCGTGATCAGCTTCGCCTCGTCCAGGCTGCGGAGGAATCCGGGGGTGGTGCCGAGCATCTCGGCGGCCCGGCCCATCGTGAAGGCGGGGTAGTCGTCATCGTCGAAAGTGGCCGACGGTCCTGCTGGGGTTGAGCTCATCGGTATCTCCGTGTGCAAATCTGGGGTCATCGAACCTCCGTGTCGAAGGGCCCCGGTGCCGAAGCACCGGGGCCCAGGGGTTTTGGATTGTCACCATCTACCGGCCGTGCGGCCGGTTCTTACCTGTCCGCAGAACGCCACGTGAAGGCCGTCACTGCGGGGATCGCTGAATGCGTAACCGAAGACCACCTTCCCATCTGATGGAACTACGGCACCCGCCCGGCGAAGTACTGGCACTGGCGGGCGATCCGACGGTGTAATCCTTCCCTTCTCTCTCGTACTACAGCTACTTACTTACCTACTGCTACCTCAATTACAAACAGCAACTACAACTACGCACTGCTACTACGACTACGGAACTGCTCACTTCAACTGCTAACTGCTAACTGCCACTTCAACTACAAACCGCAACTTCAACTGCTAACTGCCACTTCAACTGCTACTGCTACTGCCAACTACAAACTGGTACTTCGATCCATCAAGTCTGGAACCCTGCTCAACCACTGGCTCCACAGACTCTGATCCTGGCGTGAGACCCGAGCCCCTTCACTGATCGGCCCGGCGGAATCCGCCGTCGTACGAACTACACAATCACACTCTTGGACAGGACGTTAGCTGTCCACCTCAGCTTCGCTGTTCTTCTCTGTCAACACGAGTAACATTACACACGCCAGAGCCGAATGTCTACTTTGGTCAGGATAGATATTTGTAAAGACCCAGAGAAGCTTCAGGTGCCGCGGAGGGCGGTGATGGGCTGGATGGCGGAGGCCTTCCAGGCCGGGTAGGTGCCGGCCACGAGCCCGATGAACGCACCCAGGAACGGCGAGCCGAACGACAGCGAGCTGGACAGGATCGGCGTCCAGTCCTTGCTCCACGAGACGCCGACGGTGAGCAGTACGCCGACCGCAGTACCGAGGAGACCGCCGAGGAACCCGACCAGCACGCTCTCGACCAGGAACTGCACCGCGACGTGTCGTCGCGCGGCGCCCAGGGCTCGTCGCAAGCCGATCTCGGAGACACGCTCCAGGACCGACAACAACGTCACGTTGGCGATGCCCAGACCGCCGACCAGCAAGGCGACCGCACCCAGCAGGAGGAACAGAGCGTTCAGGTCGTTCTGCACACCCTTCCGTACGCCGCCCTGTGCCGGCGGCGCGTCGACCTTCAGCGTGCTCGGGTTGTTCGGGTCGATGGCGACCGGTGCCTGCTTGGCGATCAACTGCGCCGCGCCGACCTGGGTCCGGATCTCCAGCGAGTCCGGCGCCTCAAGCTCGTACTCCGCTTTGGCGGTCCCGTTCGGCATGATCACCGAGTCGAGTAGATCGGCACGGCCGCTGACCTCGTCGAGGATCCCGACCACCGTGTACGCCTGCTCGCCGATGAAGACGGCCGGCTGCGAGTCGACCCGGTTGATCCCCAGCCGGTCGGCCGCGTTCTTGCCCAGCACCACCACGTGGTCGGCGCGCGCGTCGTGGCCGGCGTCGAAACAGCGTCCGGTGCGGAGCTTCCCGCGGACCGCGTCGAACAGGCCGGGCGAAGCGGCCAGCACGCTCAGCGCGTGGCCGTCCTTCTGGGTGTCGAGACCTGCGACGCTGCGGACCAGGTCGTCGCCGACGTTGACGGCGCTCACCGTGCCTGCGGCATCGACGCCGTTCAGCCTGCTGATCCGGTTGGGTGCGTCCCAGGGCAACTGCGTCGCCGCCTGGTCTTCCTGACCGCCCTTCGAGTCGGGTGAGACCACGACGCGGGTTGCTGCGGCGAGGTCGAAGCGCTGGGTGATCTGCCCGCTCGCTGTCTGACCGAGCCCGACCGTCGCAACCAACGCTGCAATACCCAGCACCGTGCCGAGCGTCGTCAGAATCAGCCGGGTCGGTCGTGCCGCAACCCCAGCCAACGCCTCATCCAGCAAATCCCGTACCGCGGGCCCGCCGGCCCGCCGCTTCCGGCCCGCCCGGCGGCGCGACCCGGCCCCTCGCCGGATCACCCCCGCCAGTGCGAGCCGGAAGCGGCTGAATGGTGAAGTGGACGGCTCGCCGGCGGGATCCGGGGAGCCGGTTCGTGGGGTGGTCGGCTCGCCCGGACCGCCGGTTCGGGGCGGGAATGGCTCGCCCGGTTCCGGGCCTACCACTGGAGGGTTCCGTCGACTATGCGGACCTGGCGTTGGGCTCGTTGG
Source organism: Kribbella sp. NPDC006257 (assembly GCF_040613535.1). NCBI lineage: Bacteria > Bacillati > Actinomycetota > Actinomycetes > Propionibacteriales > Kribbellaceae > Kribbella > Kribbella sp. NPDC006257. Next base: position 248,363 of record NZ_JBEXSJ010000004.1, read on the forward strand.
CTGACGTGGTCGTCGTGGGTGATGACGGCCAGTGTCATGCCCTCGTGGTGAAGTTCGTCGAACACTTCGAGGATCGCCTCCGCGTTGACGCTGTCCAGGTTGCCGGTGGGTTCGTCGGCCAGGAGCAGACTTGGTTCGGCGACCAGGGCCCGGGCGATGGCTACCCGTTGGCGTTCACCGCCGGACAGGACGCCCGGCCCGAACTCCATCCGGTGGGCGAGGCCGACGCGTTCGAGGGCGACCCGGGCCCGCGCCATCCGTTCCTTCCGCGGCACCCCGACGTACACCATCGACAGCGCGACGTTCTCCAGCACCGTGCGGTGGTCGAGGAGATGGAAGGACTGGAAGACGAAGCCGATCCGTTCGCCTCGGAGTACGGCCCGGCGCCGCTCGCGCAGGCTCATCGTGTCGACCCCGTCCAGCCGGTAGACCCCGCCGGTCGGGTTGTCGAGCAGCCCCAACAGATGCAGCAGCGTCGACTTCCCGGACCCGGACGGCCCGACGATCGACAGGTACTCGCCCTCCCGGATCGTCAGATCCACCTCGCGAATCGCCTGCACCTCAGGCGGTCCGGGAAAGAACCGCCGTACGCCGATCATCTCCACCACCGGAGCCGGCAAGGCAACGGCCGTCATCTGCGAGGTCATCGGGCCTCCCGGGCTGGACTGAGGAGTGGAGGGAGCGAAGCGACCGGAGGGACGAGGGAAGACCGGGAGTTGAGCCCGATGACCCGCCGAGCCGGAGGCGAGGCCAAAAGCACGGTGCTCATTTGCCGACCACCACTTGGTCGCCTTCGGACAGTTTGGTGTCTCCGATCGGCGAGACCTCGGCGTAGCCGTCGGCTGAGAGGCCGACCTTGACCGGCACCAGATCGGTCTTTCCGTCGCGCTGTACTTCGACCCGCGAGCCACCGTCGGGTCCCGCGGACAATGCGGCCACCGGTACGGCGAGCACCTTCCCGTTCGTACTCTTGACCGGAATGGTGACCCGGACGTTCGCGTCGCGGAGCAACTCCAGCGCGTGCGGCGTGAGCGACTTGGGCGCCACCACCACGTCGTACTGGTCCGCGTTCTTGCTGATCCGGCGGATCGTGGCCGGCACGATGGTGCCGTCACCGAGGTCGAGGCTGGCCGTCATCCCGGCCTTCAGTAGTTCCTTCGTCTGCGCGTCCACCTTGATCGTGACGACCAGCGAGGCGCCGCTGGCCGACATCACCACGCCGTTGACGGTGCCGCCGCGTTCGACCTTCACGTCGTCGACCCGGCGCGGCAGCGTCTTCACGAAGACGACCTCGGAGACGGGCAACGGCGTACCGGCCTTGGCCCTGGCATCGGCCAGCGCGTCCTCGGCGTCGTCGAGCGCCGTCTTCGCATCGTTCACAGCGCCCTGCTCGACCGAGAGATCCTTCTTTCCCGGACCCGGCGCCGCCTTGGCCTGCTTGAGCGCCCGTTCCGCCTGCCGGAGCGCGTTCTTCAACTGGTCGACGTTCTTCTTCGCGCGGTCGACCGCCTCGGTCAGCTGCTCGCCCGGTTCGGGCGCGTCGTACCCGGCCGCCTGGTACAGCTCCTCGACGGCATGCGCGGTGTTGCTGTCGTACTTGCTGTCCACCGTCCCCGGGTCGAACCCGAGCCGGTCGAGCGTCTGCTCGAGCTGCAGCACGTCCGGCCCCTTGCTGCCCGGAGCGAGCGATCGATACATCGGCAGTACGCCGGCCAGGCCGATCACCGGACGCCCCGCGATCTCCAGCAGCGCCTTGCCCTCCTTCAGCGTCGACCCGACCGTCGGGACCTTGCCGGTCACCACGGCCGGGGTGGTCAGCCCGCTCGTCTCGACCCGGATGTTCACCGCGCCGTCGAAGGAGGTGTCACCGCGGGCGACCACCTTGCTGGCAAGTGCCTTCTTCTCCACCGGCACGGTGATCTGGGATGCCTTCGGTGGAGCAGTCTTTGCGGCGGCGTCCTCCGGCGAGGTGATGCGGCTGCCCGCGGCGACACCGACGCCCAGCGAGAGCGCGGCGACCGTGGACACCCCGACGAGCACCCGCCGGCGGGACTTGGGCGAAGCGGTCACCGGTTCGCCGTTCCGTCGCGGTACGCCTCCAGCTCGGTCTTGTGACTGGCGACGAACTCCTTCTCCAGCTCGAACTGCGCCTTCTTGTACGACGCGTCGTACCCCTTCGCCTTGCAGCCCTGGTCGGCCTTGGCCAGCTCGATCTCGAACTTCCGCAGATCCGCCAGCTTCTGCTGGTCGACCTTGTCGAACGACGGCGGCCCGCCGAAGGTCACCTTGCTGGGACCGGGCGTCTTGGTCTCCGGTTTCTTCCCCTGCAGCTCGTCCAGCTTGTCGCTGACCTTCTGCCGCGGCTCGTCGACCTTCTTGAACCCGGGATGGCCGGCGTCGGCGAGGCAGTCGGACCAGGCTGCGGTCGCGTCCACCACCCGCTGGTCGCTGTCGATCCGCTTCCGCAACGCCTCGATGTCCTTGAACAACGACTCGTACTTGCTGAAGTCGAACGCCTGGTCGCGCTTGCCGTAGACGGCATCGGCGGCCTTGCCCCGGCAGCCGGTGTCCATCTTCTTGCCGCCCTTCCCGTCGGCCGGCACCGCGATGACCCCGCCACCACCACCGAGGTCCCCGTTCAGTGCCTTGTCGTAGGCCTTCTTCGCGGTGGCGGAGAGTTTGTTGCGGATGGTGGTGTTCGGATTCTTGCTGTCCGCGTCCTTGCCGATCTTCGACCAGTCGATGGTGCTGATGCCGTAGCCGTACTGCTCGGCGAACTTGTCCTTCGGCAGGTTGAACGCGTCGTTGAACTTGGACTTCGGGTTGGCTTCCGGCGGCACGGCGACGTAGTCGAAGCCGGCCGTCTTCATGCAGGCGGCAGTCGAGTCCTCGATCTTGCGCTGGTTCGCCAGCTGCTGCTCGTCGGACTCCTGCGGGCCGATCGCCCGGGAGACCGTGAAGCCTCCGTTTCCGGAGCCGGCGGTGAACCCGTCCCCCATGTACTCCGCGAGCGGGCTCTTGTCGTCGCTCTCGACCGGTTTCTTGTCCGCCCCGGGCGTGCTGGCCCCGCAGCCGGCCAGTGCCAGCACGGCGACCAGCGAGAGTGCTTTGCGTGAGTTGATCTTCATGAGTGGGAGCGTGGCCGGAAGGCCGTGAAGAACCTGTGAAGGAACGATCAGCGCCCGATGCTCTCAGCTGATCTTCATCGAAATCTCATCAAGTTCGGCGACAGTGGTGAGATGCCAGCCCGGATCCTCGTTGCCGAAGACGACCGGAAGCAGGCGGAGCTGATCCGGCGCTACCTCGAGCGGGAGGGCCACCTGACCGTCGTCGTGCACGACGGGCGGGCGGCCATCGACGAGGCCCGCCGGCGCAGCCCCGATCTGCTCGTTCTCGACGTCATGATGCCGAAGGTCGACGGCCTCGACGTCTGCCGGGTGCTCCGCGCCGACGGTGCTGGAGACAGGGACGTACCGATCATCATGCTGACCGCCCGCTCCACCGAGGACGACCTGCTGCTCGGCCTCGACCTGGGCGCCGACGACTACCTGACCAAGCCCTACAACCCGCGTGAGCTGGTGGCCCGGGTCCGGACCGTACTACGGCGTACGCGCGGCCGGGCCGAGGGTGAGGTCTACCGCGTCGGGGCGCTCGAGATCGACCCGGTGCGGCACGAGGTCCAGCTGGCAGGCGAACTGGTGGAGATCACGCCGGCCGAGTTCAAGATCCTGGCCTGCCTGGCCGCCTCCCCCGGCCGCGCGTTCTCCCGGCAGCAGTTGCTGGAGCACGCGTTCGGCTTCGATCACTACGTGTTCGACCGGACCATCGACGTGCACGTGATGAATCTGCGCAAGAAGATCGAGCCGGAACCGGGCTCCCCGGCGTACCTGAAGACCGTGTACGGCGTGGGCTACAAGCTGGCCGACAAGGTGGTGACCTCGGATGCGTCGTAGCGTCCTGCTCAGATTCCTCGGGCTCTCGCTGGCGGTGGCCCTCGGCGCGGTGATCGCTACGGCGGTGATCGCGACCTACAGCACGACCGAGAAGTTGCAGGGCGAGCTGGAGGACAACACGTCCCAGCTGCAGGTCGACACGGAGATCTACGGACGGCTCAGTGAGTACGCCTCGGACCACGCTTCCTGGAACGGCGTCGACAAGGTGGTCCATCAGCTGGCGGACCGTACCGGCCGGCGGATCGCGCTGACGGAGGCGGACGGATCGACGATCGTCGACTCCGCCCGGAAGCTCGGCGCCGGACCGGACCTGCCTTCGGTGCCGGCGGCAACAATCGACGCGCGCGGTTCGACCGCGGTCGGCGGCCTGTTCGTGAGCTCTGTCCAGGCGACGACAAAGCGGGCCACGATCGCCGGTACGGCGGCCTTCAAAGCCACCTCGATCGGCTCGTCAAGCTGGGGGCTGACCGACGCGGAGCGCCACCAGCGGGAGCAGTTGGCCGATCAGGCGGCGGCCTGCTACAAGGCCAGCGGCCAGAACGTCACCGTCACAGCCTTCGAGGACGGCACGCCGTCGCTGGCGTACGTGGCGAAACCGCTGAGCGCCGGCTACACCGTTGCGGAAGTCGCGAAGACGCCGAAGAACACCAAGGACAAGTGCATCCCGGCCGGCCTCTACGCGCCGAGCGCGAAAGCCAAGACGGTGAACGAGGACGAAGTACGGCGTACCGTCGAGTGCCTGACCACGGCCGGTGAGACCTACCAGCTCAGCACCCTGGACCAGTCCGACGGACTGCAGGTGGTGTCGCCGAAGGAGGGCGTCGCACCCAGCGACAAGTTCGTCAATTGCTCGATGCAGGCCCGCTCGGACGCGCTCGCGCCGTACGTCGCTCCGCAGGCGAAGCTCTATCTCGGCGCCAAGAGCACCTTCAACGTCTTCTCCGGCGAAGGACTCCTCCGTACGGCGGCAACCGCGCTCGGCGTCCTCCTGATCGCGGCGCTGGTGATGATCTTCGCCGGTCGCCGGCTGGTCCGGCCGATCCTGGCTCTCACCGGTGCCGCCCAGCGGATGACCAACGGAGACCACGCGACCCGGGTGCCGGTGACCGGTCGCGACGAGGTCGCCCGGTTGGGGCACGCGTTCAACGCGATGGCCGAGTCGATCCAACATCACGACGTCCAGCGGAAGGCGATGGTGAGCGACGTCGCGCACGAGCTGCGGACCCCGCTCGCCAACATCAAGGGCTATCTGGTCGCCTCCGAGGACGGGGTGGTGCCACTCGACAAGGCGCTGGTGACCTCGCTCCTGGAGGAGGCCGGGCTGCTGGAGCGGTTGATCGTCGACCTGCAGGATCTCGCGCTCGCCGACGCTGGGATGCTGAGGCTGCATCCGGAGCCGCGTGACCTTGGCGACCTCGTCCAGCAGGTGGTTTCAGCGCACCGCCCGGCTGCCGACGACGCCGGAGTCACGCTGAGCGCGGACGTGACCGGGGTTGCTGCTGCGATCGTCGACAGCGCCCGGATCCGCCAGGCCCTGGGCAACCTGGTCTCGAACGCGATCCGCTTCACCGACTCGGGCGGCGAAGTGCAGGTCGGCGTACGCCGGGAGGGCAACGGCTATCACCTCACCGTCACCGACAACGGCGCCGGCATCGCCCCGGAACACCTCCCCCACCTCTTCGACCGCTTCTACCGGGCCGAACACTCCCGCAGTCGCACCACTGGCGGCAGCGGCCTCGGCCTAGCCATCACCAAACACCTCGTCGAGGCCCACCACGGCACCATCACCGTCACCAGCACCCCAGAACAAGGCTCCACGTTCACCATCAAGATCCCGGCCCGTCCTTAGACTGTCGAGCATGGCCGGCCGGAAAGCTCGCGTGGCGGACGTGCATGCAGTAGCTCAGGGGATGCCGCACGTCACCGTCGTACAGGGTGGCGGTGAGAATCCGGTTTATCAGGTGGGTGGGAAGTCGTTCGTGTTCTTCCGGACCAAGCGGCCTGATGCGTTCGATCCTGAGACGGGTGAGCGGTACGACGATGTGATCGTGCTGTGGGTGCCTTCGGAGGACGACAAGCTGGCGCTGGTGTCGGACGAGAGCAATCCGTTCTTCACCACGCCGCATTTCGACGGGCATCTGTCGGTGCTGGTGCGGGCTAGCCGGCTAGGTGAGTTGAGTCTGCAGGAGTTGACCGAGGTGATTCAGGACGCGTGGTTGTCACGCGCTTCCAAGCGGCGGGCGGAAACATGGCTCGCGGAGCATCGGCTGAGCTCCTAGCGGGATGCGACACTTCGTCCTGTGAGTACCCCGACGCCACCGGGTCCGCCCGGCGAAGGTCAGCCCGGTCCGAGCGGTCCCCCGCCAGGCTGGCAACCGCCTCCCCAGAACCAACCGCCGGGCGCCGGACAGCAGCCGACTCAGTGGACGGGGTATGACCCGAACAGGTATCAGCAGCAGGATGAGACTCGGGTGTTCGATCCGAACGGGCCCGGTGGGTTCAGCGGTCCGCCCGGGTATCAGCGGCCGCCGCAGAAGAACCGGGCCGGGCTCTTCATCGCGCTGCTCGTCGTCTTACTGATCGCTGTGCTCGGCGTCGGCGGCGTGGTCGTCTCCAACCTGGTCGGCGATGACTCGTCGGACACCAGCCAACCCGGCGGCCTGGCCCCGTCGGACATCCCGACCGAGATCCCGTCGGACTTCCCGTCCTACTTCCCCTCCGACGACCCCTCGCAGGACCCTTCGCAGGAGCCGACGATGACGCTGCCGACGGCCGGCAGCGGCGACCTCACGAAGGCGAAGGACCTGGCCCAGCGATTCGTCACCCAGCTCAACGCCAACAAGCTGGACGCCGCCGCCGCGCTGGGCTGCGCCGAATCCAAGCAACTCCTGCCGCTCCTGTTCGAAGCCATGATCAAAGCGCCGACGAAGCTGACCGTCGTCGATGAGCCGCTCGGCCAGACCGCCATCATCGTCCGCCTCGACGGCACCACCAAGGGCCACCACGTCACCGGCATCGTCCTCGTCCAGAAGGCCGGCAGCACCCCGCTGTGCATCCGCGCACTTCAGATCGCCCCGAACTGAACCTTGCCCGGCCTACCCTCGCGAGGTGGAGATCAGGCCTGCGATACCCGAGGACTTCGACCAAGTAGTTGCCTTGAGCACCTTGGTTCGGCCGTACGGCGTCGGCGCCCGGACCTGGTTGCGGCGGAGCCTGACCGAGCGGCTCGGCACCGATCGGTTCGTCGGATTCGTCGCTGAAGCCGACGGACGGGTCGCGGGCTGGGCAGGCTTGACGCGCGCCGACCATCTGGACACCCCGAACGCCTATTCGCTGAACCTCCTCGTGCACCCCGACTTCCGGCGCCAGGGTTTCGGCACCCGCCTCCTGCAGATCTGCGACGACTGGCTCGCCGCCCTGCCCTCGTCCTTCGTCCAGTCCTACGCGGACGGCGACGGCAAGTTCTTCGCGCTGGCGAAAGGCTTCGAGGCGACCACCGAGATGACGTACGCCGGTCGCGAGCTCACCGACGCGATCCTGGTTCCGCCGGTGCCCGACGGTTACACGCTGGTTCCGTTCGCCGAACTCGAGGCGGCCGACGTCTTCCCGGCGTACCGGGAATCCACTGCGGACATCCCCGGCGGCCCGCCGTTCGAGGTCCCCTTCGACTGGTTCAGCACGGAACTCTGGCCCGGTTCCCTGCTCGATCGTGAGCTGAGCCTGGCGCTCCTCGAGGGCGGCCGGGTGGCCTCGTTCACGATGGTGAACCGCGAGGACACCAGGACCTGGAACGACATGACCGGCACGGTGCGGGATCATCGCGGCAAAGGGCTCGCCGGCTTCCTGAAACTCGCGTCGCTGTCGGCCGCACGCGACGCCGGCGTCACGCACTCCTTCACGCTGATGAATCTCGAGAACCCGCCGATCCGCGCCCTGAACGAGCGGCTGGGCTATCGCGAGGTGTTCCGGAGGACCTACGTGACCCGCCAGAACTAAGCGGGAGCGAGTGCCCGGGCGGTCTCGATCAGGTCGGTGCCGGTCGGCAACGCAGCGATGATCGGGGTGTCCAGACCGTTGGCGACGTAGGCGTTGATCTGCGCCCGGCAGTCGTCGGCGGAGCCATGGACGACCAGCTCGTCGATCACCGAGACCGGGACCGCTGCCATCGCCGCGTTGCGGTCGCCGGCTGCCCAGGCGTCGCGCATCTCCTTCATCTGTTCGCCGCGGCCGAGCCAGTCGTGGAAGGCCGCGTAGCCCGGCACCGTGAGATAGGTGGCGATCAGGTAGCGGCCGATGTTGCGGGCCATCTCGGTGTCCTCGGTGACGCAGACGAAGATCCGCGCGGCGAGTTCCTTGTCATCGCCGAGCTCGGCCCGCACCTGGCGCACGTCCGAGGCCGAGAGCCAGTTGGTGATCGCCCCGTCCGCCTCCCGGGCAGCCAGCCGAAGCATCTGCGGCCGTAGCGCGGCGAGCATGATGGCCGGCGGAACCTCCGGCGCCTTCTCCAACCGGAACCGGTTGATCGTGAAGCTGTCGAACTCCCCGTTCACCTTCTCCCCGGCGAACGCCTGCCGGAGGAACCGCAGTACGTCGCGGGTCCGCGCGTACGGCGGGTCGTAGGCGATCCCGTTCCACCCGGTCACGATGGTTTCCGACGACGCCCCGATCCCGAGCACGAACCGCCCGGGCGCCAGGTCCGCCAAGGCCGCCGCGCTCATCGCCAACGCCGCCGGTCCGCGGGTATGCACCGGTACGACGGCAGTCCCCAACCGCAGCCCGGTCTCCCACTCGGACGCGAGCACCAACGGCGTGAACGCATCGGCCCCGGCCACCTCGGCCGACCACAGATCCGTGTAGCCCAGCGACGCCAACTCGGTGATCAACGACCGGTGGTCGCGCAACGGCACCCCGGTCAACGGAACGGTCAGACCCCAACGCATCAGATCATCCTCTTCAGAACTGAGACCGGTACGACCTTCAACACCATCCGCAGCGGACGCCATGGCCACGACGGTACGGCTGCTCTGGCTTGCTCCGCCTCGATCGCGGCGACGATGGCGCGAACGCCCGGAACGGTATCCACCACGAACTTGCCGGCCCCTCCGTTCAGGTCGGACTTGATGTACCCCGGCTGGATCACGCTCACCTTGATCGGCTTGCCCAGCAACTCCACCTGCAGCCCTTCACCAAGAGCGGCGATCGCGGCCTTGCTGGCGGAGTAGGCAGTCATCGCCCTCGGCGCCCCGCGCACGCCGGCCATCGAAGAGATCAACACCAGGTGGCCCGCGTTCCTGGCCCGGAACAGCTCCATCGCCGCCTCGGCCTGGGCCAGCGCGGCGACGTAATTGGTCATCGTCGTCGCGAGATTCGCGTCGAACCGGCCGGTACCGATCGGCGTCCCCTTGCCGATCCCCGCGTTGACGATCACCCGGTCCAGCCCGCCGATATCGGCGTCGGCAGTGCGGAACACCTCGAACACCTGATCGTGATCGGTCACGTCGAGCTGGCGGACGACGACCTTGATCGCGGGATGGTCTGCGGTCAGTTCGTCCCGCAGGGTCTTCAGGCGATCCTCGCGGCGGGCCGTCAGCACCAGGTTGTGCCCCTTGGCGGCGAACTGCCGAGCCATTTCCGCACCCAGTCCGGCGCTGCCCCCGGTGATCAGGATGTTGCGTCGCATAACCAGCCCTATCTGTAGGAAAGCATGTCGGTGCCGTCGAGATGCGGATGTTCGTTGAAGCTGATCAGGGTCAGGCCGCTGCGGCCGGAAACGACCTTGGTGATCGCAGTATTGACGGTGACCGGGTTCAGCCGCAGCCAGAGCTTGTCGTCGCCGCCGAGCAGCCGCCCGGCGATCGCGGCGATCGGTCCGCCGGAGGTGAAGACGATCGCCGTCTCGCCCTTGCCGAGCCGGCCGGCGGTACGGCGTACCGCCTGCTCCGACCGCTCGCAGAAGTCGGTGAAACTCTCCGCGTACCCCTCGCCGTCGCTCAACGTCCAGCGCTCCGTCGCGGCGGTGAACATCTCCTGGAACGCACGGGCCGGATGCCCGGTCCGTGCCAGATCGGCGAGCAAGACCGCACGACGCTTGTACGCCGGTTTGTGCGCCACGATCACCTGGTCGTGGTCGAACTCGTTGAACCCCTGGTCGACCTCGACAGCACGGTCGATCCCGGCGGCGGCGAGCGCGAGTTCCGCCGTACGGGCGTGGCGTTGCATGGCACCCGCGACGACGAGGTTCGGCTTGATTCCGCGGGCAGCCAGTGCCTCGCCGAGGCGCGCGGCCTGCTGTTCACCTTGTGGCGAGAGCCGGTCGTAGTCGCTGCGGCCGAACGACGCTTGCGCGTGCCGAACCAGGTAGATCGCACCCATCTCAGCCCGCCTTGCGGATGATCCGGCGGCAACGGCGTTCGAGCACGTTCACCGGCAGCCAGAGGCTCTTGAAGCGAGGGTTCCGGGTCTGCTTGTGGTGGTAGCGGTAGTAGATCTGCTGACAGATCACGGCTAGCCGGAACAGTCCGTAGACCTCGTAGAAGGCCCAGTTCGCGGGCTTGAGGTCGGTCTTCTCCGCGTAGTACGCGACGATCTCTTCCCGGGTGAGCATTCCGGGCTCGTCGGACGGCTGCATCTTGAACTTGTGGAAGGCCCAGTCGTCGTCCGCCTGGACCCAGTACGCGAGCGCGCTGCCGAGATCCATCAACGGATCCCCGAGCGTCGCCAGCTCCCAGTCGAGGACACCGATGACCTTCAACGGGTCGTCAGGATCCAGTACGACGTTGTCGAGCCGGAAGTCGTTGTGGATCACGCAGGTCGCGGCGTCGGGCGGCTGGTTGGCGGCGAGCCAGCTCATCACGTTCTCGAAGCTCGGCACGTTCCAGGTCTTCGCCTTGCGGTAGCGGCCGGTCCAGCCGGAGATCTGGCGTTCGACGTACCCGGCGCCGCGGCCGAGATCTGTCAGACCGGCTTGCTCAGGATCGACCTGGTGCAGGTCGATCAGCGTGTCGATCAGGGTGTAGCCGAGTTGCCGGGTCTGCGCCGGAGTGAGGTCGACGCCGAGCGCCGAGCTGCGCGGGATGGTGCCGGCGATCCGCTCCATCACGTAGAACTCGGAGCCGATCACCGCGTCGTCGTTGCAGTGGGCAACCATCGTGGGGACGTACGGGAAGACCGGTTTCAGGGCGGCCTGGATGCGGTACTCCCGGCCCATGTCGTGTGCGCTCCTCGCCTTCGTCCCCTTCGGCGGACGCCGCAGGATCAGATCGCGATCGGCGTACCGCAGCAGATAGGTCAGGTTCGACGCACCCCCCGAGAACTGCTTCACCTCCGGCAGCCCAACAGGCAGCTCAGTCTGAGCCCGGAGCCAGCCATCGACGGCGGCGACATCGAAGGCATCCTCCGCGCGCACCTCGCGCGCCCCGGCGGGAGGCGTCGCTCCGCCGCGCTCCTCAGCCGCCAAGGACCCTCACCGCTCCCCGGCTGACGGCACGGAATCCGCGGCGGCCGCGGGGCTGCCTGCACCACCGGCGTCCCGCGCGGGGCCGCTCGCCTCCGTGCGTTGTTTGGCGCGGGCAGCGATTTTGCGCATCTGGCGGTCGTAGAGGGGGCGGGCGAAGCGCTTGGTGCGCCAGGCGAGCAGGGCGGGGCGGTCCGGGATGATCAGGAACTGCCGCTTCTGCACGCCGGCGATGACCTTGGCCGCGATGTCGTCGGCGGTTCGCGGCGACTTCTCGATCAGCTGGCGCGCGGTGGCGCCCATCGCGGTGTCGGCGCCCTGGATCGAGTCGGCCAGGTTGGTCTTGAAGAACGAGGGGCAGACGACCGACACGCTCACGCCGTACGGGCTGAGCTCGTGCGAGAGCGTCTCGGAGAGCGCGACGACGCCCGCCTTCACCGTGTTGTACGAGCTCATCATCGGCGGATGCACGAGCCCGGCCGCGGAGGCCGTGTTCACGATCTGACCGGATTGCTGGTGCTTGAACATCGGCGTGAACGCGCGGCAACCGCGGACCACACCCATCAGATTGATGTCGATCACCCGGTCCCACTCGGCCAGCGACTCGACGTCGATCCGCCCGCCGGTCGCGATCCCCGCGTTGTTCACCAGGATGTCGAGCCCACCCCAGTTCTCCTCGCACCAGGCGACGGCCGCGTCCCAGTCGGCAGCGTCCCGCACATTCAACTGCCGGTACGCCGTTGCGCCGTGCCCGTCGACCTCGGCGGCGACATCGGTGCTCAGCACCTGGTGGCCGTCGGCAACGAATCGATTGACCAGCGCGGCGCCGAGCCCGCTGGCACCACCGGTGACGAGAACCCTGCTCACTTCGACTCCTCCTTGTACTTCGCCAACTCGATTCGGGCAACGACTCCACGGTGCACCTCGTCGGGCCCGTCGGCCAGCCGCAGCGCCCGGGCGCTCGTCCACGCGCCCGCGAGCGGGAAGTCGTCGGAGAGACCGCCCCCGCCGTGCAACTGGATCGCCATGTCGATCACGTCCTGCGCCATCCGCGGTACGGCAACCTTGATCTGGCTGACCTCGCTCAAGGCGCCGGCCAGGCCCTTGGTGTCCAGCAAGTACGCCGTCTGCAGCACGAGCAACCGCGCCTGGTTGATCGCGATCCGCGCATCCGCGATCCGCTCCCGGTTGCCGCCGAGGTTGACCAGCGGCTTGCCGAACGCCGTACGGGTGGTGCCTCGTTGCAATGCCAGTTCCAGGGACTTCTCGGCCAGGCCGATCAGGCGCATGCAGTGGTGCACGCGGCCCGGACCGAGGCGGCCCTGGGCGATCTCGAAGGCGCGACCGGGGCCGACCAGGATGTTGGCGACCGGCACCCGGACGTCGGTGAAGGAGACCTCGCCGTGGCCGTGCGGTTCGTCGTACCGGCTCATCGCGGGGAGCAGGCGCTCGACCTTGACGCCGGGAGTGCTGCGCGGGACGAGCACCATCGTGTGCCGCGCGTAGCGGTGTGCGTCGGGATCGGTGAGGCCCATGAAGATGAGCAGTTCGCAGTCGGGATGGCCGACGCCGGTGCTCCACCACTTGCGGCCGTTGATGACGATCTCGTCGCCGTCCACGATCGCGGTCGCGGCCATGTTGGTGGCGTCGGACGAGGCGACGTCGGGCTCGGTCATGCAGAACGCGGACCGGATCGTGCCGTCCAGCAGGGGTTCGAGCCAGCGCTGCTTGTGCTCGGCCGAGCCGTAGCGGAGCAGCACCTCCATGTTGCCGGTGTCGGGCGCGTTGCAATTGAAGATGTACGGCGCGAGGAAGGAGCGGCCGGTGAGCTCGGCGATCGGGGCGTAGTCGAGGTTGCTCAACCCATCGCCGTACTGCTCGTTGCCGGGTTCGGCCGGTGGGAGGAAGAGGTTCCAGAGGCCCTGCTTGCGGGCCTTGGCCTGCAGCTCCTTGTAGACGGGCAGTGGCTGCCAGGGGTCGTCGGCAGCTTTCGTCGCGGCGTGCACCTCGGCTTCGATCGGCTCGATCTCGGTCCGGATGAACTCCGCGACCCTGCCGATCAACTCCTGCGCCCGGCTGGACGGCTCGAAACCCATCACGTCTCCTCACGCTGTATCGATGCTGACCCCCACCCCACCACCCCGGTCAGGGGTGTCCCTTGACGGTAGCGCCTTACTGAGCAATGCTCAATAGCGTGCGCCAGCGACTGACCGCGGAGGATCGCCGCAAGCAACTGGTCGGCATCGGCCTGCAGATGCTGCGGACCCAGCCGATCCACGAGCTGTCGACCGACGCCGTCGCGGCCGAGGCCGGTATCTCCCGCGGCCTGCTGTTCCACTACTTCCCGACCAAGCGCGACTTCTACGTCGAGGTGATGAGCGCGGCCGGACGCCGCTTGTTGCGCGTCACCAAGCCGGATCCCGCGCTACCGCGGGAGGAGCAGCTGCGGGAGATGCTGCTCGCGTTCCTCGCCTTCGTGACCCGCCGTCGCGACTCGTACATCTCGTTCGTCCGCGGCGCCGCCGGCGGAGACCTGTACGTCGTGGAGATCTACGAGGCGACCCGGGCCGGACTCACCACCCGGGTGCTCGACCTGCTCGGCGACTCGGCGGCCGCCGGAGAAGCTGCCTCGCCGACCCGGATGCTGGTGCACGCCTGGCTCGCGTACGTCGAGGACCTGGCCGTCGAATGGTCCGGCCTCCCCGAAGCCGACCGCCCGATCACCGCCGAGGAACTCGTCGACCAGTCGATCGCCGCCCTCCACGCCCTCCGATCGATCGGCTGACCCAGCGGTTACGTCCGAAGAAGTGGACCACACGTCCCTCCGCTTCTTCGGACGCAAGCATCCTGCCGCACGTGGGGTGGTCAGTTTGGTGGGGCGGTGGAGGTTCGGATGATCAGTTCAGTAGCCAACTCGACGTGCAGTGCCTCGACCTCGTGGCGGTCGAGCAGGCGGGTCAGCAGGCTGACCGCCATCCGGCCCATTTCCTGGAGCGGCTGCCGGACGGTGGTGAGCAGCGGTGACGTGGCGCGACTGAGGTCGATGTCGTCGAAGCCCGCGATCGAGAGATCGGTCGGGATCCGGAGACCGCGCTCGGCCGCCGCCTGCATCGCGCCGACCGCGGCCTTGTCGTTGAAAGCGACCAGCGCGGTCGGGCGGTTCGGAAGGTCCAGCAGTTGCCCGGCCGCGCGGTACCCCTGCTCGGTGGTCGGCTCGACGTAGCGGACCAGCTCGGCATCCGGGAGGATCCCGCCGTCGGCACAGGCGGCGGCATGGCCACCCATCCGGGCGTCACTCGCGAGCCACTCGCGCGGGCCGGCGATCACGCCGAGCCGGGTGTGGCCGAGCTCGACCAGGTGCGCGGTGACCTGCCGCGCGCCGGCGAAGTGGGCCGCCGAGACCGACGGGATGTCGCGCGGCAGCGTAGTACGGGGGTCGACGACGACGAAGGGAAATCGTCGGGCCTGAAGCTGGACGAGTTCGTCGCTGGGCTCGGGCGGGAGGATCAGGATCGCGCCGGCGAGGCCGTGGCCGCCGGTCAGCCGGGCGAGCGCTTGGGTGTGCTGGGCGGCCTCACCGGCATTGAGGACCAGCTGCCGGCCGTGCCGCTCGAGGGTCTCGGCGATGGACGAGACGATCAGGCCGAAGTAGTCGGTCAGGACATACGGGCAGCGGACGTAGACGGCGCCCGCGACCGGCTTCGGCTGCCCGCCGCGGGGACCCGGTGCGCGGAGGCCGAGGCGCTCGACGGCCTGCTCGACCAGCTCCCTGGTCTGCGGCGCCACGTTGCCCGCCTGGTTGAGGACCCGTGAGACGGTCGCGATCGAAACACCGGTCTCGGCCGCGATGTCGCGCACGGTCGCGCGCGCTCTAGGCATTTGTTACATCGCTCTGTTTCACACATGCACCCTAATCCCAGTCTTGACGAGACGCCAGCTGGCCTGTTTTCTGACCTGGAGACAGCTGGTTGTGTTTCATTTGTTACAGCCCGCCCGCTGTAGAGGAGAACAATGAACTGGCAAACGATCGGCGGGACCGTCGCGGTCTCCGCCCTGGTGCTCAGCGCGATGTCGGTCGGCGCGGACGCCGCCCGGACGCCCGCTGTGAACCACGCGACCGGATCGGCGGCCCGGGTCTGGGTCACCACTCCGGACCGTGCCGAACTGCTGCACGAGCGGACCCCGGTCGCGTTCAGCCGGACGGACAGCAAACTGACGACGATCACGGTCGACCCCAGCACGAAGTACCAGACGATGGACGGCTTCGGCGCCTCGATCACCGACTCGTCCGCGGCGGTGTTCTACCGCCTGAGCGCGGCCGACCGGGAGAAGACCCTGCGCTCGCTGTTCGACCCGAAGCAGGGCATCGGCGTGAGCTTCCTGCGTCAGCCGGTCGGTTCGTCCGACTTCACCGCTGCAGCGACGCACTACACGTACGACGACGTGCCCGCCGGCCAGACCGACTTCGCGCTGAAGAACTTCACCATCGCGCACGACCAGACCCAGGTGCTGCCGTTGCTCCGGCGGGCCAAGCAGTTCAACCCGGCGCTCAAGGTGATGGCGACGCCGTGGAGCCCACCGGCCTGGATGAAGACCGGCGACTCCCTGGTCGGTGGCCGGCTCAAGGACGACCCCGCGATCTACAACGCCTACGCGCGCTACCTGGTGAAGTTCGTGCAGGCGTACGCGGCGGCCGGCGTACCGGTGGACTTCCTGTCGGTGCAGAACGAGCCGCAGAACCGCAAGCCCGGTGGCTACCCGGGCACGGACATGCCGGTGCGCCAGGAGGCGGCAGTGATCGAGGCACTCGGTCCACTGCTGCACAAGGCGAGCCCGCGGACCAAGATCCTCGGCTACGACCACAACTGGACGACGCACCCCGGCGACGTCGCCAACACTCCGCCCGGCGAGGACCCGGAGACCGACTACCCGTACCAGTTGCTCAGCACGCCTGCAGCCAAGTGGATCGCCGGTACGGCGTACCACTGCTACTCGGGCAGCGCAGCGGCCCAGAGTGCTTTGCAGAAGGCGTTCCCGGAGAAGGGGATCTGGTTCACCGAGTGCTCCGGTTCGCACGGCGCCAGTGACACCCCGGCGCAGATCTTCCGCGGCACGCTCACCTGGCATGCTCGGAACCTCGCACTGGGGACCACCCGCAACTGGGCGAAGTCCGTAGTGAACTGGAACATCGCGCTCGACTCGACCGGCGGTCCGCACCTCGGCGGCTGCGGTACCTGCACCGGGCTCGTCACGCTGCAACCGGACGGCACGATCACCAACGACGCGGAGTACTACACGATCGGTCACCTGTCGAAGTTCGTGAAGCCGGGCGCAGTGCGGATCGGCAGTACGTCGTACGGGACGACCGGGTGGAACGGGCAGCTGATGGATGCCGCGTTCCGCAACCCGGACGGGTCGACGGCGTTGGTGGTGCACAACGAGAACGACGACCCGCGGTCATTCGCGGTGGCGGTCGGCGACCAGTCATTCGAGTACACGCTGCCGGGCGGTGGGCTCGCGACCTTCACCTGGCCTCGTGCGGGTGGCTCGCGGTTGACGCCGATCTCACTGGCGAACGCTGTTGCGACCGCGGTGCCGGCTGCTGATGCGGCGCTGGCGATCGATGCCGATGGATCCACGCTGTGGCAGTCGAAGGCTGCACAGGCGCCGGATCAGTACCTGCAGGTCGATCTGGGCACGGCGAAGACCGTACGCCGGGTGTCGCTCGACAGCGGCGGCAATCTCGGGGACTACGCGGCCTCGTGGAAGCTGACCTACAGCAATGACGGGACCACCTGGCGACCGCTGGCCAGTGGTACATCGGACGGTCAGGTCACCAACGTGGACGTGACTCCGACCCGGGCGCGGTATGTCCGGATCACCTCGACCTCCACCAGCGACCACTGGTGGACGCTCGCCGACGTGAGGTTCTACTCGTAGTTCGAAGAGGTTTTCTAGTCCGCCCTCCTTGGTCTCTCGTCCACAGCCTGTGGACGAGAGACCAGGGCGTGTTCGATCCACTGCGCGACAGTGCTCGCCATTTGGTTGTCCTCGGCAATGATCTGCAGACCGATCGGCAGCCCGTCGACAGGCAGCGGGACGCTGTACGCCGCGTAGCCGGTCAGGTTGGCGAGGCGGGTGTTTCGCAACAGCTTGGTCCGGACCTCCTTGGCTTTGAAACGGACCTCGTCGAGCATCGGGGCGACCAGCTGCACGGTCGGCAGCAGCAAGGCATCGACACCACCGAGCGACATTCCGAGCTCACCCGTCAGCACCGTGGACTGATGACGTGCCTTGACATAACGCCAAGCCGGTACCTCGGCCGCTTCGCGCAGTCTCTCCTGGACGTCGGGTTGGTAGCGGCGGGTATCCCGGCCGACGTGGTTTGCGACCGCCTCCGGTCCTTGCAGGTCGACGGCCGCCTGGGTGGTCTCGGTCCAGTCGGGGATCATCACGTCCAGGGCGAGGGCACCGGCTTCTTGCAGACGACCTACGGCGGCAAGCCAGGCCCGGGTGACCTCCGGGGAACAGTCGAGGTGTTCCGGATTCTGCACCAGCCCGAGCCGCGGCGGGCCCGCAGTACGGGCTGTCTGTAAACCGGTCAGCGCGTCGACGGCGTACTGCGCGTCGGCGACCGTTGAGGTGAGTACCCCGACGTGGTCGAGGCTCTGGGAGAGCGGGAAGACGCCGTCTGTGGACAGGGTGTTCCGGGCGGGCTTGAAGCCGACTACCCCACACAGTGCTGCGGGGATCCGCACCGAGCCGGCAGTGTCGGTGCCGATCGCCAAAGGGACAACACCTTCCGCCACTGCCGCTGCTGCTCCGGCACTGGAGCCACCGGTGATGCGTGAGAGGTCATGCGGATTGCGGCAAGGCCCAACGCGATTTGAAGTCCCAGTGCACCCGTAGGCGAACTCGTGACTGTGGCTGAGCCCGATCACGATCGCCCCGGCCGCACGCAACCGCCGTACGACGTCTGCGTCGCTACCACCGAGCTCGTTCATCGTGAGCGAGCCACAGCGGTAGGGCAGGCCTTCTACTTCGATGATCTCCTTCACCAGCACGGGAATGCCCGCTAATGCGCCAGTACGGTCGTGCGCCGCCGCAGCCTTCCGGGCACCGTCCTTGTCGAGGTGCACAACCGCGTTGAGCTCCGCTGTCTCCTCTGCTCGCCACAGAGCCCGCTCGACCAGCTCGACCGGATCTACTGCCCCACTGCGAACATCTGCCGCGATCTGCTCGATGGAATCCACACCCGATATCAGAGCACGTCGACGCTGTTACTTCCTCTTGCACCAGCGTCGGCCTCACAGCCCGGTTGCGAGCCGGTGAGGAAGTCGAAACAGCAGCGTCACGGCAGGTTGCTACCGTCGCGACATGGCCCTGATCGACGCGGTGGAACTGCGGCCGGCTGCGACCACCGACCCGGACATCCTCGCGCTGACCACCGCCCAGCAGGCCGAACTGGCCGGCGTCTACGGCGACGACCAACCCCTGGTCGGCCTGCACCCCGACATCCGGTTCATCCTACTCCTCGTCGACGGCACCCCGGTCGGCTGCGTCGGCCTGCAACCCGTCGAGCCCGGCCTCGGCGAGATCAAGCGCATGTACGTCGAACCGGCCTCCCGCGGCTGGGGCCTCTCCCGCCTCCTCCTCGCGGAAGTCGAGTCCGAAGCCCGACGCCTAGGCATCACCCGCCTACGCCTCGAAACCGGCACAGCCCAGCAAGAAGCCCTCACCCTCTACACCCACCACGGCTACACCCCCACTGCGCCGTACCCACCCTTCGAAAACGAACCAGCCTCCCTCTGCTTCGCCAAAGACCTCAGCTGAGGTCGAGGACGAGGTAGGGGCCTTCTCGGTGGAAGCCGACTTTGGCGAGGTACTTGCCGGAGTCGCGCATACGGCTGGGGGCAATGACCCGGTGGAAGCCGTGGTCGGTGAAGACATCGCTGCGGCGGTAGACGAACTCGCCGGGGGTGAAGTCGCGGTACTTGGGGAGGACGTAGTCGAGGTCGATCTGGGCCCGGCCCTCGCCGGCGTCGTGGGCGAGGACGACGCCGACAGTGCGTTCGCCGCGCTGGACCAGGAAGGCGTACTGGCTCGCGGCAGAGGTGAAGTCCGGGTTGAAGCTGCTGATGTCCTTGGCGTGCGCGGCCAGCACATGGCCGAGATAGGCGTCGGAGCTGTTCACCTCGAGTACGGCGTACTCGGCATCGTCATGCCGGTGCCGCACGAGCCGCCACAGGTGCACGACGTTGATCACGGCGAGAACGGCGTTCATCCCGACCATCGGCCAGACCTCGATGGCGAGGTTGAAGCCGACCAGGATCACGCAGCCGACCAGGTTCAGCAGCCGCAGCCGAAGGATCCGGGTCTGCAGCAACGACACCACGACCAGCGCCGATCCGCCCCACCCGATGATGCTCATGACGTCCACGCCGCGAGACTACGCGTGGACTGCTTCCCCCAGACTGAAGGTGTGACCGAGAACCTCGAACTGAACGGCGTACCGCTCGAATCCGTCCCACCGGCCCTGCTGCGGGCCATCAACTACGGCCACTTCACCTCGATGCAGATCCGCGATCGCCAGGTCCGCGGCCTCGCCCGGCACCTCGAACGGCTCGACCGCAGCTCCCAAGAACTCTTCGCCCGAGGCGTCTCCGCCGACCGCATCCTTTCTGTACTACGTACTGCGCTCGACCGCGCCCCGTCGCCCGACGCCTCGGTCCGCATCAACGCCTTCAGCCGCGGCCGCGACCTGGATGTGGACCTGCTCGTCACCGTCTCCGACCCGATCGAGCCCACCCCGACCGCGCCGCGACTCCTCGCCTTCGACCACGAGCGCCCGGTCCCGCACCTCAAACACACCGGCACGTTCTCCCTCACGTACTACGGCCGCCAGGCAAACCTCGCCGGGTACGACGACGCCCTCTTCTTCGACCGCTCCGGCAACGTCTCCGAAGCCGCGATCTGGAACATCTGCTTCGCCACCGGCGACCGCATCGTCTGGCCCGACGCCGCCGTCCTGCCCGGTATCACCATGCTCACCCTGCAAGCCGGCCTCGACACGCTCGCCGTTGCACGTGAAACCATCCCCGTCCCGCTGACCACCCTCGCCGGCTACGACGCGGCCTACCTCACCAACTCCATCGACCCGGCCCTCCCGGTCGCCTCGATCACCACCCCCACCGGCACCACCACCTACGCGCCCCACACCCCCTCAGCCGACCTCATAGCCAAGGCCTACGCCACCATCCCCCTCGACCCGATCTAGCAGGCGCAAGCCTGGTCAACCCGCTAGCCAGAGAGAGGCCTGGTCCGCGATGATCCGCGCCAGTTCGTCAGGGGCGTCGCGCGCCACCAGGTGTCCCGCGCCCGGCACACGGGTGACGACGACGGCCGGATTGGCAGCGCGGAAGCGTTCCACCTCCGGGTCACCGAGCGGCGACGACGGTCCACCCCGGACGAGCAGGATCGGCACGGCAAGGTTCGCAGCGGCCGCCAGCAGCTCGTGACTGTGCTCGAAGATGTCCTCGACGAGCTCGGCCCGATGGTCGCGCAGACCCCGCACATCCAGCCAGGCACGCACTTTCGCCGCATCGGGATCGGGTACGACGTCGACCAGGATCAGCCCGGCAACGTCTTGCGGCGACTCCCCCAGCGACGCGATCGCAGCAAGCCCGCCCAGCGAGGCGCCCACCACGACCACAGGGGCCGGTTCGCGCCGGATCATCGCTGTCACGTCAGCGGCCAGCGGTTGAAGCCTGTTGGCGACACCCGTGCTCGAGCCGTGACCACGCAGGTCGTAGGCGACACTCCGCAGCGGGAGCGCGGCCGCGACCGGCGCCCACACGCTGCGCTCCTCACCACCGGCGTGGAGCAGCACAACGGTCGGCCCGGTCCCGCTCACCGTGCCGTGCAGCTGCGCGTCACCCCGGTCGAGGGTGATCAGGTTCGGTTGTTCCACCAGCTCAGAAGTTCCTCGCGGGCGCGGTCCTCGCCGAGCGGCCCTTCGTCCATCCGCAGGTTCATCAGGAACTTGTAGGCCTCGCCGACCTCGCGGCCGGGACCGATGCCGAGGATCTGCATGATCTGGTTGCCGTCCAGGTCGGGCCGGATCGAGTCCAGCTCCTCCTGCTCCCGCAGCCGCGCGATCCGCTCTTCCAGATCGTCGTACGCCGCGCGCAGGGCATCCGCCTTGCGCTTGTTCCGGGTGGTGCAGTCGGCCCTGGTGAGGATGTGCAGCCGGTTGAGCAGATCTCCGGCGTCACGGACGTACCGGCGTACGGCGGAATCGGTCCACTCGCCGGTGCCGTAGCCGTGGAACCGAAGGTGCAGCTCGACCAGCGTGCCGACCTGGTCGATCTGCTCGTTGCTGAACCGCAGCGCCTTCATCCGCTTCTTCGCCAGCTTCGCCCCGACCACGTCGTGGTGGTGGAAGGTCACCTTGCCGCCGGCCTCGAACTTGCGCGTCTTCGGCTTGCCGATGTCGTGGATCAGCGCGGCGAACCGGCTGATGAAGTCCGGCTCGGTGCCGCCGAGCCGCGGCTCCAGCTCGATCGCCTGCTCGAGCACGGTGAGCGAGTGCTCGTAGACGTCCTTGTGCCGGTGGTGTTCGTCCCGCTCCAGCCGCAAGGCGGGCAGCTCGGGCAGCACGTGGTCGGCCAGGCCGGTCGAGACCAGCAGGTCGAGCCCGATCCGCGGGTGGTCCGCGCAGACCAGCTTGATCAGTTCGTCGCGGACCCGCTCGGCGGACACGATCGTGATCCGCTCGGCCATCGCGGTCATCGCGGCGACCACGGCCGGATCGGGCGTGAACCCCAGCTGGGCGGCGAACCGGGCCGCGCGCATCATCCGCAGCGGGTCGTCGGAGAAGGAGTCCTCGGGCGAGCCCGGCGTCCGGATCACCTTGGCGGCGACGTCCTCCAACCCGCCGTACGGGTCGACGAACTCGTGCGACGGCAGCCGGACCGCCATCGCGTTCATCGCGAAGTCGCGCCGGGACAAGTCCCCGTCAAGGTTGTCGCCGTAGGAGACCTCGGGCTTGCGCGAGATGGGATCGTAGGACTCCGACCGGTAGGTGGTGATCTCGAGGATCCACTCGCCCTTCCGACAACCGATGGTGCCGAACGCCTTGCCGATATCCCAGACGTGGTCCGCCCAGCCGGCCAGCAGCTTCTCGACCGCCTCCGGCCGCGCCGAGGTGGCGAAGTCCAGGTCCTTGCTCCCGCGGCCTAGCAGAATGTCCCGGACAGGTCCTCCGACCAGCGCGAGTTCGTGCCCGGCCGCGGCGAACCGGACACCCAGTTCGTCGACCACGGGAGCGATCTCCAGCAAGGCTTGGACACCTTTCCGCTGTACTGCGGACAGTGATCCAGCGGTGGCGGAACGGTCGGGAGTAGAGGACACGGGGAACTAGGTTACGGTGACGGCGTGTTCAGACGGCGACTGAGGCTCTCCGCGGCGACGGCGGCGAGCCTGATGATCGTTGCGTCGGCAACTGTTTGCGCCGCGACGACGGCGGCCGCGAGCCCACTGGCCGACGATCCCGTGGTCGACGTGACCATCGATTCGTTCACCCCGGCGACCCCCCGGCCGGGGCAGGCCGTGACGATCACCGGCCAGGTGACGAACACCAGCAACGTCACGCTGGAGAACCCGCAGGCGATCGCGTGTATCGACGAGACCCGGCTGACCACCCCCGCCGAGCTCGCCGCGATCCCGACCGAAGAGAACAAGCCGGTCAACAACCGGAACACCTGCCACGGTCTCGACAACGCCGACTCGACCACCTTCCAGGCCTACACCGAACCGCTCGCGCCCAAGGCGACGGTGAAGTTCCAGCTGGTGGTGCCGTGGGCGGAGTGGAACATCGGCAGGAAGCCCGGCGTGTACGCCGTCGGGGTGATGTTCCGCGGCAACGTGACCAAGGAAGACCGGGTGACGGCCGGCCGGAGCCGGACCCTGATGCCGGTGACGGACGGCAAACCGACCGCCCGCAAGGTGACAACGGCCGTCGTCCTCCCGCTGCGGCACCGCCCGACGATGCTCGCCAACGACCGCTTCGCGAACGAGTCGCTGGCCACCGCGATGGCACCGACCGGAGCGCTCGGCCGGCTGCTGTCCCTCGGCCAGAAACAGCCGGTCACCTGGCTGGTCGACCCGGCGATGCTCGACGAGGCCCGGCAGATGCGCGACGGCTACCGGGTGGTCGGCGCGAACAACATCAGCAAGCCCGGCACCGGAGCCAAGGCGGTCGCGAACTGGCTGAAGGCCTTCGACGCCACCCGCGCCAAGAACCCCGCCATCCTGCTCCCGTACGGCGATCCGGACGTGGCCGGCCTGATCGACGGCGGCGGCACCCTGCGCGATCTGGTCAGCCAGTCCCGGGCCGCCACCGAGCAGTACAACCTCGGCGGCGCCCAGGGCTTCAACTCCGGCCTCTGGCTGGAGAACGGCTCGGTCACCAGCCGTAACCTGGCCGCCGCCTCCACCGGGTACGCCGGGTCGCGACCGGACGACACCACCTTCGTCAGCAGCAGCTCCTGGCCCGCGGCCGACCGGCCGAGCCTGTCCCCTTCACCCCTGTACGACGTACTCACGCCCGAAGGACCAGTGAAGAGCGTCCGGACCGTCATCGCGGACTCGGCGCTGACGGCGGGCGGCCCCGACCCGGCCGACGCTTCGTCACCCCTGCAGGTCCGGCAGCGGTTCGCGGCCGAGACCGAACTGCTCGCCTCGACCGGTAAGGGCCCGCTCTCCGTCGTCGCCCTGCCGCCGCGGGGCTGGGACCCCGATGGTCTGGCCACCGCGCAGCTCATGCAAGGCCTCAGCCTGCCGTGGGTCACCCCGGTCACGCTGAACCAGATCAACGCCGCGACGCCGAAGCCGATCGTCACCAAGGCACCGGCCGCGACCCACCAGACCCCGGGTCTGACCAGCGGCCAACTCGACCAGATCCGGCAGCTCAGCAACTCGACCAACACCTTCATCTCGCTGCTGAACAACATCGAGCAGGCCGACGAGAACCTGCGCCGCGCACTGCTTCGGTCCGGCTCAACCAGCTGGCGCGGGTTCGCCGACGAGGCCCAGCGGTTCATCAGCTACGAGCAGGGCGGAGTGGTCTCGCAGCTGAACAAGGTGCACCTGGTCACCAACGCCGGCGGCGAGCGCGGCCAGCACCGGGCGATCAAGGTGAACCTGTCCGGCAGCAAGGGCCAGTTCCCGCTGACCGTCGAGAACGGCCTGGACATGACGATCCGGGTCGGCGTCTCGGTCTCCTCGCCGAACCGTGACGACCTGCGGATCCAGCCGATCCAGCAGAAGATCGTCCCGCCGCACCAGAAGGCGACGTTCCAGATCAAGGCGAGCGCCGAGCAGAACGGTGTGATCCGGGCCGAGGCCGAGGTGATCTCGGGACAGCAGATCCCGCTCGGCCGGTCGCAGGAGCTGGTGATCCAGGCCGCGCAGTACGGCAGTGTCGGCTGGATCCTGGTCGGTGCCGCCTGCGCGCTGCTGTTCGGGACGTCGGCGGTCCGGATCTACCGCCGGATCCGCTCCGAGAAGCGGAACCCGACCGCGCCGGAGCCCGGCCCGGACCCGCTGCACCCGGCCCCGCTCGACCCCACCGGGTCCACCGATTCCACCGATTCCGCCGGGTCCACCGATTCCACCGGCCGGCTCGAGTTGCCGGCCGACGAGCTCCAGCCGCTGGCGATCGACCCGGAGCCGAACGGCCACGCCCAGGAAAGCTTGAAAGAAGGAGTCGGGACGAAGGATGGCTGACCGCACCCTGCGCTCCGCGGCGGTGATGGCAGCCGGAACGGTGCTGTCCCGCCTGCTCGGATTCGTCCGGATCGCCCTGCTCGCAGCCGCCATCGGTACGGCGCTGCGCGGCGACATCTTCACCGCCGCGAACACGATCCCGAACAGCCTCTACATCCTGCTGGCCGGTGGTGTCTTCAACACCGTGCTGGTCCCGCAGCTGGTCCGCGCGATCAAGAACCATGACGACGGCGGCCAGGACTTCACCAACCGGCTGCTCACCTTCGGCTTCGTCGTACTGGCCGTCGTCACGGTCGCGTGCGTGTTGCTGTCGCCGTTGATCGCGGAGCTCTACCTGCCGAAGGAACTGCACGATCCGTCCCGGGCCTCCGAGCGCGCGTCGATGATCATGTTCGTCCGGCTGTGCCTGCCGCAGATCTTCTTCTACGGCGCGTACGTGCTGGTCGGCCAGGTGCTGAACGCCCGGCGCCGGTTCGGCCCGATGATGTGGGCGCCGATCGCGAACAACATCGTCGCCTGTGCGTCGATCGTGGTGTTCCTGTTCGTCTACCGGGTCGGCTCCACCCCGCCCACCTTCAGCCACGGCGAGGAGCTGCTGCTCGGGCTCGGGCATACGGTCGGCATCGCGGTCCAGCTGCTGGTGATGCTGCCGTACCTGCGCGCCAGCGGCCATCACTACAAGCCGAAGTTCGGCCTGCGCGGTACCGGCCTCGGCCAGACCGCGCGACTCGGCATGTGGACCGTGCTGTTCGTCGCGGTCAACCAGGTGACCCTCGTCGTGGTCACCCAACTCGCCATCGCCGGTAGCGCCTCGAACACCCCAGGCGCCAAAGCAGGTCTGGTTGCCTACAGCACCGCAATGCTGATCATCTTGGTGCCGCACGGCATCGTGACCGTCTCCCTTGCGACCGCCGCGCTGCCGCAGATGTCGGCCCTGGCGTCCGAAGGCAATACAGCCGAGGTGTCCCGGCTCTCGGCCAAGTCGCTCCGGCAGGCGCTGGCCATCGTCATCCCGGCCGCGGCGGCGATGATCGCGTTCGCGCATCCGATCACCACGGTCATCGCCGGGTACGGCGCGGGTGCGAACAACACCCAGCTGATGGCGTACACGCTGATGACACTCGCGCTGGGCGTGGTCCCGTTCACCGTGCAGTACTTCCAGCTGCGCACGTTCTACGCGTTCGAGGACACCCGGACCCCGTTCTTCATGCAGTGCGTGATCGCGGCCGTCAACATCATCGCCGCGGTGGTCGGCGTACGGGTGCTGCTGGGCGAGGAGCACCTGCGGTACAGCGCGGTCATGCTGGGCGCGGCGTACTCGATCGCCTACCTGGTCGCCGTACTGCTGTCCCGCAGTGTCCTGGCCCGCCGGATCCCCCGGGTGTCCGGTTCGGGCATCGGGCTGCCGATGCTGGCAATGGTGATCGCGGCGGTGGCCGGCGCGGGCGTTGGCCGGGTGGTGATCAGCGTGATCGACTCGGTCACCGACTGGAGCGGTCCGGTCACCTCGGCCGTGCTGCTGGCGATCGCGGCCGCGGTGATGCTGCCGGTGTATGTCGCGGTAGCCCGGGTACTACGTATCCACGAGGTCACCGACCTGGTGGCCATGGTCACATCCAAGCTGCCCGGAGGCGCGCGCCGCGCCTGATCCCCCGCTTGTGCGCTAGTGCACCTCGGTTAGTCGTGCCGAAGCACTAGCATGGGGCTGCGATCTGACCAGTGCCATCGAGGAGGGCGAGAGACCCCGTGTCGAACCAGACCGTCAGTCCGGGTGCTCTGCTCGCCGGGCGCTACCGGATCGCGGAGTTGCTCGCGGAGATCGACGGTGCCCGGGTCTGGCGTGCCGTGGACGAGGTGCTGAGCCGCCCGGTCGTGGTGGATGTCCTCCCGGTCGGCGATCCGCGGACGAACCTGCTCTTCGACGCCGCCCGCCGCGCGGCCGCCGCGGCCGACCCGCGCTTCCTCCGGGTGCTGGACTGCGACATGCACGACGGCGTGACGTACTGCGTCCGCGAATGGGCCGGCGGCCGCCCGCTCGAGCGGATGCTCGCCGCCGGGCCGCTGACCGGCCAGCAGGCCGGCTGGCTGGCCCGCGAGGTCTCCGAGGCGCTCGAGAACCTGCACCGGACCGGCCACTCGCACGGCTCGATCAGCCCGTCCACGGTCGTGGTGACCGACGCGGGCGCGATCAAGGTCGTCGGTCTCGCGACCGAAGCCGCCCTCCGCTCGACCGGCCCCGGTACGCCGGAACAGGACGTCCGCGCGCTCGGCGAGCTCCTCTACGCGTCCCTCACCGGTAGGTGGCCGAGCTCCGGCCCGGCCTGGGGACTGCAACCCGCCCCGGTCGAGCACGGCCGTCTACTCAGCCCTCGACAGGTACGCGCCGGCGTACCGCGCTCCCTCGACGACATCGCCGACCGGCTGCTCGGTGACCCGCCGCGGCATCACTCGGCACCGATCACCAGCGCGGCCGGCCTGTCCGCAGCGCTCTCGGGCGTCGTCGGCAGCTCGCACGAGCCACCGAGCCAGATGGACGAGACGGTCGCGGTCGCGCGACAGAACGGCAGCGTCGACGACGCCACCCAGGTGGTCCCGCCGGCCTACGTGCCGCCTGCGCTGGACCCGACACCGACGCCCGACTACCAGCTCGGCAACGGCCAGACGGCCGCCCAGCCGGCGTACGCGACCGCCGCGGAAACCCGCCCGGTACGCCGCCAGCAACCGCCGAGCCAGAACGGCCACGGCCGCCGCAAGCCACCGACCGACGAGCCCAAGCCGCGCGGCAGCTGGGGCGGCCGGATCCTGATCCTGCTCGCCATCCTCGCCCTGTTGTCCGTGATCGGGATCGCACAGTTCCTGGTGAAGGGCGCGATCAACAACGACCAGAGCGGCGGTAGCGGGGACAAGACCACGCCGGCCACCAGTGGACCGCCGCCGGTAACCAACGCCAAGGCCACCATCGTCGCGGCCAAGGACTTCGACCCGGAGCCGGACGGCAATGGCTTCGAGCATCCCGACGACGTGAAGAACACCTACGACGGCAAGGCCAGTACGACCTGGACGACGATGTCGTACAAGAAGCGGCCTGATCTCGGCGGCACCAAGAA
This sequence comes from Kribbella sp. NPDC006257, assembly GCF_040613535.1. Classification (NCBI taxonomy): domain Bacteria; kingdom Bacillati; phylum Actinomycetota; class Actinomycetes; order Propionibacteriales; family Kribbellaceae; genus Kribbella; species Kribbella sp. NPDC006257. Next base: position 276,664 of record NZ_JBEXSJ010000004.1, read on the forward strand.
GGGCGTCGGGATCTGGTACGACCTCGGCCAGCCGACGAACGTCTCGCAGGTGACGGTCACCTTGGTCGGGGACCCGACCAGCCTCGAGTTGATGGTGCCCGCCGACCCGGGCGCGGCCTCCGCGCCGGAGACGGTCGACGACTGGAAGTCGGTCGCCAAACTGAAGGACGCGGGAGAGTCCGCGGTCCTCAAGCCGGCCGCGCCGACCCAGACCCGGTTCGTGCTGGTCTGGCTGACCAGCCTGCCCAAGGACGGTAGCGACTACCGGGGCGAGATCGCGGAGGTCGCGATCCAGAAATGACCTCACTCGACAGCTCGACCCCGCCCGGTCAGGACGGCCCGCCGCCCTCGATCCCGCGGATCGGACCGGCCGGCGACCATCCGGTCCCCACGCACCCGCCGTACGAGACGATGGACGACCACGAGCTGCTCCGGCTGCACGTGGCCGGCAACCCGGACTCGTTCGGGTACCTGGTCAAGCGGCACCGGGACCGGATGTGGGCGGTCGCGATCCGCACCCTCGGCGAACCCGAGGAGGCGGCGGACGCGCTCCAGGAGGCGTTCATCTCCGCGTTCCGCCGGGCCGACTCGTTCCGCGGCGACGCCAAGGTGACCACCTGGCTGCACCGGATCGTGGTGAACGCCTGCCTGGACCGGATCCGCCGCCGCCAGGTACGCCAGGCCGACCCGCTGCCCGAGGACGAGGACCGCGCGGCCGAGCTGGCCGGGCCCGCCGAGGACGACCCGGCCGAACTGCGCGAGCGTCGGATGGACGTCCTGCACGCGCTCAAGCAGATCAACACCGACCAGCGCAGCGCCCTCGTCCTGGTGGACATGGAGGGCTACTCGATCGAGGAGGCGGCCGCCATCCTCGGCTGCGCTCCGGGCACGGTGAAGAGCCGGTGCGCCCGCGGCCGGGCCAAGCTGCTGCCGCTGCTGCGGCACTGGCAGACGACCCGCGGCGGCAGCCCCGCCGGACCGGCAACCGAACCAGCCGCTGCACCGGCGAAGAATCCGGTGGGAACCGAATGACCGGTCCCGCCGTCGAAGCGGGGTCGCCCACCCATGACCCGCGATCCCGGAGCATTCCAGCGATGACCACTTTGCGCACCTCCCATCAGGGGGCGAGTTCCCGATGACCGACCCGGGTCTGCCGACCAGTGAGCACCTCGAGCATCTGTCCACCGACACGATCGCCGACCTGATCGAGAACCTGCTGCCCGCGGCGGACGCGCATCGCGCTCGTGAGCATGTGAAGGCGTGTCCCGACTGCCAGCAGACGTACGACGCGTTGCTGCAGCTGAGCGAGGATCTCGCCGACGAGGGTCGCGCCGACATCCCGATCCCGCTCGACGTCGCCGAGCACCTGGACGCCGTCATCGTGTCCGAGTCCGTACTGCGGGCGTCGACCGTCGGCGTACATTCCCTGGCTCAAATCCGTGAGGAGCCGCGTCGCCACCTGCCGAAGCTGCTGCTTACCGCTGCCGCAGTGCTCGCCGTCGCGGCGGCCGGTGCCGGTGTGGTGATCAGCACGATGGACCGCAGCGACGACGGCTCCGCGGGTCTCACCAACACTCCGCCTCCGGACCCGTTCACCCTGACCACCGAGCGCGTGGGTCCCCAGGCGCAGAAGTGGCTGGAGAAGGCCAGCGGCCCGGTGCTGCACGGGAACGAGTCGGAGAAGGCCTGCGCACAGACCTTCGCCGCCGCCCGGACGAGTCCGCAACTGGAGTTGGTGCAGCCGGTCACAGTGGACGGCAAGCGCGCCACGATGATCGGTCTGCGGGGCGCTTCGCCGCACGAGGTTCGGGTCTTCGTGGTAACCGGTTGTAGTGATTCCGGGGGCGTCGCCAGCCCGTTCTACGACACCACGGTGACGTTGCGCAACCGGTGATCGCCGGCCCGTGAGCCGTTGCGGTACAGGCGGCCCGGGATGGGTACCGTGGGAATGGTCGGCCTCTAGGATCCGTTGAGTACGACGTACCACTCGACGACAAACCGAGGAACCCACTTCATGAGCGACGCAGGCGTCCGCAACGTCATCATCATCGGCTCCGGCCCGGCCGGATACACAGCCGCGGTGTACGCGGCCCGTGCGCAGCTGGCCCCGCTGGTCTTCGAAGGCTCGGTCACCGCTGGTGGCGCGCTGATGACCACGACCGAGGTGGAGAACTACCCCGGCTTCTCCGCGGGCATCATGGGCCCGGCGCTGATGGACGAGATGCGGACCCAGGCCGAGCGCTTCGGTGCGGAGCTGGTCGCCGACGACATCGTCGCGGTCGACCTGACCGGTGACATCAAGTCGGTCACCGACTCGGCCGGCACCGTGCACCGGGCCAAGACGGTGATCCTGGCGATGGGCTCGGGTTACCGCAAGCTGGGCCTGGAGCACGAGGAGCGGCTGTCCGGCCACGGCGTGTCCTGGTGTGCGACCTGTGACGGGTTCTTCTTCCGTCAGCACGAGATCGCCGTCATCGGCGGTGGCGACACCGCGATCGAGGAGGCCACCTTCCTGACCCGGTTCGCCGACAAGGTGACGATCGTGCACCGTCGCGACGAGCTGCGCGCCTCGAAGATCATGGCCGAGCGGGCCTTCGCCAACGACAAGATCGAATTCGCCTGGAACTCCGAGGTGGCCGCGATCCACGGCGAGGACAAGCTGACCGGGATCACCCTGCGGGACACCGTCACCGGAGCCACCCGCGAGCTGCCGGTCACCGGCCTGTTCATCGCCATCGGTCACGACCCGCGCTCGGAGCTGGTCAAGGGTCAGATCCACCTGGACGACGAGGGCTACGTCCTGGTTCAGAACGGCTCCACCAAGACCAACCTGCCGGGCGTCTTCGCGGCCGGCGACCTGGTCGACCACACCTACCGCCAGGCCATCACGGCAGCCGGCACCGGCTGTTCGGCCGCGCTGGACGCCGAGCGTTTCCTGGCCACGCTGGAAGACGTCTCGAACTCGGCGGTCGCCGCGGCCACCGAGCCGGTCGGCGTCTGACCCCCGCACCACCTGACACACCACCTCGAGCACCAACCGAAGGAGATCGCCATGGGCGAGAAGATGAACGCTGTGACCGACGCCGAGTTCGACAGCACGGTCCTGAAGAGCGACAAGCCCGTCCTGGTGGACTTCTGGGCCGAGTGGTGTGGCCCGTGCCGTCAGGTCTCCCCGATCCTGGAGGAGCTGGCCGGCGAGCACAGCGACAAGCTGACCTTCCTGAAGATGAACGTCGACGAGAACCCGGTCACCCCGAGCAACTACCGCGTCACCGGTATCCCTACCATCAATGTCTACGTGAACGGTGAGCTGGCCAAGTCCATCGTGGGCGCGAAGCCGAAGGCCGCGCTGCTGAAGGAACTGGCTGCTTTCACCGGCTGAACGTAGTACCGGGTGTCCTGACCTCCGGGTCAGGACACTTTTCCGCCGCACGGCAAGGAGCATTGATGGTCGGCAATTCGTCGGATGGCGCACGGATCTACCGAATCGGCGACAGTGGGGAAGCAGTCGCCGAGATTATCGGCAAGCTGCAGCGGCTCGGCCTGCTGCAACCTGGTGATCACTACGTGTACGACGAGGCGACCGCTCAGGCCGTCCGGGGGTTCCAGCAGGCCCGGGGACTGATGATCGACGGCATCGTCGGTCCACAGACCTATCGCGCGATCGATGACGCCCGCTGGCGGCTGGGCGACCGGCTGCTGACGTACGTCCCGTCGCATCCGCTCACCGGCGACGACGTGGCCAGCCTGCAGGCGAAACTGCAGGAGCTCGGGTTCGCCGTCGCTCGGGTGGACGGCATCTTCGGACCGGACACCCAGCGCGCGGTGACCGAGTTCCAGCGCAACATGGGCCTGCCGTCCGACGGCACCTGCGGCCCGTCCACCTTCAAGGCGCTGCAGCGGATCCGCCCGATGGCGACCGGCGGTCGGCCGGACGCGTTGCGCGCCTCGGAGGCTGTTCGCGCGGCCGGTCCGCGGTTGTCGGGCAAGACCGTGGTGATCGACCCCGGGCATGGTGGGTTCGACTACGGCTGGGAGGGCTTCGGGCTGCGCGAGTCCGACGTGGCCTACGACCTGGCTGCGCGGATCGAGGGTCGCCTCGGCGCGACCGGCGTACGGGCTTATCTGTCCCGCGGCCGGGATCAGGGTCCGGACGAGCTGGCCCGCGCTGCCTTCGCCAACGAGACGGACGCGAATCTGTGCGTCTCGCTGCACACCGACGGTTCGATGAACCCGGCTGCGCAGGGCGTCGCGACGTACTACTACGGCGCCGATCTGCACGGCGCCTCGTCCAGCGTGGGCGAGCAGTTCGCCGGTCTGGTGCAGCGCGAAGTTGTCGCCCGCACCGATCTGCTGAACTGCCGCACGCACGCGAAGACCTGGGACCTGCTGCGGCGGACGAAGATGCCGGCGGTCCGGCTGGAGATCGGTTACGTGACGAACCCGCACGACTCGTCGCGGCTCGCTGACCCGGCCTTCCGCGACGTGGTGGCCGAGGCGATCGTGGTCGCGATCCAGCGGGTGTACCTCCCGCCGGAGCAGGACGCCGCCACCGGCATGCTCCGCTTCGGCCAACTCACCGTCTGACCCGTCAGTCGCGTTCGAGCGCGATCTTCGGAAGGACGCGATCGAGGCCGCGGGGTAGCCACCAGGCGCGGTCGCCGAGCAACCGTAGTACGGCAGGGACTATCACGCAGCGGATCAGGAGAGCGTCCAGCAGCACGGCGACCGCGAGCCCGAGACCGAACTGCTTCAGCATCCGGTCCGGGCTGAGCAGGAAGGCCCCGAACACGACGATCATGATCGCGGCCGCCGCGGTGATCACGCTGCCGGTATGCGCAAGCCCTTCCCGTACGGCGTTCTGCGCGTCTCCGGTGCGCCGCCACTCCTCGTGGATGCGGGAGACCAGGAAGACCTCGTAGTCCATCGAGAGACCGAAGACGATCGCGAAGATCATCACCGGGACGAACGCCTCGATCGGGCCCTTCTGGGCGCCGAGCCAGCCCTGCTGGAAGACAAGCGTGATCACACCGAGCGAGGCACCGATGCTGAGCAAGTTGAGCAGCGCTGCCTTCAAGGGGATCAGTATCGATCGGAAGACTGCCGTCAACAGCAGCGCCGAGAGGCCGACGACGACCAGCACGAAGATCGGCAGCCGGTTGCTGACGGCGCCCGCGAAGTCGTCGGCGGCCGCTGTTGCTCCACCGATGAGATAGGTGGCCTTCGTCTGCGTCTCCAGTGCGGGCAGGGTCTTGTCCCGCAGTCGCTCGACGAGATCGCTGGTCGCCTTGTCCTGCGGGGCGGACCTGGGGAACGCCATCACGGTGGCGACCTTGCCGTCGGCCATCAGCTGCGCTGGTGTGACCGCGGCGATGCCGGGGTCGTTGGCGAGGGTGCGACCGAGGGCGTTCGCGGCGGCCTCATCGCCTTGCGAGACGACAATCAGTGGACCGTTGAAGCCGGGCCCGAATCCCTGGGCCAGCAAGTCGTACGCCTTCCGGCTGGTCTTCGCCGGAGCATCCGTGCCCGCGTCGGCGAATCCGAGCCGCAGATCGAGCGCCGGCAAGCAGAGCGCTGCGAGGGCAACGGTTCCGAGCACGAGCGGCACCCACGGACCGCGCTGCACCAGCGAGGCCAGCTTCCGCCAGCCGTCACCGGGAGTGCGTCGCGACTTGGCGGCGTGCTTGCGGACACTGCGCTCGATCCGCTTGCCGAAGAGGGTGAGTAGAGCCGGTAGGAGGCTGACTGCGGCCAGCATGGTCATGAGGACTGTCAGCGTCACGCCGAGCGCGACGCCTTGCAGGGAACCGAGTCCGAGAGCCAGCAGGCCGAGGAGGGCGATGACGACTGTGCAGCCTGCGAACAGCACCGAGCGACCCGCTGTGTCGAGAGCCTTGCGACCTGCCTCTTGGCGATCAGCACCATCGAGCAGTTCGCTGCGGTAGCGGGAGAAGATCAGCAACGCGTAGTCGATGCCGACGCCCAGGCCGACCAGCATCATCACTGGTGCGGTGTAGGAGGGCACGCTGAAGAAGTGGCTTGCCAGGACGAGCAGGCCGAGCGTGCTGCCGACGGCGAAGATCGCGGTCAGCAGTGGCAGGGTCGCGGCGAGCAGGGAACCGAAGAGCAGGACGAGAATCACCAACGCTGCAAGGATTCCGGCGCCTTCGGACGCACCGCCGGCGCTCTCCTGAGCATTGCGGACCACGTCTCCGCCCAGCTCTACCTGGAGTCCGTCGGTCGAGATCTCCTGCGCCTTGTGGATGATCGCGCGAGCGTCCTCGGCCGGCATGTCCGCTGCTGCGACATCGAGTGCGACGGTCGCGTACGCCGTCCGGCCGTCCTGCGATTCGGCGGGCTTCGCGACCGCTGCGACGTGCGGAAGCTTGCCGACGGCTGCCAGCATCGGGTCGATCCGGGCGCGCTGGGTGGCCAGCCCGCTGCCGGCGTACAGGACGATCTGGATCGAGTCGGTCTCGCCCTGCGGCTGGTGTGCGCGGAAGGTGTCGATCACCTTCTGGGAGTCGGTGCCGGGCAGCGAGTTGTCGTTGCGGTAGGCGCTGCCGACCAGCGTCGAGGCAACGGTGACCGCGACGAGCGCGAGCACCCAGAGGAAGACCGCCAGGCCGGCCCGGCGCATGGCCCAGCCGGAGACCCGGTGCAGGAGTCCGCCGGGCGGCTGCTGATCCTGCCCGGGTCGCTGGATGGTGGTCTGCGCGGTCATCCGGGTGCCTCCTGGCGGTCATATGTAGCTCAGCTACATGTTGCCTCTCGACACTAGCAGGCGTATGAGTAGACTGGCTACATGAAGGCGGATGCGCTGCGAGGGCACCTGGACCCGATGATCCTGGCCGTGGTCGAGCACGAGCCCCTGCACGGCTACGCGATCATGGAGGCCCTGCTGGAGCGCAGCGGTGGTGAGCTGGATCTGCCGACGGGCACGCTCTACCCGGCGTTGCGACGGCTCGAGCGCGCCGGCTATCTGGCGAGCGAGTGGAGCACGGTGGGCGGGCGCAAGCGGCGTACGTACCAGCTCACGTCGGCCGGTCAGAAGATGCTCGCCACCGGCAAGAGCGAGTGGGACGCGTTCCGCGCCGTTGTCGAGGGCGTACTACGGCCGCGCGGCGCGTCAGGCCAGGCGTAGGCAGCGGTGGGCCGCCCGGCCCACCAGCACTAGCGGGAGCACGACGAACACGAACACGATCCCGAAGCCGCCCACGCCGGCGTGATTGGCGACTGCACTGGTGGTCGCCATGGCGACCCCGACAACACTGACGGCGCCACTGCTGAGGAGCCCGAAGACACCCGTCGCCCTGGTCACGCGATCGCGGACCGCCGGGTAGCGCAGTCCGACCCCCGAAGCCAGCAGAGCGACAACGGTCCCGGCGATCGCGGTCCCACCGACCAGCATCACGAATTGGTTCAAGAACACTGAGAACGGCGCGGGCATGCCGGAGTGCTGGGTCCAGCTCCAGGCACCGTCGAGCCAGACGATCGGCTGAGCCAGCAACACCAGGCACAACGCCAGCGCCGTACGCCGTCCTTGCGCGATCCCGAGCTCTGCGCGATAGCCGGGAACCACCTCGTCGAGCTCGCCGAAGTCCGCGACGGCGTGCTGCTCGGCCTGGTAGCGATCCAGTCCGTCCGCCTCGAAGGCCTCGGTGGCGTCCTCGAGACTGTCCCGTGCTTCGGCCATCAGGTCCGCACGCCGACGCCGAGGGCCCTGCAAGGCGCGGTTCATCTCGGTCAGGTAGCTCTCGACCGGTGTCTGACTGGCTCGAGTGATGGACACGGCTACCAGTATGCGTGCGAAGAGGGCTGCCTTCGTCGGGGTCTCCACTGAAAGGTCCCTGACTCAGGTGCGCCGTCTCCTTCTCCGTAGTACGAAGAAGCCGATGTAGGAGATCACCAGCAGCGCGAAGCCGACCTTCTCGGCGACCCAGGTGTAGCCGGCCGGGTAGACGGTGCCGTCGATGTAGTGCTGGATGAAGCCACCGGCGTACGGCTGCTCGCCGCCGCGGCGGCGGAGGTTTTTCTCCAGCGCTGTCACCGGGCAGCCGAAGTCGAGGATGACGATGCTGAGGTTCCAGAGGCCGACGAACAGGTGCGCCCAGATCACCTTCGGCCACCGCCAGGCGAGGAAGCCGCCGATCAGGAAGAAGACCAGCAAGGCGCCGTGCACCACCATCACGACGTCGGCCAGGAAGATCGCCACTACTTCAGCGGCTCGCGACTCAGTCCGTCGCGCACTGTCACCGGCGCCGGCGGCGAATGTTCTGGGCGGATGACGCCGATCAACCGCTCGACCGCGGCCGCCGTCTCACTGCGCCACGTCACCGTCGAGCGCAGATCCAGCCTGAGCCGTGGATTGCGGGGATGCTCCCGGACGACGCCGAAGCCCACCGCGCGCAGGAAGTCGGTCGGCCAGACGCAGTCCGGTCCGTCCCAGCGGGAGTCACCGAACGCTTCGACCGCGCGGAATCCGCGTTTCAGCACGTCCTTGGCGACGGCCTGGACGAGAACCTTGCCGAGGCCCATCCCGAGGTAGCGCGGTTGCACCCGGCCGGTCGCGAGGACGACGGCATCCGGGCTGACCGGGGCGGTCGGGAAGGCCTGGATCCTGGGGAGATAGGCGGCCGGCGCGTACACGGCGTACCCGGCGGGCTCGTCGTCGACGAACAGGACGACTCCCGCCGTACCCCAGTCGAGCAGCAGCTGGGAGAGCCAAGCTTCCTTCTCCAGTGCGGTGTCACCCGTGCGCCCGGCCTGCCGGGCGGCGACCGGATCGAGCTCCCAGAAGACGCAGGCACGGCAGGGCGCAGGCAGCTCACCGAGGTTGGCGAGTGTCAGCGGTTCCAGCCGGCGGCCCATCAGAACCTCATCGAGCAGCCGGGGCCGGGGTTCTGGCGTCGGGGGTCCGGGCCGCCTGCGGAGCGACGTACCGTTGCTGCACCTTGGCCGCCGGCTGGCGCCGGAACAACTCCCCGGCGAACCCGGCCAGTACGCCGAGTAGCAGCCCGCCGAGGGTCCAGCCGAACGTCTTGCCCACGCTCATCCTGATCCTGCCTTCCAGGTGTGCAGGGTCCTGGACGGCCGTCTCAGCCACCAGTCGGTGGCGTGGCCGAACTTTCCCCTATAAGGCATGGTAGTGAGAGGTCGCGCCGATCGGCAGCCCGGGCACGCGAACACGGGTGGCTACTTCGGCGTAACCTGGACCTTCCCCTCGAGTCCGTCTTGGAGCGCCACCGTGAGTGCTGACCTGCCCGATGTCCGGCAGACCCGTCTCGACAACTACGTCGACCGGTACGCAGCACGGACCAAGGGCATGACCGCATCGGAGATCCGAGCGCTCTTCTCGGTCGCCAGCCGGCCGGAGGTCGTCTCACTGGCCGGCGGGATGCCGAACATCGCCGGGCTGCCGCTCGACGTGGTCGGCAGCGCGGTCCGCGACCTGGTGATCGACCACGGCTCGACCGCGATGCAGTACGGCTCCGGCCAGGGCGATCCCGGCTTGCGCGAGCAGATCTGCGACGTGATGCGGATCGAGGGCATCGACGCGCATCCCGACGACGTGGTGATCACGGTCGGCAGCCAGCAGGCGGTGGACCTGGTCACCCGGGTGTTCTGCGATCCGGGCGACGTGGTGCTCTGCGAGGCTCCGTCGTACGTCGGGGCGCTCGGCGTTTTTCGCGCTTACCAGTGCGAGGTCGTGCACGTCGCGATGGACGACAACGGTGTGCTGCCGGAGGCGCTGGAGCAGGCGATCGAGACGGTCCGGGCGGCCGGCAAGAAGATCAAGTTCTTCTACACGATCCCGAACTTCCACAACCCGGCCGGCATCTCGATGTCGCTGGAGCGGCGCCGCCGGGTGCTGGAGATCTGTCAGCGGGCTTCCTTGCTGGTGCTCGAGGACAACCCCTATGGGCTGCTCGGGTTCGACGGCGATCCGCTGCCGGCGTTGCGCGCGGACGACCGCGAAGGCGTCATCTACCTCGGCTCGTTCTCGAAGACGTTCGCGCCGGGCTTCCGGGTCGGCTGGGTCGCGGCGCCGCACGCCGTACGGGAGAAACTCGTGCTGGCGCAGGAGTCGGCGACCTTGTGCCCGCCGGTCTTCAGCCAGCTCGCGATCTCGTCCTACCTGACCCGGCACGACTGGATGGGGCAGGTGAAGCAGTTCCGCGAGATGTATCGCGAGCGTCGGGACGCGATGCTCGCGGCCCTGGCGGACAAGATGCCTGCAGCAACGACCTGGACCCGGCCCGGTGGCGGGTTCTACGTCTGGCTGACCTTGCCGGAGGGACTCGACTCGAAGGCGATGCTGCCGCGCGCCGTCACCGCGCGAGTGGCCTATGTGCCCGGAACCGCCTTCTTCGCGGACGGTTTCGGCTCCCAGTGCATGCGGCTCTCGTACTGTCATCCGACTCCGGAACGGATCACCGAAGGGGTCGCCCGGTTGTCCGCGGTGATCAACGAGGAGCTCGAGCTCCGGCAGACCTTCGGTCCGCTGCCGGCCGGCCACGGCCACAATTACGACGCTCCGGGACCGGAGCTGAGCTGATGGGTCCCGCGCAAAGGTTGCGCATGGATCTTCGGGCGGCTCCACGGTCCGCCAACGGGTAGCGGTACCGTTCGAATGGGCCTCGGGACCGGCGCCCCGCCGGAGTCGCCCACGAGTGATCGGGAAAGTTCTATGAGTGATCTGGGTCGAGTGCTGGTACTTGCCGGTGGACTGTCGCACGAGCGCGACGTCTCGCTGCGCTCCGGCCGACGCGTGGCCGAGGCGCTGCGCAGCGTCGGCGTGGAGGTCGAGCAGCGCGATGTCGACGCGAGCCTGGTCGACCGGCTACGCAACGATCCACCCGATGCGATCTTCCCGGTCCTGCACGGCGTCACCGGCGAGGACGGCGCGCTCCGCCAGGTCCTCGACCTGTACGGCGTTCCGTACGTCGGCGCCGATGCGGCCGCTTGCCGGACCGCGTTCGACAAGCCGGTCGCGAGCACGATGGTCGGGACGGCCGGTCTGCACACACCGCAGTCGATCGTCCTCGGCCACGACACTTTCCGGGAGCTTGGCGCTGCGGCATTGATGGAGGCCGTGGTTGCTCAGATCGGTCTTCCGCTTGTGGTGAAGCCGGCTCGTGGTGGTTCGGCGCTCGGTGCGTCGATCGTGCGCGCGGTCGAGGATCTGCCGTCGGCGATGGTGAACAGCTACGCCTATGGGCCGGTCGCGCTGATCGAGCGGTTCATCGTGGGGACCGAGGTCGCCGTGACGGTGGTCGATACCGGCGACGGTCCGCGGCCGCTGCCGGCGGTGGAGATTCAGCCGGACTCGGGGTTCTACGACTACGAGGCTCGCTACACGGCCGGGGCTACGCAGTTCATCGTGCCGGCCCGCCTTGGTCCTGCGGTGGCTCAGGCTTGCGCCGACGCCGCGATCACCGCGCACAAGGCGCTCGGGTTGCGGGACCTGTCGCGCTCGGACCTGGTGGTGGACGCCTCTGGTGTGCCGTGGTTCCTGGAGGTCAACGTGGCTCCGGGGATGACTGAGACTTCGCTCGTCCCGCTGGCTGCCGAGGCCGCGGGGATCGAGCTGGGCGTACTCTGCCGCGACCTGTTGGCCGCAGCCGCAGCACGTTGAGGTACTGATGCCAGTCGCGCCGACCACTGAGACCCCAGTACCGGTCACTCAGCCAGCGCGACCGTTGTGGCGCACGATCCTGACACCGCGCTGGCTCGGCTTGCTTGCGCTGGCGCTCGCGATCGCTGCGGTGATGTCGGTGCTCGGCGTCTGGCAGCTGGACGTGTACCACTCCAAAACCGCGAAGGCCACGGCCGCCCGAGCGGCCGGCGCTCCGGTGCCGCTGCAGTCCCTCTTCTCCATCAACGACGGCCTCCCCTCGAAGGCCGTCGGCCGCCGAGTCACCGTCACCGGCACCTGGGGCCCCGCAGCCGACCAGCTCTACATCTCCGACCGCCGCCTCGGAGACCGCAACGGCTTCTGGGTCGTCACTCCCCTCCTCCTGGACGGCACCGATCCCGGCCCGGATGTTGCCGCCCCCACCTCCGGCGCCGTGATGATCGTCCGCGGTTGGGTGCCCACGCCCTCGCACCCAGCAGCGAAGCCACCCGCCGGCCGAGTCAACCTCACCGGCTCCGTCGTCTCCTCAGAAGCCCAGGACGCCTCCGGCGACGACACCAAGTCCCGCATCCTGCAATCCCTCCGAATCCCCACCATCGTCCACCTGGTCAACTACCGCCTCTACGACGCCTTCGTAGTCATGTCCTCCGCCACCCCCACGTCGCCCACCTCCCCCACCCCCGCGTCGCCCACCTCCCCCACCCCGGCGTCCCCCACGCCCGCCTCGGCCGACGCCCCCGCCATCGTCCCGCCCCCCGCTCCCCCGACGGACCACGCCGGCCTCCGCAACGTCGCCTACGCCTTCCAATGGTGGATCTTCGCCCTCTTCACCCTCTGGATGTGGAACCGCATGGTCCGCGACGCCCACCGCGACCCAGCAACCAACTAACCCGGCCCAGCTCGCCCCAACACCGAGCCCCCACCTCCGCGCCGGCCGCACCCACACCCAGCTACCTCGGCCGCCCCATCGCGCCGGCGCGACGATCACCGCGGTCGCCGCCACCAACGGACGACCGGGTCGATCTGGCCTAGCCGCCGCCCCGTCGCACCGTCCCGCCCCCACTTCGCCCGCCCCGCGACGCTGCCCATACCCAGCCACGTCCGCCGCCCGGTCGCGCTGTCCCACAACCAGCCGCCTCGCCGCCCGGTCGCGCTGTCCCATGCCCACCCACGTCGCACGGCGCGCGACGCTGCCCCATACCCACCCACCCCGACCGCCGCATGGCAGTGTCCCGACGCCCATCTAGCTCAACGCCCCCAGAGCTCCGTCCCATGTCCGCCCACCCCGACCGCCTCAGAGCCCCATCTCCAGCAAGCGGTACCTTTTCAAGGTGACCTCCCCCGCAGACCCCGCCAGCCAGACCAGCACCCCGACCCCCGCCCTCTCGGCGGCCACCCGAGGCGCCCTGACCCGCTACCGGGTCATCGCCTACATCGTCGGCGTCATGCTCCTGGTCCTGCTCTTCATCGCGATGCCCCTCAAATACCTGGGCGACAACCCCGCAGCGATGAACGTGGTCGGCCCGCTCCACGGCTTCCTCTACATGGTCTACCTGCTCGCCACCTTCGACCTCTTCCGCAGAGTCCGCTGGAGCTTCCCCCGCCTCCTCCTGGTCGCCCTAGCCGGCACCATCCCCTTCCTCTCCTTCTACGCCGAACGCAAGACCACCCACGAACTCCTCCCCTCCTCCTGACCCACCCCCGCACCCCACCCACCGCCCCAAGTTAAAAAAAAAAAAAAAACCCCAACACAAAAAAAAACAAAATAAAAAAAAAAAAAAAACA